>NZ_JACOQG010000001.1:0-334536 GCF_014297245.1 Blautia difficilis | reverse complement strand
ACAGAGTATTGGTACAAATGTGGTCGCCCTAAAGATATCCTTTTCCCAAGTTCCTGGTCCGGTGGATATCTTGATATAGCCAGTGTTAACCAGTTCTTTAAGAAAAGTGCTAAACTCGCCGGCATTAACCGTCATGTTTCCTCTCATGCGTGCCGTCACAGTTTTGCCAGCCACTTATTCGAAAGTGGCACGGATATAAAATATATCCAGTCACTTCTGGGACATGTCGATCCTCGCTCTACAGATGTTTACCTTCATGTGAGCAACAAGACACTTCTTGGAATACGCAGCCCGTTCGACAACCCGGAAGGTGGTGAATCATGAGTAAGGATTGTACGATTCAGGATGTTTTTCATCGTTTTTATTCATCATTTGAATCCACACATGATATTTCTCCCACTCAGAGAAAAGCCGCTTACCACATCATGAATTGCAAAACCGGTGCCTTTGGTGTGAATGTAAGCGTATGCGAGGACTGCGGTTGCATATCAGTCCACTATAACTCCTGCCGTGACAGATGCGGTCCTATGTGTCAGGAGTTTCCAAAAGAAAAATGGGTGGATGCACGGCGTGAGGATATCTTAGATGCTCCTTATTTCCATGTGGTTTTTACAGTTCCGGAAGAACTTAATCCCATTATCTACAGCAACCAGAAATTCTTATACACTGCTCTTTATCATGCGGCTTCAGATACTCTCAGTGAACTTGCTGCTGATAGTAAGTATCTTGGGACTGATATCGGCTATATTTGTATCCTCCATACATGGGGAAGCACCATGAATTTTCATCCTCATATCCATGCGATTGTTCTTGGGGGAGGGCTGGATGTGAAAAATCATTGGAAAGACAATGGGAAAGATTTTTTCCTTCCGATTAAGGCGATCTCCAAAACGTTTCGTGGAAAATATATGGCTGAACTTAAGCAGCTCTGGGAAAATGACAGACTTGAATTTCATGGATCAGCTGCTCCTTACAAAAACTACTATACTTTCAAAGAATTGTTAAATACCTGCTATACAAAGGAATGGATTCCTTATTGTAAGAAACCATTTGATGGTGCCGAATCTGTTATCAGATATCTTGGAAAATACACCCACCGGATTGCTATCAGCAACTACCGTATCAAAGGCATGACAGAATCTACAGTTACCTTTTCTGCTAAAGATTACAAAAATCAAGGGCATTGGAAAGAGATCAGCATATCCGGCGAGGAATTTATCCGTCGATTTTTAATGCATGTTCCTCCAAAACGTTTTGTACGTATCAGGCACTATGGTCTTCTTTCATCCAGAAATAAGAAGAAAAAGATTACCCTATGCAGAAACATCCTTGGTTGCAAAAAATATATTTCCAAGCTGAAAGATATGGATGCACCTGCCATTATCCGTCTTCTTTATAATAAAGATATATGCAAGTGCTCTTCCTGTGGTGGTAAGATTATTCCTCTGCCTACAGAACAACATTTTATAAAACCAAAACCACATATGCTCTGTTAACGTATTATAACTGTATATTTTTTTAGCTTCCTTAGGGAGGCTTATTTCTGGTGTCATAATACAGGACTGAATTATAAATTCTATGTGTTTCTATGTGTACACGCTATCCTATTATAAATAGAGTGTCAGAATTAAAAGTCCATATAGAGTTGACGCGCTTTGTTCAACCAGAAAAAATCGAAATTGATGCAAACGAAAGGGCAGTTAATGAAAAGTCTCAATACTGCTTTTTCGTTTGCACCACCTTCGATTCTTTCCTTAACGATTTGTTACTCACATGATATCATATTTTTTCTTCAATTACATCCACCTAATTTTAATACACTGCCATTCGGCTTTATTCATCATTTTTTCCTTTTGGTTTCCCCGCAGGGGACTTACCTGATTCGCTTAAAGTGTATTTAAAAGAGCCAACCACCAGCATAGAAAAATAATTTATTTCATGTGCATTTGCAGAATATCTTAATGTCCGAAACCGCACATGAAATAAATTATTTTTCTATGCGTCCCTCCTTCAAATTTTTCCTACTATATCCCCCAAAATCATATATACAACAACCAAAAAGACCGACAGTCTCACCCTTCCCGGATTCCCTGTCAGTCTTTTAATAACTCTTATTTTCTCAGTTCTTCACACTCAAACGCACCAACGCCCTCTGCAGCTTAGCCTCCGCAACCTTATAATCATGATCAGTCAAACCACCTTTGGCGATCATCTCCTCAGCTCTTTTCTTAGCTTCCTGTGCGCGCTGCTCATCAATATCCTCTTTCCACTCCCAGGTAGTTGCAAGGACACGGCACTTTCCATTCATAACAGAAAGCATTCCGCCAATACAAGCTGCGGTCCGCCTGCTGCCATCTTCCATTACCACACTTGCTTCGCCCATTCCCAGGGCAGTACAGTAATTACAGTGTCTGGCAAGAATAGCCAGATCACCACTGACAGTTCTGCAGACCACACGCTCCACATTGCCTTCAAAGAGCAGTCCGTCCGGTGTTCCGATTCTCAACGGGAAAGTACTCATAGGACATTTCCCCCTTTACTGATTCTTGGCTTTTTCAAACACTTCATCGATGGTTCCCACAAACAGGAAATAACTCTCAGGAATGTCATCACACTCACCGTTCAGGATCATCCTGAATCCTCTCAGTGTCTCCTTCAGCGGAACATATTTGCCAGGCATACCTGTAAACTGTTCTGCTACAGAGAAACTCTGTGACAGGAATCTCTGAACCTTACGGGCACGGCTTACAGTACGTTTGTCTTCCTCTGACAACTCATCCATACCCATGATGGCAATAATGTCCTGAAGCTCTTTGTAACGCTGAAGAACTCTCTGTACTGATCTGGCAATCTCATAATGCTCTGTTCCTACGATTTCAGGAGAAAGGATACGACTTGTGGAATCCAGAGGATCAACGGCCGGATAAATACCCTGGCTGGAGATCTCACGGGAAAGTACAGTTGTTGCATCCAGATGTGAGAATGTAGTTGCAGGAGCCGGGTCAGTCAGGTCATCGGCAGGCACATATACAGCCTGTACAGATGTGATGGAACCCTTTCTTGTAGAAGTAATTCGTTCCTGCAGGTTACCCATTTCAGTTGCCAGTGTAGGCTGATAACCTACAGCTGAAGGCATACGTCCCAGAAGCGCAGACACCTCGGAACCTGCCTGTGTAAAACGGAAAATATTGTCAATAAAGAGGAGCACATCCTGGTTCTTCTCATCACGGAAGTATTCCGCCATGGTAAGTCCGGAAAGGCCAACTCTCATACGTGCTCCGGGCGGCTCATTCATCTGACCGTAAACCAGAGCAGTTTTATCAATAACTCCACTTTCTTTCATTTCATTATAAAGGTCATTTCCTTCACGCGTACGCTCTCCTACACCTGTAAATACGGAAAGTCCGCCGTGAGCAGTTGCTACGTTGTGGATCAGCTCCATAATCAGAACTGTTTTTCCTACACCAGCACCACCGAAAAGACCAATCTTACCACCCTTTGCATAAGGGCAGATCAGGTCAACGACCTTAATTCCTGTCTCCAGGATCTCTGTTGCAGGCATCTGTTCTTCATAAGAAGGAGCCTGACGATGGATAGACCAGCGTTCCTTTGCCTCTGGTGCCGGAAGATTATCTACCGGGTCACCCAGAAGGTTAAATACTCGTCCCAGGCATTCCTCACCTACAGGAACGGAAATTGGACCGCCTGTATCCAGAGCTTTGGCACCGCGCACCAGACCGTCAGTAGAATTCATGGCAATACATCTTACCACATCATCACCAACCTGCTGTGCAACCTCGGCAACCAGCTTTGCGCCATCATTATCAATCTCTATGGCATTGAGAAGAGGTGGCAGCTCATCGTGCGCAAAGCGGATGTCCAGAACCGGACCAATAACCTGCACTACCTCGCCAATGTGTTTTTCACTCATGTTTATAATCTCCTATTTCTAAAGACCTTCCGCACCTGCAACAATCTCCGTGATCTCCTGCGTGATGCTGGCCTGACGCGCTCTGTTATAATACAGGTTGAGCTGGTCGATCATCTCTTCCGCATTACTTGTAGCTGCGTCCATAGCCATACGTCTGGCTGCCAGTTCACTTGCAATACTTTCGCAGATACCACCATAAACCAGGCCTGCCAGATATTCCGGAACAATGGCATCAAATACTGTCTCTCCGTCCGGTTCATAGAGGATCAGATTCTTCGTCTCAATCTTACCGCCGCTTTCCTCTCTGATATCAGTCATAGGAAGCATGGAAAATACCTCCGGCTGCTGAGAAAGCATGGAATTAAAAACAGTATAGCATAATTCAATATGGCCAAAGGTTCCTTTTCGAAATTCCGTGCAGAGCATATTTGCCATCTCAAAACAGTCCGCCACAGAAATACTTCCCACTTCTGCAAACTGTTCTGTCAGGGCTTCAATCCCTCTCTGTCGGAAATATTCTACTGCTTTCTTTCCAACCGGCAGAACCATGTAGTCCTTACCCTCTGCCGAAGCCTCCAGACATTTGAAAAGATTGGTGTTATAACCACCTGCAAGTCCTCTGTCACCTGCAATCACTACATAGCAGGTTTTATTGTTGGAAGACTCTTTCGCATAAATGGATGAGAAATCTGTATTCTCCCTTGCAATCTCTTTCAATGTCTCATGAAGTTCTGTAAAGTACGGACGGCATACCTCTGCACGTTCCTTTGCCTTACGCAGTTTGGAGGATGCTACAAGCTCCATGGCCTTGGTAATCTGCATGGTACTCTGTACACTCTTGATACGCAGCTTTACCGCTTTCATATTCGAAGCCATACGATACCCTCCTAATCACTTTATTTCTCAGGTCTTGTATTCAGGAAGTTCTCTGTATACGCATCCAGTACGCTGCGAAGCTTCTGCTCTGTTTCCTGCTCCAGCTTACCTGTTGAGCGGATCTCCTGCATAACCTCTACGCCTGCTGCATCTGTATCCAGATAGGTATATAATCCTGATTCATATACATTTACGTCTTCAACTTTTACTGATTCAAGAACACCCTTTGTAACCGCATAAAGGATCGCAACCTGCTTCTCTACAGGAACCGGTGCATTCTGGTTCTGTTTCAGAACTTCCACAATACGTGCTCCCTGTTCCAGACGTGCCTTTGTATCAGCATCCAGATCAGAACCAAACTGTGCGAAGCTCTGCAGCTCACGGTACTGGGAATAAATCAGTTTCAGTGTTCCTGCTACCTTCTTCATTGCCTTAATCTGCGCATCACCACCAACTCGTGATACAGAGATACCCGGGTTTACAGCAGGCATGATTCCTGAATGGAATAACTCTGTCTCCAGGAAGATCTGTCCGTCTGTAATAGAAATAACGTTAGTAGGAATATAGGCAGATACGTCACCTGCCTGTGTCTCGATGATCGGCAGTGCTGTCATAGAGCCACCGCCATGTTCATCATCCAGCTTCGCTGCACGTTCCAGAAGTCTGGAATGCAGATAGAAAACATCACCCGGATATGCCTCACGTCCAGGTGGACGACGGATCAGCAGGGAAAGTGCACGGTATGCAACCGCATGCTTACTCAGATCATCATAAATGATCAGCACGTCTTTTCCCTTATTCATAAAGTACTCGCCCATTGCACAGCCGGAATACGGTGCGATATACTGCAGCGGGCTTGACTCAGATGCTGTAGCAGCTACGACGATGGTGTAATCCATCGCGCCATTTCTTGTCAGGTTCTCTACTAATGTAGCTACTGTGGAACGCTTCTGTCCGATGGCTACATAGATACAGATCACATCTTTTCCCTTCTGGTTAATGATGGTATCTGTAGCAATCGTTGTTTTACCGGTCTGACGGTCACCAATGATCAGTTCTCGCTGACCACGTCCGATAGGGATCATGGAGTCGATGGCTTTGATACCGGTCTGGAGAGGCTGATATACAGATCTTCTCTCACAGATTCCCGGTGCCTTACTCTCAATCGGCCGGAATTCTTTTGTATCAATCGGGCCTGCTCCGTCAATTGGCTGTCCCAGTGCATTTACAACACGTCCAACCATGGCGTCGCCTACCGGTACAGACACGACCTTGCCTGTACGCTTTACGGTCTGACCCTCACCAATGTTCTCATCTGAACCAAAGATTACGATGGAGACACTGTTCTCCTCCAGGTTCTGTGCCATACCGAAGCTTCCGTCCTCAAATTCCAGAAGCTCTCCTGACATACAGTTTACCAGTCCGCTAGCTCTGGCAATACCGTCACCAACCATAAGGATCGTACCTGTCTCGTTCTGTTGAATGGCATTTTCGTAATATTTTATCTGGCTTCGGATGACCTTGGAGATTTCCTCAGGTTTTAATTGCATGTTTCCATTCCATCCTTTTATATTCTTTTATTTTCGATTCCAGGACCAGCATACTAAAATCATTCGTGTCCGCACGAAATGACTCCTTAATCTGTAATCCTGATATCTTCTCACATTACCATTTCATTCAGTTTCTTTGAAATGCCGGAAATACGACTCTGCACTGTACCGTCAAGCTGCACGCCTTCCAGTTCCACACGAAGTCCGGCGATTACGGATGTATCGGTCTTCTGTACCAGATACACCTGCTTTCCGCTTATTTTCTCAAGCTTCGCTTTCAGAGCCTCCATCTGAGTTTCATTGAGCTTCACTGCACTTGTTACTACTGCTTCAGCAATTCCATGTGCACTGTTATAGCGTCTGATGAACTCTTCGCAGCATCCGGCAAATTCTCTCAGAATCTTGCGTTCACACAATAATTTCAGGAAATTCACCAGATACCTCTCTGCCTGCCCTCCGAAAGCCTCTTCAATCATCTTAAGTCTCTCGTCTTCAGGAATTGCCGGTTCTCCCAGCAATTTCAGATATCCCGGATTCTCCCTGAAAATCTGTCTGACTGCGATCATCTGCTCCATGATCTGTCCATCGAGCTTTTCTTCAGCGGCAAGGTCATACAGACTTCCGCCGTAAACTCTGGCAGTTTTTGTCATGATGCCTCACCTACATTCTCAATAAACTCATCAATCAGTTTTGCATGATCTTCTTCACTAATTTCGCGCTCGATCACTTTTCCGGCAATCTCAACAGCCATACCGCCGATTTCTCCCTTGATCTCGTTGACTGCCTTACGTTTCTCCTGGGCAATATCTTTCTCTGCCTTCTCTTTCATGGCAGTTACCTGACTGGAAGCCTCTTTAAGCATCTCTTCACTCTGGATAGCAGCTGTTTTCTGAGCTGTCATCACAATGTCATTTGCCTTATTTTTGGCTTCCTGCATATTCTTTTCATATTCTGCTTTCATTGCCTGGGCTTCTTCCTTTGCCTTCACTGCATCCTGGATCTGGGCATCAGCTTTCGCTTTGCGCTTTTCCAACATCTCATTGATGGGCTTGAAGAGGAAACGTTTGATCAGATATACCTGAATAAAAAGGTTGCAAATCGTCGCTATAAAATTCCACGGCACAATTCCAACTAATTCCTGTACCTGCATGTTTGTAACCTCCTGTCTATACTTATGCGGATCATTCTCCGGCTGTTGCCGGAATTATCCACAGGTTCCATATCAGATGCCGCTTAATCTGTAATATCCGGCATCTCAGCTGTTTTTATCAGCTCAGGAAGTTCATGAACATACCAGGTGCAACGAAGATAAGTAACAGACCGGTTACGAAACCGTAGATACCTGTTGTCTCTGCAATGGCACATCCAAGAAGCATGGTAGAAGTAACATCACCCTTGCACTCAGGCTGACGTCCGATTGCTTCCAGTGCCTTTGCTACTGCGTTACCTTCACCAATACCAGGTCCGATACCTGCGATCAGCGCACATCCTGCTCCAATTGCACATCCTGCTAATGCGATACCTTTTGCCAATAACTGAAAATCCATATTAAAACCCTCCTGTTAAATAATAATCTGTAGCTTTTTCCCCTTTGCTGCGGTATTAATTTTTTCTGCTGTATTCCAGCTTTTTTTCGGTTACCACCGTTGCCGTTTTGCTCCGGCAAATCATGTTTCTGCTACTCTTCTGCTGCATTTGCAATATACATCACAGTCAGCATACAGAAAATAAACGCCTGCATAACTCCCGAGAACCAGTCAAAATAGACCGACGTTATCGCAGGTACACCGACATCAAGAATCGGTATCTTTGACAGTACATTTCCCAGTGCACCCGGGATCAGCCCCAGAAGTGCGGAACTTGCGACTGCCAGTGCCCCATAGATCAGGCCATTGATTACCACACCGGAAAGGATATTTCCGAAATGACGACACGCCATACTGACAGGTGTAGCTAGCTCGGAAAGAATATTAAACGGTGTCATAACTGCGATCGGGGTTGTAAATCCTTTTAGATAACCGCCAAATCCGCTGGTCTTTATCTTCTGTGCTGTGATCATAATGAAAACCACAACTGCCCAGGCAGCCTCAGTAGAAAGGTCTGCTGTAGGGCTTCTAAGTCCGATCAGACTGATCAGGTTGGAAACCACGCTGGTTGCAAAAAGTGCTGCAACAAATGGTATCAGGTATCTGAATCTCTCACCCATATTTCCGATTACAAAGCTGTTGGCCTTCTCTACAATGAGTTCTGCCACAGCCTGACGTTTGGAAATGTTCTCTTCTTTCAGATCATGTGTCAGCCAGATACACAAACCTGTTATGAGTATCATAACAATCCAGCTTACCACCATTGTCTCACTGATCCTTAATTGTCCGAGAACAGGCACATCAATGGGTAATGTAAAGAATATCCTTGCCCCGCTGATATCCAATTCCATACTCTTTATTCACCTCCCGTCTCTCCCGGTACTGTTCCGGTTTGATATAGAAATACCTACTTGTTAGTATGAAAAATTCCTGCAATTTTAATTCCTGTTCCGGGAAATAAAAGAGGAACGATTCCTGCCACAAAATGAAAGCACGGAGCCACGATAGCTATGATCACCCACAGCATCTGGATCAGCATTCTCTGGGAATAACTGGCTTTGATCCTCATTCTTGCTGTATCCTCATCTGTTGCTGCAGCTGCTTTCTGCACTGCAAGTCCCATAAAAAAGAAATTAAGGACTGCCACACATCCTCCAGCCGCACCTCCAAGAAATACCGTATAATCAAGCGGTACCTTCTGCGGCATAAAAACATGCAGCACTCCAAATACGATCCACATAATCACCAGTCCGATTCCGGTAATGGCAGACACCCTTCCGGTTTCTTTCTTTACGACTGGCTGAACATCATTCATAATACTCATACAAATCTCCCTTCCATCCACTATAAATGTCTGTTGAACGATACTTTATTTCTCTTCTTTCTGCTCTCTTTTCTCTGCTGTCTGTTAATAGAAAGATAAAATTTATATGCTACTGTCCCTGAACCTCCCAGGCCAAAAAAGAAGCCAGGAATAAAAATCCATCCACCAACGCCTGTATGGGAAATAAGAAACCAGCAGAACGCCAGACACAGCAAAAGCGGTGTGATAAGAGACAAGCTAAACTGAGACAACATAGTAACATTTTTAATAATCTCTGACCATTGCTTCATGCCATTCTCTTTTTTATCCAATTTTCCTCCTATTTATGACTACAAATCATCCATATCCTTTCAGTTATAAACTTATATAATCCTGTTTTCCTCTGATCACTGATTATGTTCATAATTTTATCATATCGCATGTAAAATTACAAGAAAGCTGTATAATTTTATCAAAATTTAATTATAATTTTACTATTTTTTTGTTATATTTATATCATGCACGTGATTATTTCAACATATAATATTTATTTTTTGTGACCAAATAAAAGCAAAAAAAGCACAAGAACAGTACACTTCTGTTCTCATGCTTTCTCTTTTGTATTTTTCTCTTACCGTAAATACCCGATATTCTCAATAATCATTTTTTATTCATAATCTCTCCGGAAACTGCCAGTTCTAATCTGTATAAAGATATGCACTGCTCTCCGGATCATCAAGAGTGGATGCATCGATCCATGCCGGATTGATCAGCACGTTTTTCTCTATTTTCACCGACTTTCTGGGTGCTGTGGTCTCTGCTGCCGCCCAGATTGTCTGATATCCCATAGCATAAGGCTGCTGGGAAACACAGCCAATCTCTGTTCCCTTTCTGATCGCCTCCTGTTGTTTGGAAGTAGCATCTACACCAACCAGGGCAATACTGTCACTTTCTGTACTTTTATCCATTTCCAGATATAGTTCTGTAACATCCGCATTGGTACAGAACACTCCATCCAGTGTTGGATATTTCTCCAGAACCTCCTGCATTGCAGCTTCCATATCATCAACCTGATCGGAATAAATGGTCTCCACTACCTCAATATCTCCATATTTCTGGATATTATCCATGAAGCCCTGGACTCTGTCCTGTACACTCTTTGTTTTCTCCTGAGCAGAAAATATTGCTATCTTTCCCATCTTTCCAATCGCACTTCCCAGCCTGTATGCAGCCATCTTACCTACCTGTGCATTATCTGTACCACGATATGCCCGCACCAGCTTCTTCTCAGAAACATTAGAGTCAAAAACAATAACCGGAATCCCATTCTCATGAGCTGCTTCAAGCTGTGCCTGACAGGAATCCATATCTCCTGCTGAAATGCACAATACTTCAGGATTCTCTGCAATTACCGCGTCAATAATGTTGATTTCGCTTTCCACATCCTCTTCATCTTCCGGTCCCTCAAAGGTCATGGTAATAGCATCATCCTTCTTATAACCATAGGCATCATTTATGGCCGCCACAGCGTCCTCCATGCCTTTCTTTACCATTTTCCAGTACTCTCCCTTTGTGGACTTGCTCACAACAGCAATTCTGGAACCTGCCTGAATCTTCACACTGGTGTCAATTTCAGGAATCAGAGGACTCTCATCTCCATCCTCCACTGCCTCTGCCTCAGAATCCTCTTCCTCAATAGCATCTGCTACCAATGGCTGGATAGTCTCCTCAACCTCATCCTTACTGCAACCTGACAGCATTGTCAAAGCCACTGTCATACCGATCACTGCTACTATCGGTTTCTTCATGATCAATCTCCTCTTTCTATCGCGCTACAACCGAGCGGGTAAATCATCCGTTTCACTGCTTATACACAGCCGAAAAATCAGGCTTTGTTCATTTACATAAAGCTAACATTATATCCCTTATATTATACACATTTTAAATCTTTCGTCCAGAGATTTTATATTTTTTTCACGGAGAATTCACGAAATGCCGTTCCTGTGGGTGCAACCTGAAATTTCATCTTTTTCCCTGATTCCGGATGTGTAAACTCCAGCTGTATCGAGCATAATGCCAGTGCTTCTCTGCTGTTTTTCACAGGATTATATTTACGGTCTCCCACCAAGGGCATCCCTGCATGTGACAGCTGTACTCTGATCTGATGATGGCGTCCTGTTTCCAGCCGGACCTGTACCATGCAGCGTTTCTGTCCCTGTACTTCCCTGCTTTCCAGAATCTTATAATATAAAACTGCTTTCTTCCCACCTGCTGTACCGGCAGGCACCACTGAAGAAGAATTCGTTTTATTATCCTTGCAGAGCCAGTCTGTGAGGCATATCATCTGCACTTTTTCCTCTTTCTTTGTGTCTGTGCTTTCCTTTTGCAGTACACTTTCCCTTTTCACATCTGTCACCGCCAGATAAGTTTTGGAAATCTCCCCCATCGTCATCTGTCTGTTTAAAGCCGCTGCCGCTTTCGGATTCAGAGCAAACACGAGCACTCCTTCCACCGGCTGATCCAATCGATGGATCACAGCCAGATAAGGTATCTTTCCCGGTTTTTTTTGCGCAATATAATTCTTTAGCAGGTTTTCCAGATCCATACTCCCCACACGCCCACTCTGTACTGCAATCCCTGCCGGCTTATGGCAGACCAGGATATCCTTATCTTCATATAAAATACATTCTCTCACATCTTTCATCTATATATAATCTCCTTTATAAAAGCAGTAAATATCCCAAAAATTATACCTCAATCTTCATTTTCACGCAACGCCAGTTTCACTCCAAGATGGTCTGCCGCAAAACATGCAAAATAAAAAACCACGCCAGGCGTGATTTTTTCAGGCAAACTCAAAGACGGTCATCACTTTTTACTCTACCAGATTTCAAAAATGATGACCGCCTCAATGTTCTTCGTTATTCAATTTATTTTCCTCTTAGTATTCTTTCTATATTATTTATAGACTGTTCTACAAGATTCGCTATTCAATTTTTAAATTTCAAATCTTAAAATTCTTCTCTGATTTCCTGCTCATAATCCAAATGATATGTAATCATTGGTCTTACTTAGAAAGTTATATAGATTTTAATTATAATTTCACGGATTATAATTAAAAATTGGAAATACTGGATACACTTTTTCATCTTTTATATAAGCAATTATAAATTTAACTTCTTAAACTCATAACCGTTTATGTGTTTATACTTTATCATCTCATCCGAACCAGGTTTTTCAAATACAATATTTCTATTTTAATTCAAGAAATCTGTCATCCTATGTAAAGTATTTTGAAAAAGTACCTTCGTAATTCACACTCAATATCTGAATCCATTATTATATGGAAGATATTCTTCTGATGCAAAGCTTCAATCTATATCCTAAAGTTACTGATATACATCTCAAAGTATCGTTCTTACCTTCAATCTATCTGTTCCCTGAAACTCAGCTTTCAGGCTAACTATTGAGATAAGGGTTATACTCTTTTAATAAATATTTCTTTACATATTTATCAAAATCTCTGTACCAGGTCTGTGACAGTTATTCAATATAAGTTATCGCTTCTATAATACTCTGGATACAAATTCTATTCCATTCTGAAAAATAATTTCATTTGTTGGAAAACCGTTTCATCATCTTATGTATCCGGTCTTTCTGGCAGGAAATGCGATATCTGCCACTCTTATATTGATTAAGTCTGTAAATTCATTTCCAACGGAATCACCTAACCCTTCTAAAATAATTTCATCCTTCTTCATTGTAACATTTATCTATACTATGAATTGAATGAATTTCTTTTTTAAGATTTTGTTTCCTGTTTCTTTTTGATGAACTTATAATACCATCATAATTTGTATTTGTCAACACATTTTTCTAGTTATTTTCATATTTTTTATCTTATTATTGTTTTATTTTTATTAATTTCATAATTTCTATATTTATCTTATAATTTTCTGACTTTTTAAGTTTCCAAGATTTGATCCCGGTCAAACGGATATTCGCAATCTGCTTCGTTACTTGCTCATAACCGTTCATTCCGCTCTCAGTAAAACGCTTTGCGGGATATTGCCTATGAACAATAACGACAAAATCAGAAATGCAGCCGCTTCCCAAACGACTGCATTTCTTTATTATTTATTTACGATTATAATTGATCAGACATCCTTTAAGGATAATCTCTCTCTCATCATCTGTAAGCTCGCCCAGAGTCACCTCAAATTCTTTCAGACCTTCCTGTCCGACTACATATCCTTTGATCACATCTGCCTTATTCTCCACAGCCTGACGGATTTCCGGGAAAAACAGGTAATCCCCATTCACAAACGGAAGCTTTCCTTCCTGGATCAAAAATGGAAGCATGCCCCAGTTGATCAGATTCGAACGATATCTCTTTGTTGCATATTCATTTGCCACATTTGCCCATCCTCCAAGTACTTTCTGGCAGGAGGCAGCCTGTTCACGGGCTGAGCCGTCACCAGGTTTCACAGCAAAAATGGTACTTCCAACTCCCAGATTTTCTTTGCTGACCTTCGGATAGGATTTCTTGATTACTTCCATCACCGGTTTCAGCTCCGGAAGTGCTTCAGCCGGACATTTACCCTCTTCAATTGCTTTCTGAGCAATCTGGACTTCCTTGGCGCGGCCTACATAAGCCGGATCCTTTCTGGAAAGGGTAAATTCTGCCAGTCCCAGAGGATTGGAGCGGTAGGAAGAAGTCTCACCGGAAGGAATCAGTTCATCTGTGGTAGTAACCGGATCATGGATCTCAGAAACAACCTTCACAATAAGATTCTCCGGAAGTGCAGACATCTTTGGCCAGTCCTTAATATTGGGACCAAACTGGATCTCTACAGACGGATCAGCTACACCCTTGCTGTCAAAAACACGATTTTCATAAATAGTCTTATCAAAGAAATATTTCTGACCTGTATATCCTCCGGCATATTCCTCAGCAGAAGTAAGGAATCCCTTATTAGCAGCTGTAGCAGCTATAGAGCGGGCATCCATAAGTGCCACAGAAGAAATCTGGCCATTCTGGATCTTAGAGCCTTCACGGTTCGGGAAATTCCTGGTGGTATGACGAATGCTGAACGCATTGTTTGCAGGTGTGTCACCAGCCCCAAAGCACGGTCCACAGAAAGCAGTCTTAACTACAGCACCTGTTTCCAACAGATTAGCCAGAACACCATTTTTTGCCAGTTCCATATAAATTGGAGTACTTGCCGGATAAACACTTAACGTAAAAGCGTCTGCACCAATGCTCTTGCCCTTCAGAATATCTGCTGCAGCACAGATATTTTCAAATCCGCCGCCTGCACAGCCGGCAATAATTCCCTGATCTACATACAGTTTTCCATCAACCACTTTGTCTCTGAGTGTATATGGTACCTTACCATCCAGACTTATCTGAGCTTTTTTCTCCACATCTGCAAGAATATCATCCAGATTGGCTTTTAACTCGTCAATGGTATAGGTATTACTTGGATGGAACGGCATTGCGATCATAGGTTTGATCTCTCCCAGATCAATCTCCACACATCCATCATAGTATGCAGTTTCGCCTGGTTTCAGTTCTTTATAGTCCTGACTTCTGCCGTGAATCTCATAGAATTCCTGAATTTTCTCATCTGTCTGCCAGATAGAAGAAAGACAGGTTGTCTCTGTAGTCATAACATCCACACCAATACGGAAATCAGCACTTAAATTTGCCACACCAGGTCCTACAAACTCCATAACCTTATTCTTCACATAACCATTGGCAAAAACCTTACCGATAATAGCCAGAGCAACGTCCTGAGGTCCCACACCAGGTCTGGGTGCTCCCTTCAGATAAATAGCAACTACACCCGGCATATTAATATCATAGGTCTGGGAAAGAAGCTGCTTCACAAGCTCCGGTCCGCCTTCTCCCATTGCCATAGTTCCAAGAGCACCATAGCGTGTATGGCTGTCTGAACCGAGGATCATTTTCCCCCCTGCTGCAAGCATCTCTCTTGCAAACTGGTGAATAACCGCCTGATGAGGCGGTACATATACGCCGCCATATTTCTTGGCACAGGTAAGTCCAAACATATGATCATCCTCATTGATCGTCCCGCCTACTGCACAAAGAGAATTATGACAGTTAGTCAACACATAGGGTACAGGAAACTTCTCCAGTCCGGATGCTCTGGCTGTCTGAATAATTCCCACAAAGGTAATATCATGGGATGTCAGTTTATCAAATTTAATCTGAAGCTTCTCCATATTTCCGGAAATATTGTGGGATTTCAGGATTGAATAAGCAATCGTATTCTCTGCCGCCTTTTCTCTGAAAACAGACAGCTTTGCCTCAGTCTCCGGTACAATCTCCTTACCATTCAGCAGGTAAACACCGGTATCATATAATTTCATAATATATCCTCCTTTTCCTGACTTTCTCCGAAAGTACACTTTTATACGGTAATTTGCAGAAATTTAAACTTAATTATAGGTTATCTGAAGCAAATAATCAAGTGCCAATCCGAAACAAAAGAAATCCTGTTACCGCGAACGGAGCAAACAATAAAGAAATCCCCCGGAAAGGAGTTACACACACCTTCCAGGGGACTCTTGGCATTAGTTTATGAATAGCAGAATCTGTGGCAGATCAGCCTTTGACAGCTCCTGATACCATACCTTTGATAATCTCCTTGCTAAATGCAAAATACAGGATTACTACCGGCGCCATAGTGATCAACATGGCAGCCATCTGCTTCGGATAATCCGATGCAAACTGTCCCTTGAACTGTGTCAGGGCAAGCGGCACAGTCTGAAGACCAACATCCTTGATCAGAACCAATGCGAAAGAAAACTCGTTCCAGCAGCTGAATACCTGAATGATTGCAATAGTTGTAAGAATCGGACGGCAGATTGGAAGAATAATCGTCCATAAAGTATGGGTAAAGTTACTTCCGTCAATTGCCGCAGCCTCTTCCAGCGATACCGGAATAGATTTCACATAGCCCTCTACCAGGAAAATACCGATAGGAAGGCCAAAGGATACATACGGAAGAAGCAAAGTGAACCATCTGTTGTTGATTCCGCATTTCTGGAATACTACATAAATAGGAACCAACAGAGAATGGATGGGGATCAACATACCCATCAGGAACATGATATACAGTACACGGTTCAGTTTAAAATGAACACGTGCCAGAATATAACCTACAATAAAACTGAATATAATAATAAGAACAATAGACACACCTGTAGTTCTCACACTGTTTAACATAGACTGTCCCAGATGGTAATCCTTATTAGAAAGGATTTTAATATAATTAATCAAAGTAGGGTTCTTTGGAAGCCCCATAATATCTGCATTAAATACTCGTTTTTCCTTCAGTGAGGAATACAGCATCCACACAATAGGGAAAATACAGGAAAGAGAGAAAATAAGCAGGACCGCATTTATGATCACAGCTGCAATTCCTTTTCTCACTTTGTGAGTTGCCGGTACATTTGCACTTGAATTCATAAACCTACGCCTCCTTTTCCCTGGTGAGATATTTGATCAGCGCCTGAGAACCGCCGATTACCAACAACGACAGTACAAAGATTGCTACTGAAATACAGCTACCATAGCCCATGTTACTCTGATTAAAGGAAACCTGGTATCCGTACATTGCCATAACCATGGATGCCGTACCCGGGCCACCCTTTGTCATAACATAAATATTGTCGAAAGCTTTCATATTACCAGCTACACAAAGGGTAATACATACAAGCATTGTGTTCTTGATCAATGGCAAGGTAATATACCATGCTGTCTGAAGTCCATTCGCTCCGTCAATCTGAGCACTTTCAAAAATTTCCGTATCAATAGAAGCAATGGCTGAAAGAATAATTACCATATAATAACCTATGTACTGCCAGATCAGAGGAATTGTTACACAAAGCATAACGATTTTCGGATTATTCAGCCATACCTGACACAAATCTGCACGTCCGATTGCTTTCAGGAACCAGTTGATCAAACCATATTTGTTATGATAGATCATGTTCCAGATCAAACCAATACATACAGCTGCGATCGTACTTGGGAAAAATCCGAAAGTACGGTGCATACCTTTTAATTTTGTTGCTTTTGCATTAACCAGCAGAACCAGGAGGAAAGCAATGCCAACCTGTCCGATGATACATGCGATTACCAGATAAATATTATGCCCAAAAGACTGCCAGAAAGTAGAATCATGGATCAGCTGAACATAGTTTGCAAGTCCGTTAAAGGTTTTTACAGGGCCGCCCTTCCACTCAAAGAAACTATATACAAGAGCTGTTACCAGCGGAACAAATACCGTAAAAATAAACATTGCAACCGGCAGGCACAGATATAAAATAAGAGTTTTAGTTTTAGGTTTAATTGTCGTCAACATATGCTGCATCTCTCCTTTCTACACTCAAAAACCGCTCCGCCCACCGCAGTGGGCAGAACGGTCATTGCTTATAGATTTTTATTCTTATTTATATAATCTATTTATAGTTCTCTTCATATGCTTTCTGAGCATTTGCAGCTACATCTTCCGGAGTCATATCACCATTCATCATAGTCTGAAGATCTGTGTTAAGAACATCCCATACAGCGCTGTTGATGTAGGAGTCATAAATCTCGCATTTTGTTGTATCAACATAAGAGTAGTTGTAGAAGTCCTGTGTAACCTGGTCGAATTTGCTCAGGTCAACATCGTCTGTCTTTGTTAATCCGCTAAGTGCATAGTTCTCTGCTACATAAGAGGAGAATGCAGGTCCTGTAAGTTCCTGTGCAAGGTCAATAGCTGCTGCTAATTTGTCAGCATCGTCAGCAACCTTAGGATTGATTGCTACTGCATATCCAAGACCGATGTTCTGAGAATCAGGATCCTCTGTTGCATCTGCAGGCTGTGGAAGAACTGCAAAGCCGATGTTGTTATATTTTTCTTCATCGCTGTCTTTCAGAGTTGCTGCGATATAAGATTCATCCCAGTTACCACCGATAAATGCTGCTGCATCACCGGAAATATAGTACTCACGTGCATCTTCGTTTGTTACAGAGTTGAAGTCCTCATTAAAGATCTTGGTTTCTGTGAACAGGTGCTGTGTTTCTGTCAGAGCTTTTACAAATGCTTCGTCAGTAAATTTGGAACCGCTGTTGTCGATCAGACCCTGGAACCAGTCTTTACCTGTATATCTGTCACCTAAAGTAGAAAGGAAATCGCTGTTTGCCTGCCATTTTCCACCATTACCAAATGCAACAGTATCAATACCCTGCTCCTGGAAATATTCGGAAGCTTTCTCAACATCTTCCCATGTAGATGGGAATGTATCGTATCCTGCTTCTTTCCACATAGCCTTGTCATAGATAACTACTGTACAGGTACCACCTGTCAGTACTGGATATCCATAAAGCTTATCGCCAACCTTAAATGGTGTAAAGTAATCCTGATCATATTTATCATAATACGGAGAAGCTTTGATTGTGTCTGTCAGATCCATAACCAGTCCCTGCTCAGCCCATGCCTTGGTATTCATACCCTGAAGTAAGAATACATCCGGAAGGTTATCTGCTGCTGCCAATGTAGCGATCTGTGTTTTGTATTCTGCATTTGCAAGAACATTTTCGTTCAATGTAATGTCCGGATGAGCTTCCTGCCATGCTGCAAGAGTTGTACGGAATCCATCAGATCCACCGTTTCCTTCAGACTCCTCTGATGTGGAGTAATGCATGATCTCAAGTTCACCCTTGTAAGCCAGATCATTCTTTGCAACTTCTGTAGCTGCGCTTACGCCTGTAGCGCCTACCATTGATACAACTGTTGCTGCTGCAAGTGCAACTGCCATGACTTTTTTCTTCATTGTGTGTCCTCCTTTTAAAATTAAAATAATTTCGTTCCTTTTGGTGTGTGTGCTTCTCAAATCCAATTCTCGAAACACCTTTCGATTAAGTTTTCCTTGATTTGTTTTACTTAATCGTTTTCTTTCCTTTATTAAACCTCATATCTACTAATTTGTCAATGCTTATTTTGCTTAAATTATGCGTTTCGTATAATTCGCTATATTTTTAATCTGTTTTATTATGCACTTTTACTTTTCTTCATTTTCGCAAGAATTTTATCCGTTTATATTTTTTGACTATTTTCGCTTTTTCCAACTATTTATCCGAACTTTAGCTTAATCGTTTTCGATACTGTTTCCCATAGCTTTTCTTCCCTTTACTGTCTCCTGTTTCTTTACATTTTGCCTGTAATCCTCTATACTGTTTTCATCACTATCTGCAGACAACAGAATCAGGGAGGCAAATTATGTTTCGTTTATGGGGCAAAATATGGAAAGATAACCGTTTATTAAGAGATACTGTAATATGTGACGATTCTCAGGATACCAGAACCCACAAAATATTCCGGGGGCTGGAATCCGTCTGTTATGAAATGGATCTGGGAAATCCTATCTGGCTGGACTCCACTGTCAAGGATTTCCAAAAACATGACAAAGCCAGATTTTATCAGGATAACTTCATTGAACAGATTGATTTTGATTATCTGGAGATCCAGGTTATAGAAGAGGACGGTCAATAGGCCGTCCTCTTTGTCAATCCATAAACTCCCGGATGATTTCTCTCATGATCTCCTCTTCCTCAGGAGTAAGCATTCTGCTGAAATGGCTTCCTGCAGCCGCAGTCTGCCGGATACTCTCTGCAATATGTTCTACAATTTCTTCTCTGGAAGCCTCATCCGGCTTTCCTGCTGCCGGAGTTTCCTCTGTCCAGATCCTGACCTGCTCCACATAATCAGAAAGTGTATTCATAATAAGCTCCTCCTTATAGGTAAAATCCAAAGCCTGGCGAAGCAGCAAAAGAGCTGCCGGTACAATTGCCCCTACATAGAGATAAGCAAGAGGCACCCCCTTCTGCCCGGCACCGGTAGCAGTAAGGGAAATCGCAGTCACCAGGAGAGCGGTACAGAAAAGGGAAGGGTACCATACCATACGATTCATCCTGTTCAGAAGCCTGTCCCTGGTTCTCCATAAATTCATCCATTTCTCTTTGAGATTTGATTTTATCCCTGTGTTTTTTCTGATCAGTCTTCGATAAGTAAGATGTGTTGTCAGCATCCCTGCTGCTCCCAGGCCACCCAGGGCAGCCATTGCATAGAGCAGAAGATGCAGATTCATGACCTTCTCCGCCATAACATCCTCCTTCTGATTCTGAACTGCAGTCATTCCGTAAAATTCCTCTTCCCGTTTCACAGTCTCAAGGTATTTTTCGAAATCTCCATAAATGTATTATACCTCTGTCACAGCCCCCGGGAAACTAAATTCGTTCGTCAAATTCAGCCACAAAAATACAGAACCTGCATATAAAGCAGATTCTGCATCTATTCCTGTCTATTTCATTTTCTTCAGCACACACCAACCGGTATTTGCTTTTCCTCTTTTACATTTTCTGTAATGCTTCAACAACTTCCTCAAACTTCATAAAATGAGATGCTTTTACCAGAATCGTATCCTCTTTCTGTACATATTTTTTCAGATGAGCCAGAAGGCTTTCTCTGTCTGGCTCATAAATCACCTCCAGGGAGGGATTCGCCTCAGCTGCTGCTTCTGCCATATTCTTGCAGAGTGCACCTGTACAGATCAGTACATCTATTCTGCATTTACCGGCATGCTCTCCCACTTCCCTGTGAAGCTCCGCCTCATTGGTTCCCAGCTCTCCCATGTCACCAAGGATAGCTACTCTACGTCCGGCTCCGTCCTGAAGCACATCCAGGGAAGCCTTCATGGACATTGGATTGGCATTATAACAGTCATCCACGATCAGGAATTTCTCTGTCTCAATCATTTTAAAACGTCCGCTTACCGGCTCCAGGCTCTCAATTCCGGCCTTGATCTGCTCCGGTGTCAGTCCATAAATCCTGCCCACAGCTGCCGCTGCCAGGGCATTATATACCATATGACGCCCTGGCATAGGAATATCCACTGTAAAAACAACATCTCCCATATGTATGGTACAGGTCATTCCCTTTAGTCCACGGCTGATGATCTGATCTCCATATACCTGGCATTCTCCATTCATCCCAAAAAATACCGGTGAAATTCCCTCATAGTCTTTTACTGTAGATAGCTTATCATCGTCTCCGTTTAATACAATATGGCCGTCTTTCTTCAGAAACTTGAATATTTCCGTCTTAGCACGCAGTACACCATCTCTGTCTCCCAGATTCTCCAGATGGCAGGTACCGATATTAGTGATCACACAGGTATCCGGTCTGGCAATCCTTGCCAGCCTGGTCATCTCTCCAAAATCACTGATTCCCATTTCCAGCACTGCCAGTTCATCCTCTTCCCGCAGACGGAACACAGTCAGGGGCAATCCCAGTTCATTATTAAAGTTTCCCTGTGTTTTCAAAGTGCGGTATTTCTGGCTGAGTACAGAAGCGATCACTTCCTTGGTGCTGGTCTTGCCTACGCTTCCGGTAATCCCAACTACCGGAATCTGAAGCTGCTTCAGATAGAATTCCGCAATGTCCTTTACTGCCTGAAGGGAGGATTCCACCACAATATATGGAAAATCCGCACTTTCCAGTACATGCTCAGACAATGTTGCCAGCGCTCCTGCTTCCATCACCTGAGGGATAAATCTGTGGGCATCTACCCTTTCTCCTACGATAGGCACAAACAGACACCCCTTATCTGCCTTTCTGCTGTCAGTAACAACAGACTGCACCTCTTCCTGCATTTTGTCTGCCGGTCCATAATAAGTGCCTCCGCAGACCTGTGTAATATGTTCCAGAGTTAAATTCTTCATAATATCTTCTTTCTGTTTTCTCTTCTTTTGGATTCTGTTGGCTTCTGTCCTGACAGCTCTGGCTCCAGACTACTGATACTTTCTCAGAGACACTTCGATCAGTTTCTCACAGAGGGTAGGGTAATCAATTCCAAGTACTCCGGCTTCCTGAGGGATCAGACTGGTAGGTGTCATTCCCGGCAGGGTATTGGCCTCCAGACAGTACATATCCCCGTTTTCCTTCATCATGAAATCCAGACGGCAGTATCCCTCCATAAACAGAGCCTTCGCTCCTGCCTCTGCATAATGCTGCATTTTTTCAGTAAGCTCCGGTGAAAGCTCTGCAGGACAGGTCTCGATGGTAGATCCGGCCTGATATTTATTTTTATAATCATAGAATCCCTGTATGGGAGCAATTTCTATGACAGGATATGCTTTCCCGTCTACTACAGCCACTGAGAACTCACGTCCCTTAATATATTCCTCAATAACTACCTCGTCCTCATAGGAATAGGCATCCTTCAACGCCTGCTCATATTCCTTCTGGTCATTTACAATATAAACTCCCACACTGGAACCGCCGCAGCAGGTCTTGACCACTACAGGGAATTCCATTCCCAGCGCCTTCAGATCTGTGGTCATCTGAGACTTTACCATAGAAACTCCCCTTGGTGTAGGTACATGGTTCATCATAAACATCTGCTTGGTGATTCCCTTGTCCATAGCCATTGCACTGCTAAGATATCCTGTTCCTGTATAACGGATTCCCATCAGATCAAAAGTGGCCTGAAGTCTGCCATCTTCTCCATTGGAGCCATGCAGTCCCAGAAAAACAATGTCTGCCATTTCACAGAGCTTCAGGATATTTTCCCCGAAAAAGCTTCTGCGTTCTTTTTTCATAGTTTCTATTTTATCATCAAACCCGGACATATATGCGGAGGCAGCGTCCACATCATATTCCTCAGGGAAAGGATTCTCCCAGTCTACATTCTCCACTCCACAGAAAACATCTGCAAGAATTGCCTGATGTCCTTTCTGGCGCAAAGCCTTACAAATACCAGTTCCGGATATAATGGAAATGGCACGCTCTGTACTTGTTCCTCCAGCCAATACAACAATCTTCATTTTATTCCTCCTTATAACACATGCCGTTATTATAATACGATTGCGCCAAAATAACAACTATCCATAAATGATAACCGGAGTATTTTTCTCCACTGCACTGTAAATGATCTGAACCTGATCGGCCGGTGCACAGATACAGCCATGAGTTCCCTCAAAATCATAAATCTGTCCGCCAAATTCTGTTCTCCAGGGAGCATCATTGATTCCCAGGCCACCACCAAAAGGAATCCAGTAATTTACAGATCCCGGATAATCCTCTCCGGGTACTGTATATCCGGATATCTTCTCTCCTGTGGAATAGCAGCCCACAGGGGTAGAACAGTTGGGAACATTGGGATTTCCGGTAAGGATCTGTGCATCTGCTGTAGGAACTCCGTCTTTGTAATATACCATCCTCTGGGCAGTAAGACTGATTTCTATATAGGTATATCCGATATCATTGGTTTTACGGCTCAGTCCCTCATGGGCGTACTCCGGCTCCCTTACCTGGGTTTTGCCTTCTTTGATCAGCCCTGTCAATGCCTTTACCTCTGCTTCCTGATCGATCTGCCATCCATAATTACCGCCCTCTACTGTAATTTCCTGTCCGTCATAGGTATGAAAGGTTCTGCTATTACCAACAGTATCGTACTTTTCGCTCAACCCCCTCACATAGGCAGTCACCTGCTTTTTGTCCAGAGTATAATTACCTTTTTTGTCTTTCTTCAGCCAGTTTTTAATCGTCTCTCTGTCTACAGTCTCTGTGCGGTCATCAAAATCATAGGTGATCACCACATCTGTCAGCTTATTGATCTGCTCACAGTTTTTCACCAGCATTTCATCATTCTGATAAACAGACGGTTTCTTATAGCAGCCGCTTTCTTCCAGATTTACAGCCACTTTTCCGGTAAGCATAGCATCCAGGATTACCTGGCGGGTCTTTTCCGGATCCAGGGCTGCTCCCTCTACCTCAGGAATAATGATAAATTTATCATCTTTTTCTGCAATATATGCATCCGAAGGCTCCGTACTGTTCTCAGGCTGCATGCATTTCAGAGCGGCAACTGCCGTTTCTTCCTTCTGTTCATCATACTGGATCGAAGATGGGATCTCATAGTCCTGATGCTGATTAAAAGCCAGGAACCAGCGGAAACGCTGCTGTTCCTTTACCAGCTGGTTTACACTGCCGTCAGACTTGTAGGAAAGCCCTGCATCCTGGGCACTGATGCTCTCCTGTCCGTTATTTCTGGTTTCCACAGCCAGCACATAAGCGCCGATCCGTTCATCCAGAAGCTTCTCTGATTCCTCTACCGTCATATAGGAACAGTTAAATCCATTTACCATAGAACCAGGCAGGAAATGACTGGTAAAATAATAAACCCCATATCCATAAGCACCTGCTGCGAGCAAAAGCAGGATGATGATCAGGCTGATCAGAATTTTTTTCCGGGTACTCATTTTTCTCCCCTTTCCAACTACAACCGCCCGGCACACAAAAATATGCCGGGCAGTTTATCGTTATCGTAAATTTTTATTCAGTTCAGGCATTCTCCAGAAGCTTTTCCACACTTGCAAGTTTTACACAAAGTACAAATACTTCCGCTGCTTTTCCAAGCTCTTCCGGAGTCGGGAAGCTTGGTGCGATACGGATATTGGAGTCTTTAGGATCCTTTCCGTATGGATAGGTAGCACCTGCTCCTGTCAGTACAACGCCTGCCTCTTTTGCTTTGGCTACGATTGCTTTTGCACATCCTTCCATTGAATCAAAGGAAATGAAGTATCCACCATGAGGTTTTGTCCACTCACCGATTCCAAGACCACTGAGTTCTCTGTCCAGTGTATCCAGAACCATTTCAAATTTCGGGCGGAGAATATCTGCATGCTTTCTCATGTGTGCATGAAGTCCCTCCAGATCCTTGAAAAATCTTACGTGACGAAGCTGGTTTAATTTGTCATGTCCAATTGTCTGGATCTGCATATAGCTGCGGAAATCTGCCAGGTTTGCTTTGGAAGCTGCAACTGCTGCAATACCGGAACCTGGAAAGCTTACTTTGGATGTTGATGTGAATTTATATACAAGATCAGGGTTTCCTGCTTTTGCACATGCCTCAAGAATTTCTACAAGGAAATCCTGATTATCATCATAGAGATGGTGGATGCTGTATGCGTTATCCCAGTAGATACGGAAATCAGGTGCTGCCGGTTTCAGTCTTGCAAAGCGTTCTACTGTTTCTTTGGAATATGTGTAACCCTGGGGATTAGAATATTTCGGTACACACCAGATTCCTTTGATTGCTGCATCTTCGCTGACAAGTTTCTCTACCATATCCATATCCGGACCCTGTGGAGTCATTGGTACGTTGATCATTTCGATTCCAAAGAATTCTGTGATCTTGAAATGACGGTCATATCCAGGTACAGGACAGAGGAATTTTACTTTGTCAAGTTTACACCATGGTGTATTTCCCATTACGCCGTGAGTCATGGAACGTGCAATGCTGTCAAACATTACGTTCAGGCTGGAGTTTCCATAGATGATAATGTGTTCCGGGTCTACTTCGGACATTTCACCGAGAAGACGTTTTGCTTCCGGAATTCCGTCGATGACTCCATAATTACGGCAGTCTACACCTGTTTCGCATTTAAGATCTGAGTCACTTCCTAATACATCCATTAATTCCATGGAAAGATTAAGCTGATCTGCTGCCGGTTTTCCACGTGACATATCAAGGGCAAGTCCCTGTGCTTTGATGTCTGCGAATTCTTTATCCAGCTGTGCCTTGAGTGTAAGCAGTTCCTCTTTACTCATGTCGCTGTATTTTTTCATAATATTCCTCCTTGTTCTGCCATAGATACAAACGGCTATTCCGCAAAGGGCAAGCATTTGTTTTTCCTGCGGCAACATTTTTTACACTTTTTACATTTTAGTATGGTAAATCGGGGATTGTCAAGTGTTTTTGGCGAATTGTTAATATAAATCAAAATATGTATGTCTCGGCATTATCGGGTAAAGTAGAGGAAATCGGCGCAGGGGCGCTGAGTATTTCCGATGAGTTTGTTCATTACTTTTCCATTGAAGTATAATGTTGCGGAGCCACCGCCATCCAGGTTGTAAGCATAGGTACAGCCATAGGATTTAAAAATATTAACCATATCCCAGTGATTCAGTCCTGAGTAATTTCCAGTGTCTGTTACAAGGAGTACATAATCATTGGGCTTTACCATCCCCACTGCTGTACGGGGATAATATTTCTCTGTTTCTGCCCACGGCAGCTGTGCTGCGCCATCCTTGATCAGAATCGGCCCGAAGTTATAGGTATCTTTTACACCGGCTGCCAGCAGATCTTTTCCCATAAGGCCCTGAGCAGGGGTATAGATCGTTCCGTTATTTTTAACTGCCATAACAGAATAACTGGTCATATAGTTGCCGTAAATGATTCCGTTTTTGATGCACATTCCAAGTGGAGAAGGTTTTCCTGTCCCATAGTCAAAAGCACTGCCGTTTACCCCAATGATTCCGCCATTGGAGGATACTGCTGAGGAAGTAGTCTGACGTTCCCCTCCGTAGGTTCCGTTGGAAAGTGCAGATCTCAGCTGTTTGGGACTGGCAGTTTTTATATGCGCAGCCCAGTAAGAAATACCGTGGACAGATTTACGCTCCAGCTTAATATTCAGGGTGCCGCTTTTATATGTATAGGTATTTCCGCTCTGACTGACTGTTGGCTTTGCATCTGAAGATTTTACACGCTGTCCTTTGGCATTGACATAATATTTTCCTACCCAGGTATTCTTTGCCATAGCTCCTGTTTTCTTGCTGAAATAGTAATAGTATTTTCCTATTTTCTGCCATCCCTTTGCCATGGTGGAATTGCTGAGAAAATAATATTTTTTTCCATACTCAGTAAGCCACTGGCTGGCGATGGCCACACCGGATTTATTGAAATAATAGGTATATTTATCTCCCGTTGCCCAGCGATTACGGAACATAGCTCCATTTTTACGGTTATAATAATATTTGTTGCCGGAACGTTTCATCCATCCAGTGAACCGTTTCCCATTGGAATTGCTGTAGTAATAGTATCCCTTGTATTTGAAAGAACCGCAGATGAGACGGCCTTTGGAGTTGTAGAAATAGTAGTCTCCGCCTATTTTCTGCCATCCGGTTTTCTTAGATGTAATACTGACAGAGGTTTCATTCTGTTTGACGTAGGCTGCTGCCTGTACGGAGGCTGTACTCATAAAAATTCCCGCTGTCAGAAATAATGCCAGCATAAGAAATACTGCCAGTTTCCTGAAAAATAATTTTCCTTTCATTTTTGTCATCTGCCTTTCCCCGATGTATGATACTTTAACGATAAGTTCCCTGTGATTTATTTACCTGACAACCCGGAAGGCCCAGTGTAGCCAGATAAAACTCCATATCCCGCTGTGACATCAGACATTTCGGCCCTATGACAACCTCTCTGACCAGCTTTTCAAAGCAATCTGAAAAATCAAAGTCCACATAGGATATGAGCTGATTTTCCTTGACATAATAAGAATAATTGTGCAGGCGGGCTCCCTGGGAAAGCTTAACCTCTCTTCCCATGAGAAATTGCTTTGGAGAAAACTCACATAAGCGGATTTCACTTTCTTCTCTGAAAAAAGGATTCTTCATATAAACGGATTCCTGAAATAATTCCATAAACTTTCTCTCAAAACAGCTCATAACATTATCAAGCAATTCTATTTTACAGTCCTGGGAGTTCTTAGCATTTTCCGGATATTCCCTTTCTTTCTGCAGCATTTCCTCAATTTCAGCGATCAGTTCCTTCACGATCTGATGCACAACCTCCCGCTGCTCTGCCTCAGAATAACTAATCTTATGTAATGACACAATAGATGGCTTCGAAATCTCCGGTGAGACTGTGGTAATCTCCTTCAGCACATCCAGATCAAATCCGATGGCAGCTCCCCGTCCGTCATCTGCATACCCGCGCCACTGGCTGAGCAGATCATTCTGATAGGAAAAACAGGTTACATAATATCTGAAATCCGCATAATTTTCATCAAAAAATTCATCTGCAAATAACTTCACATAGCCTCTGAACCTCTCCGGTGAAATACAGGCTTTGAATAAATCCGAAGTATTTTTATAAGCTTTTTTAAATTCTGCTTCATAATATCGACAGATCCAGCTGATCTCCATGGAATCATTGGATTTCAAAATATTTGTCAGACGAAGAGAGCGATTTTTCAAAATAGAATTAAATGAATCCAAACTGCAATAGTGATATACGATCATATCTTTCTCCTTCTGTAAATAGTCCATTCTTTACGTAAAACAACAATAAAACAATATTATTATATCATAAACATTTTACAATTCTGTAAACTTAAGGAAACATTGCAATTATACAATACTATCGGCCAAATATAACAAAAAAACAGCAGAACAGATATATGTAATCCATTCTGCCGCTTACTCATAACTGAATAACTGTTTCGCAGTTTATTAAGTTATAATCATTCCAAAAATACAGCAACTGTATCTCCCTGCTGTAAGTCATAAAAAGTAATTGTTTTGTTTCGGATCTCAGCTTTTTTGTCTTCCCAGCTAAAGAGATCAGATATGTCTGACGGACAATTTTCAGGCAATGAGAATGATATTTTATCCGGTACATCCTTCATAAAGGTATGAAGTACTATATATGCTTTTCCATTATTGCCTATACGTAAAACTGCCTGCCAGCCATCCGGATGACGTATACTTTTTATTTCCGTACCAAAATGATAAGACTGTCCTCTTTTTATTACAGAAGCAATCTTTTTATAAAATACGATTCCATTGTCAATGACTGCCCACTGTTCCTTATTTAACTGCCACACATCTCCTGATATGCACATTCTTCCAAGGAAAGTTGCTGCAACTGAATATGAAATCCTTTTCAGTGAATCTGTTTTTCTGATAACGGCCCAGATCTGACTCTGACGCGGCAGGATAACCCTGTGGAGATTTGCCGCAATAACCGGAATTTCCACACATTCATGTGCGTCAGAAAAAGATGCCATACTTGTAAGAGCCATATAACCAGGCTCCAGTCTGTGTCCTCCTGATGCACAGTTTTCCAGAACAATTCCAGGTATTTCTTTTTTTACCTTCTCAACAAATTCTCTGGCTGCTGCCATATTCTGTCTGAGTCCTTCTCCAATGGACTCATATCCGTCACAGCCCATTCCGACTGTGTCATTATAGTCCATTTTCATATATTCAAAACCATATTTCTTCAGGAACTCAATGACATGTTCTGTGAGATACTGGTTTACCCATGGGTCTGTCATATCCCAGAATCTGCGTCTGGTAGTAGTAAGTGGTTTTCCATCTAAATGAAGCAGATGTTCTGTATTGTTATAAGCCTCAGAAGCCTGTCCCACATTTTCAATCTCAAACCAGATTCCCGGCTTCAGACCGGCATTTCGAATTTCCTGTACTGTCTGTTCCAGTCCCATAGGAAACAGACTTACGGATGGATCATAATCCCCCATGCTGATATCCCACGGAACGCCTTCTCTTTTGTACCAGCCACAGTCGATTACAAAATAAGTAAAGCCTTTTCCTTTTATTGTCTTCAGGATCTCACAAATATTTTCATGAGATGGATTTCCCCATGTAGTGCAGTATTCATTAAAAACAATCGGAAGATCCTGCTCACATTCCGGTCCTGCATCAGCAGCATTCTGACCTGCATTAGCAAGTCTTCCGGTAAAAAAGTCAGCAGAATCTGTATGGCATACCGTAACGATTGCTTCCGGAGTCAGAAATCTCTCTCCGGGAGCTATATTTTTCATCCAATGGCCAAATTCTCTGTCAGCAAGACCTCCGCTTATTGCAAGATTCTCATCAATTCTGTATATTTCCATTTGCCAGGAAGCATTATGTGCAATCTGCATTCCCCAGAATATATGGTTACGTCTGTCTTCTACTCCAAGAAACGGGAAATAATGATTTACAGGTAAAGAACCTGCCTGTCCAAATCTTTCACAACGTACCGCTTCTTTTGTCCAGGATACATCCAGTTGAAGTTCTTCAAGGCTCTGGGAGAGAAGACGTCCCTCCTGACTCCATCTGCTCTGCAGACGATGGACCATGATCTCTCCTGCTTCATCACCTGAGATATAAGGTGAAATTTCACTGAGAGATACACTTTCAAACATTTCCAGTTTCACAGATTCTGCTGATTTATTCAGAAACTCACACTCTGCACGCAGGACCTTTTCCCCCTGTACATAGGAAAGCTTATGAGTAACCTGATATCCTCTTTCATCTTCCATAACTGTTATAACAGTCTGAACATTATTCTCCTCAGTAAGTTTCTGGGAAACATATTTCATCCGAATAGTACTTTCCCCATTACGAAGGGTATTTCCCGGAGCATATGCTCCATTGTACATATCACCTGCAATTTTAAGCTGTACCAGACTATCTATGGCAGTATCAGGATTGGCACATTTTTCAAGCGGCATATCTGCAGGATACAAAAACAGCCCTACCTGTTTTTCATCATTGATCTCATAGCAGACCACCATATCATCAAACTGATATCTGTTTAAAATCTGTTTCATAAAACTTCTCCTAATATTTATTCCTATATCATCCCTTTACGGCACCAACGGTCATACCTTTGATAAAATATTTCTGTAATGCCATAAACAAAACTGCAATCGGCAGGACCGAAATTACAATAGCTGCCATAGCAGTTGTATAATCACTGCTCTGTGCTGAGAAAAGCGACTGGATTGCTACAGTAAGAGTCTTCAGCTGTTTCTTGCTGACATACAGACTTGCAAGAAGATAATCATTCCAGATCTGAAATGCCTGCATAATGATCAATGTTGCCATGGCCGGTTTCAAAAGAGGAAGTACGATCTTAAAGTATGTCTGAAATACAGAGCATCCATCTATTCTTGCCGATTCTTCCAGTTCCAGAGGAACTGTATTCATAAAGCTGGTCATCAGAAAGACTCCAAACGAAATACCTGTTGCCACATACATCAAGATAATACCATACCGGGTATTTGTAAGTTTCATTCTGTAACCGATAGTATAAATAGGAAGGAATAATGCCTGATATGGGATCAGGATTCCTACTATAAAATAAACATATGCAAACTTGAAAAACTTACGGTGACATCTTGAGATTGCCCAGGCTGTTGTACCACACAAAATTGCAAGGATCACAACACTGGCTGCTGTATAAAGCAATGTATTGACAAACGTGCTTTTCATATTAAGTTTTTCAAATGCTTTTACATAATTTTCAAAATTCAGAGATTCCGGAAGAGACAGGGGACTTCCCAGATATAGTTCTCTTTTTGTCTTAAATGAATAATTGAATATGATAAAAATAGGTGCCAGGAAAAATATGGCACATATGGTCATAATAACCTGAGTAATTGCAGTTGCCTTTGTATATGGCTCTTTGATTTTCTCTTCCTTTTCTTTGCTTTTTCGGAATATCATGCCTGTACCTCCTTTTTACGAAGTCCTTTTACCTGGATCAGAGCTACCAGGAGCAACGCTATTACAAGCGTTACTGTCATCGCTGAACCATAACCATACTGGCGTCCGTTAATAGCTGTTGTATAGGTTTTATAAATAACAGATGTAGAAGCACGACCCGGGCCTCCCTTTGTGGAAGCTACCAGCAGATCATAAACCTTAAGAGAACCTGTAGTAATACCTACTACACAGATTGTAATGGCCGGTGCAAGCATAGGAATTGTTACATTAAAAAATCTATGTATCGCATTTGCTCCGTCAACCTTTGCGGCTTCATATAATTCAGCCGGAACAGACTGAAGACCTGCAAGATAGATTAGCATCCAGTAGCCAACCCACTGCCAGTTATTTGCTATAAGAAGACCACCAAGTACAGTTTCTGCTTTTCCAAAAAGAAGAAAATTAAATCCGGTTCCAAGCAAATCATTAATTGCCGGAAGTACATTGGAGAACATTTTCAGCCAGACAAATCCAACTACGATCGCACTGATCAGACATGGTACAAAAAATGCTGCACGATATAATTTCTGGAAACGGATCCCACTGTCCAGTGCAACCGCAAATAAAAGAGCAAGTACGTTCTGGATAATCGTATTTCCTATTGTAAACTTAATGGTAAACCACCATGATTCCAAAAATTCTTTATCCTTAAATAATTTAATATAATTCTGTATACCGACAAAAGTTTTTTTGGCAGTCATACCGTCCCAGTCTGTAAGAGAATACCGGAAAGACAAAAATAAAGGGATAATCAATCCAACTGTAAAAATGATCATTCCGGGAAGTACTAAAACCAGATACTGACGAACCATACGTTTTTCTATTCCTGAACCACCTTTTTGTTTCATATTCTTTCACTCCTCAGATTCTTTACGGATTTTTAATAAGGGAGAGATTTCTCCCTCCCTTTCCAAACATATCAGTTAGCACTGCTTGAATCTACTCTGCCATCGCAGGCTTTCAGGCAGTCTTCAATGGATTCCTGACCCTGAAGCCATGCAGCAATATCTTTTGCATTTTCTTCCTGGAATCCACCCCATACAAGCTGGTTGTTTCCAAGTGTTACATCCACGATCATATCCTCTGATGCATATTTATCTATGTCTTCCTGACTTGGATTACTAAAGGTTGGTGTAACATCTTTAAGCATGGAAGCTGTTTTTGTGTAATCAAGGATTTCTACGGCAAGATCTTTATCAGAACTCATTAAATCAAGGAAATCATTAACTGCATCCTGATGTTCTGTATTGGCACTTGTCATAATTGTGATATTTGGCTCAAAAATCAGTTTTGAATCTCCGGTCTGATTCGGAAACGGGAATATACCAAAATCAAAGTTTTCATCAATATCAAGGAAGTTCTGGATAGACCAGGAACCTGATACCTTCATTGCAGCATCACCTAATACCATTTTTGCATCACAGTCTGTCTGCTCAGTTGAGAAAGTATCCTCAAAGGTGTTGTCATAAATTAATTTGTTATAATTGAGTGCATTCTGCATATCTTCGCTGTCAGAGAAGCTTACTTCTCCTGCACGGAATTTATCACCCCAGTCCGGAGTCTTATTAAATACGTCATTCATTGCAAACTGCATGCTCATATTTCCGATAGACCAGGTATCTACCATATGGCTGGCGAACGGAGTAATTCCTTTTTCCTTACAGTCATCAATGATCACCTGCAGATCATCAAGTGTTTTGGGGATTTCCCATCCGTTTTCTTTAAACATAGCCTTGTTATAATAAACGCCCTGATACATAGCATTGTAAACCAGGCCATATGTTTTTCCATCAATGGTAACATTTTCTCTGGATGCATCCAGACCTCTGTCAAGATAGGTACTGTCAATTTCGCCAAGAACACCCTGTGGTGCATAAGTTGAAACATCCTGCGCTTTTCCGATCATAATATCAGGAAGTCCTGACTGCATATACTGCTGCATTTTGGGCTGAAAATCATTTCCCCAGTCTACACATTCCCACTCAAGGGTAATATTAGGATATTTTTCTGCAAGCGCTTCATCGATCATATCCTCAATTCCGGCATCTGTAGTAGACTGTCCTGCCAGTACTGTAAGTGTTACAGGTTCATCATCTGCTTTTACCATCACTGCAGTTCCTGTCATTGTTCCTGTGATCATTGCTGCTGCAAGTAACACGCTCATCGCTCTTTTTCTCATTTTCTTTCCTCCTTAAAAATGATCTGTTTTATTTGATGAGTGTATTATATAAAAGAATCCTGCAGAAGTATTAGGGCTGTTTTGAAAAAACTGGTAGTAAAATATTGAACTTATTATTCAAGATTACCACTGTCCATTCTGTTTCTGTCAGCAAACTCCAGGACATCCTCCAGGGATAACCGGCCTTTTAACCATTCCTGGCATTTTTCAGCAAGATTGATCTGAAAGCTCCACACGATTTGCGAATTTCCCACAGCTGCTTCTATGATTTTATCTGATTTCACATAATCCTGTACTTCATCGCTGATACAGGTATAGCTTATCTCCTGCATATCTTTTCTCACAGAAAAAGTCTGGGTAAACTCAAGTATTTCATTCAGCAATTCTTTATCATCCATCAGCATCTGAAATATTTCATCTACCAGTTCTCCATGTTCCGTGTATGCACTTTTCATAAAAGTCATATTTGTTTCCCGGATCAGTCTGGAATTTCCTTCAGAATCAGGATATGGAAAAATACCATAGTTGTATTGATTTTCTGACTGATTGGCAAACTGAAGCGACCAGCAGCCTCCCGGATACATGGCAGCTATTCCCTCGTCAAAAAGCCTGTCACTGTCTGCCTGAGACAGAGAAAGTGCATTCGAAAAAGAATGATCATAAATATAGGCAATATCCTCAAAACAGTTCTGTATTTCTTCAGAATCAGAAAAATTCACTCTTCCTTTTCGAAATTTCTCCCCCCAGTCAGGCGAATCCATAAAAATATTCCCGATCATTGACTGCATAAATAAATTTCCGATTTTCCAGCTTTCCATAAAGTGTCCTGCAAAAGGCGTTATTCCTTTCTCTTCCAGAAGCTGTACTGTTTTTTCCATATCTCTTTTGGTCTGCGGAACACTGATATCATATTTTTCAAAAATATCTTTATTGTAAAGAACCCCCTGATACCATGCATTATAAGGCAATCCATACAATACACTGCCTGACTTCACTGTGTCTGCGGCCTCTTCATAAAAAATATCTGTATCCTTAATTTTTACAGGAGACAAAATACCTGCATTTGTAAATCCCTCTACATCCTGAGCTTTCCCGATAATAATATCCGGCACATCTCCTGATGACAGTCTTGCCCGCATTCTGTCAAAAAAATCTTCTCCCCAATCTACACATTCCCATTGAAGCTCAACCTGTGGAAAACGTTCTGTTACTGCATCTTCAATCATATCCTCCGTACCTGCATCAGACGTAGACTGTCCTGCAAGAATACTGATTGTTACAGGTTTCCTGATTTCTGTATCCTCCTGATGATTTTCTGTACAGCCACTTGATATAAACATTAAAATTGACAGTAATATCCCTGCACATTTCTTTTTTTTCAACTCTTTTGATCCTCCAGCTGATTTCTGAACTCTCTTGGACTTATGCTCATCATTTTTCTGAATACCTTATTAAAATATGTATAATCATCGTAACCTACCATGAATGCGATCTCAGTAAGGCTGCGCTCTGTATTTCTCATATATTCAATTGCTTTTTCCATTCTTTTTCTGCAAATATAGAGCATAAGATTTTCTCCTGTTTCCTTCCTGAACATTTTGGAAAAATAAGAACTCTCAACATGGAACTGAGCAGACAGAGAGGAAAGACTGAGATTCTCTTCAAAATGCTCGTCTATATAGATCACTGCCTTCTGAATCCCGCTCTTTATGGAATCTGAGTCTGTCTGCTGATTGTTTTCCACAAAAACATCTATTACTTCGTCAAGAATCTCCTCCAGAAGTTTCATATCCATACTGTCAACTGCTTTATCTGCCATCTCCAACATGCTCTGAGTTTCCATGATCTTAGCAGTTTCTGCCCCCTCTGTCTTTTCTTCAAAAAGAAGATTCAGGAAACGTCGTACTGTCTGCCGCACTTCCAGATAAGTCCATCCATCACTTTCACACTGTTTCAGTCCTACATTTTCATACAGATATTTTTTTACTGCAGATGGAGACTGTATCCTGATATATCCCTGCAGTTCTTTTATCTGCATATCCTGTAAGTGGTTGATAAAGGATTTCTCTTCGTCAGAGGTATTTTCTTCTGCCTGTATAAAAGCAGACTGCTGACCAAAAGAACGCTGCATCAGATTTGAAACATCCTGTACATAAGCTTCTGCAAGATTTCCCATAGAAAAACAATGGCTGCTTGCAACTATGGTGATCGGGCTTACAGTAGCATTTTCAAAGTCCCGTATAATATCCTGCGCCAGTTTACATACCTCAGATATTCCCAGTTCCCCTGCGATCAGGAATTCATTGGAACGGTAAATATGATTAAAAATAAGCACTTCAGGATTACCGCTGACTTCCTGCAAACGCTTTTTCACAGAAAAGGAAAGCAGATTCATATCATAATCATACAGTTGCATAAACTCCTGCAGGCGATGTATCTTTACAAGGATCAGCGTTCCTCCTGCAAATTCCATATGACTGTTCAGCACAAAACCTGCACTTGAAGAAGCTGCCTTTGGATCAAGCAGCTGCGAAAATTCACGGTCTTTAATAAAGGAAGAAGCCCTCTGTAATTCCTGCTGTTTCTGCAGTTCCTCTTCTTTTTTGCTCTGCCTCTGACTGATCAGTTCCAGTGCCTTTGACAAAGCATTGATAAGATCTATTTTTCCAACCGGTTTCATAAGATAATGAATAGTCCCTGACAAGAAAGAGTCCCTTACATATTCAAAATCATCATACCCACTGATCACAAATGTGATCAGTTCCGGATATTCTGTATGAACCTTCTTCAAAAGTTCCACTCCGTTTACATAAGGCATATTAATGTCTGTAATCAGAATATCCGGTTTTTCTTCTGAAAGCCGTTCCAGTACCTCCTCTCCGTCAGAAGCCGGCTTCAGAAACTCCAGAGAATATTTCTCCCATGGTATGATCCTTGCCATCTTCTCTCTTGTCCAATATTCATCATCTGCAAATAAAACCTTATAACTTTTTACATGCATTTTGATTCTCCCCCTGTTTTTTTCTTGGAATTTCCAGAAAAACAACCGTACCCTTTTCCGGCTCACTTTTAATCTTCACACCGTATGATTCACCGTATAAATACTGCATACGTTTATGTATATTAAAGATTCCAATGGAACGATTTTTCTGTTTTTCTCCAGGATCTTCCGAAAATAATTCCCGTATCTTCTCATCCGACATACCAATACCATTATCTTCTACGGAAATTAACAGATCATCATCCCTGATCCCAGCTGAAATAATAACCTTTTTCTTTCCTTTCTGATTTTTCAGCCCATGGTTTAATGCATTTTCAACCAATGGCTGAATAGAAATTCTTGGCAATGTGTCCTGCAAAACATTATCATCAATATGAAATTCATATTCTACCTGATTCTGCATACGTACATTCATAACATAAATATAATTTTTCAGATGGACAAGTTCTCCTGATACAGTGGAAAGAGGATTTTTCATATCCAGGCTATACCGAAACAGGCCTGCCAGAGACTGACAGAGATTACTCACCTGAATGCAGCCCTGTATTTCTGCAATACTTCCCATTGTGTCCAGTGTATTATATAAGAAATGAGGATTGATCTGCGCCTGAAGTGCCTGATACCTTGCATAATTCAGAGACATTTTGTTTTCATATTCATCAGCAATCAGCTTTTCGATCTGATCCAGCATATTGTTAAAACTCTTTCCAAGTTCCCCAACCTCATCATTTCTCAGGTTTTCCATTCTAAGCTGAGTTTCGCCACCCTGGATTCTTTTAACTGTCTTTGTCATCTCCTCAAGCGGCCGGCTTAATAACCGACTCACAAAATAAAAAGATATACTGACAACAGCAAGCATAATCAGTGTAATAAGTATCAGGTTTTCATTCAGAATCTTCTGATTCCTATTCAGCAGATCTCTTGGAATAAGAGTATAGGCCCCAAGATTGTACTTATCCTGATAAACTGAAAAAAACACTTTATTTTTCTCCTGTATATTCTCAAATTCCTGATTTCCTTTTTGTATCTGGTCACAAATCTGTTCATACACATTACTGTCACTGTCCATGATATTTCCGGCAGCCAGAACAGGTCTGTCATTAAACGGCTGTAACCAGATAAATATTTCATCCTCCGAAGTGTACTTTCTCATAATTTTTTTCAGGATCTTACTGTCCACGTCACAGACTACATATCCTATCTTCGAATGAATATTTACCGAGTTATATACCTTCAGTACAAAACGCACTATATTTTTCTCACGATACACATTATAATAACTGGAAATCAGCATCTGAGTCTCATCTGAATCAACATATTCTTTTACTTTCTCTGCATTATCATTAAATAACGGATCATAAATATCTGTAGGATAATTATGTTTCGGTGTCACCGCCCGCCTGTATGTACTGATGATCCTGTGGGATTTATCATAAATATACAGAGAAACGACGCCATCTGAAGTCTGAAAATTCTCTGTGGCAATATCATAAGCAGTACGATAATACCGGTTTTGCAAGGTTGATGACTCCATTCCACTTCTCAGATCCATAATGAATTCCTTCTCATTATAGATATCGATCAGTCCATTCTCAATGGATTTGATAAATGTATAAATATCATCCTGCATATTCTCCATAGAACGGTAACTGTCAGACTTTGCCTGATTATAAATCAGCTCCGACGAAGTTGTCTGGAATAAATAAGTCTGTAAAAGAAGTCCCGCCAGTGTACATCCAAGACACAAAAATAAAATCTTCAAACGCATAGTTTTATTTTTCAGCATAAAAAAATCCCCCATAAAAACATTCCTGCCACAATTATAACAGACATTACAGGAAACTCTTAGGAGATTTTATAAATTTTACTAGTAATATTTTGAAATTTTTGCAATTATCGAAAACCACAAAAATAATGCAAGCCGCTGTATATTCCACAGCGGCTTTGTCCGTTCTGCCACCAGAGTATATTTGAAAAAGTCTCCGGTAACAATTTTTAATTGTGTTGAGGTTAATAGTTATATGCTCCCTCATAGGCATTACACCTGTCTAATTTCCGTGACTGATTCTGGCAGGAGCTGCATCTGTCACAGAACTCCTGCTCATAACAGGTGGAACAGGCGCATGTCCTGCAGGCTTTGCGGTCATAGCCTGAGGTATTGCTGTGAGGAAGTGTGCTTTCTGCTACATTACCCATATATATCACCCTCCTTGTGTGCCGGTTACTGTTCGTCCAATCTTGTGTAAAAGTCCCATGAACGAGCAGAGTTCCTTGTACCTTATATTATACGCTCACAGAAGGGGAATACAAGTAATTAATAATCTGTTTTCTGGTAAAATCTTCCGTTTATGTAGTCGGTCTTAATAATATTTACAAAGGCTTTCGGATCAATCTCATGAACCTTCTTTACCAGATATTTCGCTTCTTCTGTAGAGACTACAGAATAGATCATACTGGTCTTCTCGTCTGTGTAACATCCGATACCTTCAAAACGTGTCGCCGTATGATTGGTAAGTTTAAAAATCTCCTCATAAATCTGATACGGCTCCTTCGTGATAATAAACAGCGTATGCTTCTTATATCTCTGATGCAGCATCTGAATCACCTGAGTAGAGGTAAACTGAAAGATAATAGAGTAAAGTGCCCTGTCCCATCCAAAAAGTAAACCTGCCACAGTCAGAATCACTGCATTTCCACACAGAATATAATTCCAGATATCTCTGCCGCTCTTCTCAGAAAAATAAATTGCAATAAAGTCAGTTCCACCTGTACTTGTATTACCGATCAGACAGAGACTGATGCAGAAGCCATTAATCAAACCGCCAAAGATACTAATCAGCAATGTATCATAAGTGATCGGCTGACTGGGAATAATATCTGTAAGCAGACCTGAAAGCACGATCACACAGACAGAACTTATGGTAAATTTCTTTCCGATAAATTTCAGACCGATAAATACAGGAATAGAGTTCAGCAATACATTAATCAGCGTATACGGAACTGCAATCCCCATAAATGTCTGAAAAATATTCTGGAGCAGCAGAGTAAGTCCTGTAAATCCTCCCGGAAAAAGACCTCCTGCACGAACAAATGTCTTAATATTCAACGCCATGATCGTTGCAGCCAGAACCGCACAGCCGTAACGCTTGGCTTCATGTTTTAAATTAAGTTCCTTCATAATTTAAGCTTCCTCCCATCCCGCCAGGCAGGTAAAAACAAGTTCTAAGCTTCCCATCTTCCAGAAGCACCACACGGAAGAACCAGTCCATTAGAACTTACCGGAAGGCCGATTTCCTGAGAGTCCACATGTCCGCCGAACTTCTTAAGCTCAGTAGAAAGCATATAAGTAAGAACTGCCGGTGCCAGACCTGTTGTATAAGAATTTATCAGGAAAAACAGAGGCTCATCACTGAGAATCTTTGTACACAGCTTGATCAGATCATGAATACAATCCTCGATCTTCCAGATTTCCCCCTTCGGTCCACGTCCATAAGAAGGGGGATCCATAATGATCGCATCATATTGATTTCCTCTGCGGATCTCACGCTCCACAAACTTCACACAGTCATCTACCAGCCAGCGTATCGGTGCATTTCCAAGGCCGGATGCTACTGCATTCTCCTTCGCCCAGGTAACCATACCCTTAGAAGCATCCACATGAGTAACAGAAGCTCCCGCTGCTGCTGCCGCCAGAGTGGCACCACCAGTATAAGCAAAAAGATTCAGAACCTTCACCGGACGTCCCGCATGACGGATCTTATTGCCAAACCAGTCCCAGTTCGTAGCCTGCTCCGGAAAAAGCCCGGTATGCTTAAAACTAAAGGGTTTTAAATGAAAGGTCAGATCCTTATAATGAATCTCCCACTGCTCCGGCAGATCAAAAAACTCCCATTCACCGCCGCCTTTCTTACTTCTGTGATAATGCCCGTTCATATGCTTCCAGCCCTTATTTACCTTGGGCGTATCCCAGATAACCTGCGGATCCGGACGCACCAGAAGATAATCCCCCCAACGCTCCAGCTTCTCCCCACAGGAAGTATCAATCACCTCATAATCTTTCCATCCATCTGCAATCCACATTGTATAATAATCCTCCTAAAATAAACGCATAATAAGTTACGATTGTACTACATATCCAACCATTAGTAAAGCCATATTTCTCACATAACTTCCATTGTGTAAAGTATAAAATAAAACTCCTCTCATGGCAAGCAAACCGTCATAATTCACAGTTATAAACAAATAAAGTTTACTGTTCATGTTCAACTTAACTCATAGCCAGTACCCAGCGCGAAACAGCATCTCTCTGCAAAAAAACAAGCCAAGACTCCCAAAAGTCCCAGCTTGTTTCATATAAATCACTTATTTCGCTTTCTTCTTCATAGAAGCAATCACTGACTGAATCACAATAAAGAAACACAGCAACAGTGAAAGAATAATTCTTACCCACCAGCTTGATAATGTACCCTGTGTAGTGATCAGACTGGAAATGGTACCCTTGATCAATACACCAAACAAAGTACCGATCGGTGTACCAACACCACCTGAAAGAAGTGTACCACCGATAACCGCTGAAGAAATCGCATCCATCTCAAGGCCCTTCGCCTGCTCAACAAAGCCTGCACAGCTGTTTAAGCAGAACAGAAATCCACCAAGGCCTGCAAGGAAACCATCCAGCACATAAGCCTGGAACATTGTCCTCTTAACATTCAGACCCATCATTAATGCACTCTGGCGGTTGCCGCCGATTGCATACAGCTTACGTCCGAATTTACGGTATTTCAGAAGAACTGCAATGATAATAACAACGATCACTGCGATCACTACTGTAGGAGGAATATAAGCCGGAATGAATTTTCCTTTCTTATTGGTAGAACCAAAAGGCATATAGAAACGGAAGTTTGCCCATTTCAGGAATAACTCATTCTTAATGGAAATCATATCTGTGCTGATAATAGCTGTCATACCACGTCCAAAGAACATACCTGCCAGGGTTACGATAAATGGCTGGATATCCAGGTATGCTACCAGAAAGCCCTGCACAACACCAAAAGCAACACCAATAAGCAGTGCAACTAAAACTGCCACATATGTATTTACACCCTTGTTTTCCATCAGATCTGCAAGAACCATACAAACAAGAGCTGTTACAGAACCTACGGAAATATCAATACCGCCGGTGATCATTACAATGGTAAGTCCGCATGCAATAACCAGAAGTCCTGCATTAGATACAAACAGATTCAGAAACATCTGCGGTTTTGCAAAACCTTTGTCAGCAAAGATGATCATACCTGCAATATACATTACTGCAAATAAAGCGATTGTTATCAGAAGCAGGAAGCCGTTTCCTGTCATTTTCTTTTTCTGCATTCCATTTGCTTTCATTACTTCTGACCTCCTTCTACTGCCACACTCTTTTTAGCTTTTAAGCCGGCAATATATTTTTTAAATACATCACTCTGCAGAGTAACGATAATGACTACCACGATTGCCTTATAAACAGGAAGCTGGTCAGCCTTTACGTTCATTGCATAGAGTGTTGTGGTCAGAGCCTGAATGGTATAAGCGCCAATTACGGAACCGATCAGACTGAATTTACCACCGCCAAGGAAGTTTCCGCCAAGTGCTACTGCAAGGATAGCATCCATTTCCAGGTTAAGACCAATGTTGTTTGCATCTGCGGAATAGATACGGCTGGATGCCACGATTCCGGCAATACCAGCCAGCACACCGCAAATGACATAAGTAAGGAATTTGATCATTGTGGAATTTAATCCAACAAGGCGGGCTGCCTTTCCATTAATACCAACACTTTCAATGTAAAGACCAAGTGCTGTTTTCTTCAGGATCAGATAAACAATTAAAACTGTGATGATTGCAAAGAAAATAGGAGTTGGGATTGGACACTTTCCAATGTAACCACCTGCCATCTTGAAAGAATCCACACGAATATAAGTAATCTGTCCATTTGTTACAAGCTGTGCAATACCACGTCCGGCTGTATAAAGGATCAGAGTTGCAACCATCGGCTGAATATTCAGCTTAGCTACCAGAAATCCATTGAATGCACCACATAATGCAGATGCAAGAAGTGCTGCAATCACTGCAATAATAATAGAATTCTGATACTCATTTACAGAAACCTGTCCGCCGGAAAGAATCTGGCAGCAAACTGCAGCTGCTACAGCCATGACCGCACCAACACTGATATCCTGTCCACCGGATGCCGCTGTTACCAGTGTCATACCGATTGCAAGGATAACCAGCTCTGAAGCACGATTGATAACATCAATGATATAACCGTAAAGTACACCGTTTCGAATAGATACATTAAAGAAGTCCGGTGTCTTGATCACATTGAGCAAAAGTACGGCGATGAGACACACGATAGGAAGAAACAGACGCGCACTTGTTATTTTCTTTAATTTACTCTTATTCATTATTTATCGTCACCTCCGGCAATAGCTTTCATAACTCCGCTCTGGGAAAGTTCATTCTCTTCCAGCTCGCCTACCTTCTGACCGTCACGAAGAACTGCCATACGGGAACAAGTACGGAGCATTTCCTCAACCTCTGAGGAGATAAATGTAACTGCCATTCCCTGATCTGCAAGATCAAGAACCAGTTTCTGGATTTCAGTCTTTGTACCGATATCAATACCTCTGGTGGGCTCATCCAGAATCAGATAATCCGGATTTGTCAGAAGCCATCTTCCAAGGATAACCTTCTGCTGGTTACCGCCTGACAGACTCTTGATCGGTGTTTCACGGCTTGCAGTCTTGATCTGCAGTAATTTAATATACTTATCGGCTGCTTCATCCATTTCTTTTCTGCTTAATGGATGGAACATACCCCGTTTAGCCTGGAGCGCTATAATAATATTTTCTCTTACAGAAAGATCTGCAATGATACCTTCTGCTTTTCTGTCTTCCGGAAGATATGCCATACCAAGTTTCATGGCATCCAGAGGACTGTTGATCTTTGCTTCTTTTCCCTTTACCTTAAGGGTTCCTGTCTCAGCCTTATCTGCACCATAGATTGCACGAACCAGTTCAGAACGTCCGGAACCAAGAAGTCCTGTAAGACCAATAACTTCTCCCTTGTTAATAGTAATGTCGAAGGGTTTAATGGTTCCTTTATGGGAAATTCCTTTTGCTTCAATAACAGGTTCAGGTTTTCCCTGTTTCTTATCTTTGTGCTCGCTTTTAATATCAGCAAGATCATCAAAATCTTTACCCATCATCTTGGCAACCAGCATAACTCTCGGAAGATCCTTTGTCTCATATTCTCCTACCAGTTCGCCGTTACGAAGAACTGTAATTCTGTCGCAGACTGCATATACCTGTTCAAGGAAATGGGTGACAAAGATAATACCTACTCCTTCGTCACGAAGTCTTCTCATAAGTACAAACAGCTTCTCAACTTCATCGTCATCCAGTGATGAGGTTGGCTCATCCAGGATCAGCACACGGCATTTCATATCAACTGCACGTGCAATTGCGATCATCTGCTGGATAGCGATGGAACATTCTTCCAGCATCTGTGTTGGCGGCACATGAATGTCCAGGCTCTCAAGAAGCTTTCCTGAGCGCTCATTCATCTGCTTCCAATCAATCATTCCCATCTTTCTCGGCTCTCTACCGATAAATAAATTCTCGGCTACAGTCAGGTTCGGGCAAAGGTTTACTTCCTGGTACACTGTACTGATACCGTTTGCCTGTGCCTCCTGCGGAGAATGATTTAAAATTGCATTGCTGTTTCCGGCCATATGAATAGAACCGCTTTCAAATTCGTGAACACCGGTCAGCACCTTGATCAGTGTTGATTTACCTGCACCGTTCTCACCCATCAGTGCGTGGATCTCACCTTTACGAAGGGTAAAGTCCACATGGGAAAGGGCACGAACGCCAGTGAAATTTTTGGAAATATCGCGCATCTCCAATACTACATTTTGTTCCATAATCTTTCCACCTGCTTTCTATACTGTTATTTACCCCTCATTACCGAATTTTTTCAGCAAAGCGGGTTAATTGTTACTGTTCACAGGTAATATCCCGCGAGGTGTTTTTTGTGAGCGAAGGTCACAGAAAACCCGAGACATACCGCGCGAATTTATGCGATTAGCATAAATCCTGTGCATCGCGAAGCGTGTTACTGGGCACGAAGTGGACAGTAACGGTTAATTCATGGCATAAAGGTAGCGTGGTCCGCAACCCGGGTTTCTCCGAATTATGAACCACGCTCCGGATTTACACTAATAATTAGTATGCACGTCCATCAATGATGTCCTGTGTAATAGTTGTTACTTCATAGTCAGCGTCATCAACTTTGATAGATGTAACTGTATCATCAGCTGCAAACATTTCTTCATCTACATAAGCCTGTTTGTCAACCTCTTCGCCAGCTTCAAGTTTCTCAATGATTTCCTGTACACGTGGTCCGTGTAATGGGTTACACTCTGTATCCAGTGTGATCTTTCCGCTTAATGTATCTGTAAGACCAGCGTTTGTTGTATCGAAGGACATTACAAGGATCTGGCCTTCTTCTCCACCAACTTCATAACCAGCTGCTTCGATGGCATCAATTGCGCCAAATGCTTCGTTATCATTCTCACAGTAAACAACATCAATGTCATCACCGCTCTGTTTCAGGATAGATTCCATAACTTCCTGACCTTTGGCCTGTGTAAATTCACCTGACTGCTGTGCAAGTGTTGTCCAGTTGTCATGAGCCTCTACTGCATCGTCAAATCCCTGTGTACGTCCGATCTGAGCAGATGCACCGATGGTTCCCTGGATATCAACAAGATTTATTTCTTCATCTCCACGTCCCTTTGCTTCCAGATATGCATCCAGCCATGCCATAGCTTTCTGACCTTCAAGTTTGAAGTTTGAGCCAACCCACGCTGTGTAAAGGCTGTCATCAGATACATCAACCATACGGTCTACGATGATTACTGGGATTCCTGCATCTTTTGCTTCCTGGAGAACTGTATCCCAACCTGTCTCTGTTACAGGAGCAAGTACAATATAGTCAACTTCCTGCTGGATGAAGTTACGGATTGCTGTTAACTGGTTTTCCTGTTTCTGCTGTGCATCATCAAAAATCAGGTTGTATCCGTTTTCTTCACTAAAAGTAGATTTCATGGATTCTGTGTTAGCTGTACGCCAGTCAGATTCAGCACCAACCTGTGAGAAACCAACTGTGATTGTGTCGTCCGCTGCTGCCACCCCTACTGTAGGAACTACACACATACCGCATACCATTGTTGCTGTTAATAAAGCTGATACAATTTTTTTCTTCATTTTGTAAATCCTCCCGATTCATTTAAGATGTTTTTATTATAGTAAAATCCATAAAATATTCCATAGATTATCTTCTTCAAAAAGTTTGTTCTTCTATCATATTTTGTTCACAGTTTATACAAAGTTTGTTTTTTTATGATAGAGGTTAATTATTTTACTATGCATAGTGTATAAAATATAAATGGGATTTATTTTTCTTTTATCTGTTTTGCCAGATACACTTCTATCACAGTTCCCTCTCCTTCTATAGATGAGATTCGAAGTCCATATCCGGCCCCATAATATAGTGCAATTCGTTCAGATACTGCTGCCAGTCCAAATCCGGCCCGTTCTCCTGTACAGATAGCATCCTGAACCTCTTTCAATCGCTCCGGTGTCATTCCCTGCCCGTTATCAGTAACCCTGAGCATCATATCTTCACCCAGATCAAATCCCTCAATGAGGATTTTACCCTTACCTCTCTTATTTTTGATTCCATGATAAAGTGCATTTTCTGCCAGCGGCTGAAGGGTCAGTTTAGGTACCATGACTCCTTCCAGTTCTTTGGGAATTCTGATTTCAAATTCCATAATATCCCTGTATCTGGACTGCTGGATCTCCAGGTAACTCAACGTATGGCGTTCCTCCTCAGCCAGCGAAATAATATCTTTTCCCTTTGACAAGGAAGTACGGAAAAAAACCGAAAGGCTGGTGATCATATCCACCGCATCCTGCTCCATGCCTCCTTCTACCAGCCAGACAATGGTATCCAGCGTATTGTAGAGAAAATGGGGATTGACCTGCGCCTGAAGCAGCTGCAGCTCTGTAAGATGCTGGGCATCCTGTTCTTTTCGCACATTTTCCAGCAGGCCTTCGATCCTTCCTGCCATCTTTCGCGTTCCTTCATCCAACTCCTGGATCTCAATGCAGTCCGCAATTACCGGAGCAATATTCTTGTACTCCCCTTTTCCAACCTTTTTAATGTTATGAAGGATCTCAGAAATTGGCTTCGTAATACTATAGGTTAACCGGAAAGAGCGATTAAAAAGCAATAACATGGTAACCAGAAGTACCCCACACATTGCCATCAAGGTCAGACGTACATTTCCTGCCAGCTGAGACTCCACCTGCACCAGCTGAGTGGCCTCCTGATAAATATAGTTCTGCATTTCCTTTTCAAATAAAGTAGTCAGGATCACCGTATTATTTTCCATAAATTCCTGACGTTTCTGGTAATCATGGATCTCCAACAGCTGATTCATGCGGTTTTTTAGATTTTCCAGATAATTGGTGAGATATTTCAGTGAACGAAGACTTTCCTCCTTTGTAGTTGTGGTTTTCAGTCGTTCCACCGTTTCAATCGCTTTATTCACCTGCTTCACAGGAAGATCATCTTTCCCTTTACGTCCGATCGTCACATAGTAGATGTCCATATCTACTTCCGCCTTAAAACTCATATCATTACTTGAGTTTTTATAGTTGGCATTGTACTCACTGCTTACAGCCAGATTATTGGATAATTTATTATATTCATTGGTATACTGCCAGAAAACAACAAGCAGCACTATGATCAGAACTGCCATAGGGATCATAGTGCTGAAAAGCATCCACCTCATTTTAAACTCCAGTTTTCCAGGTTCTGCTTTCTTTTTCTCCGGCCCTTTTTTATGCTTAGACATAGGTCAGGCCTCTCCTCTCATTTTACGGTATTCGCTGGGAGTCATTCCCTGGGTTTTCTTGAACAGATAACTGAAATAATGGGCATCCTTATATCCCACCTCTCCTGCAATCTCACTGGAACGCATAGCTGTACAACGCAAGAGCTCTTTTGCCTTACTCATCCGGAGATCTGTAAGATATTCTGTAAAAGTCTGTCCCATATTCTGACTGAACAGGGCACTGAAATGATTGGCACTGACATTTGCCACATGTGCAGCCTTATTCAGTGAAATTTCCTCATCCATATAATTATGATCAATAAAATCAACAGCCAGTTTTAATACACTGCGATTCTGATCTCCCGCATTTTCATCTCGGAGTTCAATAGCCTTTTTCAGTATCTTTCCACAGTAAGCCACTGCTGCTTCTATAGTTTTTCCAGTCTCATCCATAATATTTTCCATCTCTTGCCCGGATATTTCACTGTCATCACAGCCCAGCTTTTTCAGGAAGGACAATACAGAAAACCGGACATTCAGCACTACATAATTGCGGAAAACCAAAGAACCCATCGGTTCCTGACCAATTGCATTGAAATAATCCCTGATAAAATCATCCACTTCTTCTGCCAGTCCACTGCTCAAAAACTTCTGGAGAATTGCCGGATTCAGGGCATTGATATTCACATTCCTTAATTGTACAGAATCCTCTCTGCGTGAATCGGATGGATTTTCCTTTTGAGCTTCCAGTGACTGATAATCCAGAATATGTCCATCATACAGATAACGGAAGGAATTGGCTCTGACAGCTGTACGATAGCTATGTCCAAGCATGCTCAGACGATCTGCCGACTTTCCCACTGCAATAAACCAGTCTGTCCTTCTCTCTGTCTGATCCATAATATCCTGTATTGCTTTCACACATTCCTCTGTATTTTTCTCTATTGTATCTTTCTGTCCTTTGACCAGGATCGCATAGCTGAATACCTGATGCCTAAAAAGAATTGCCACCGGATGATTTAGGAAATAAGTATTAATTTTATCCTGCACCTCTGCTTCCCAATCAGAACATGCTTCATAGGAATTATAGTTTCCCTCTGAAGTATCCGGAGTAAAAATCAAAATATTATATGCTTCTGCTACAATATCCAGATTTAGCTTATCTGCTCTCCTGTAAAGCTCTGCCAGGTCAGAATCTGCCCGGACAAGAGTCTCAAAAAAGTCCCTGCTGGCATTTTTCTCATATTCCTGCATTTCCAGGCGAAATTTCTCATAGTATTCCCTCTGTGTTTTCTCATGTTCATAACGATTATGTATTTCTTCCAGCCGTTCTATAAAAGCATTTTTCGTGATAGGTTTCAGAAGATAGTCTTCTACCCCTATGCTGATAGCCTGTTTTGCATAATTAAAATCATCATACCCGCTAAGTATAACGATCCGGATATCCGGAAGCTCTTTCTTCACTAATCTGCAAAGAGTCAGACCATCCATAAACGGCATCTTAATATCTGTGATCAGAAGATCCGGCTTACTCTTCAAAATTAGCGGCAAAGCCATCTCTCCATCTGCCGCTTCCCCAGCTAATTCAAACCCGTACTGCTCCCAGGGAATCATCTTTTTGATCATCTCTCTGATCACCACTTCATCCTCTACCAAAAATGTCTTTAACATTTTATTCCTCCTGCCAATATGATAAGTCACTCATTCGCTCACAGTACACTCTCAATTATATAACTTTAATACTTATTGTCCTTCCAGACAAGTTATTTTTCACATTTATCCCAGCTTCAGCAGTATCCGGCGTAGCATCTCATCTCCTCCGTTCAATGCAGAAAGAGTCTTCTGTCCGGCCTGCAACAACCGAACAAAAGACTCTTTCTGACTATTTAGCTAAATTTGAGTTAACATTTTTATATATGAAAATTACTTTTTACTCTTATTTGGTATGAAATAACTCCTCTGCCTTCGGAGCCCAATGCTCTGCATAGGCATCACACTTTGCGCAGAGATGTTCTGCTGTTTCCGGAGACTGAAGGTCTGTTGATTTAGCGCCGGACTTCTCTACCATCTGGCGAAGCAGCTTGGGATTCTCCAGCATCGGACACGGACGGAGCATATTTTCATTGAAGGGCTGACCGTCATGATATGCCATAAAGATCGGGCTCTTCAGTGCTTCCAGCAGTGTGTTATCATAAATGTTGGAATTGGAATAATGGATAAATACGCAAGGGTCTACGTCACCGTTTGCATTGATATGGAGATAACGTCTTCCACCAGCAATACATCCACCTACATATTCTGCATCATTCTGGAAATCCATACTGAAAATAGACTTGGTCTGACGGAATTTACGGATCTGATGATACATTTTCTCACGCTGCTGTGGATTTGGCATCAGCTCTACTACTGCATCGTTTCCGGTTGGCATATAATGGAAGAACCATACAAACAGAGCCCCACAGTCAATAATTTTATCAAAATATTCTTCACTGCTTACACTGTCCACATTGGCAGAAGTATAGCATGTAGAAATACCAAAGGGAAGCTTGTGAGCTTTCAGCAATTCCATAGCATGCATAACCTTGCCATATACTCCCTCTCCACGGCGTCCGTCATTTGCTTCCTCAGAACCTTCCAGACTAATAGCCGGAACAAAGTTCTTTACGCGGAGCATTTCCTGGCAGAATTCCTCATCAATCAAAGTTCCGTTTGTAAAGGAAAGGAACTCACAATCCGGATATTTCTCACAAATACGAATCAGGTCTTTTTTGCGGACCAAAGGTTCACCGCCTGTATAAATATACATGTATGTACCAAGCTTTCTGCCCTGCTCTACAATAGAACAGATGGTGTCAAAATCAAGATTCAGCTTATGTCCATATTCTGCTGCCCAGCATCCTGTGCAGTGCAGATTACAGGCACTGGTAGGATCCAACAGGATCGCCCATGGTACATTACAGTTATTTTTCTCAGATACCTCTTCCTGAATGGCACTGCCCTTCAGGCTTGCATTAATGATAAAGTTGGTGAAAAATGACTCACGTACACCCGGATCCAGTTCATAGATTCTCAGGATCAATTTGTACCAGTTACTATTTTTATCCTGGATTGCATTTCTGATCGCGTTTCTCTGGCTTTCATACCAGCCATCCGGAACTACCTTATCAATCAGCTCCATTAATTTGGGTATATTTACTTCAGGATCCTTCTCAAGATAGCTTAATCCTGTTTTAACGGCAGCGATCAGGGCCGCCTGTTTTGCTTTATCCATGATATTCATAATATTACTCCTCCTTGTTGTAATGTAGTATTTGTAGTATTTATTTAATACTCGTCCATATCTATGATATCCTGTCTCTGATTTTTGATAATTTTCACTGTATAAATAACAACACACAGATTCAGGATTCCCTCAAACAGAACAGAAACTCCCACCAGGATCATCATAACCTCTGCTGCCTCAAAAGGCCGGATCAGAAGTAATACTCCCAGAACACCAGTGAGAATCGCCATCAGTAAGATTCTCCACCAGAGACTTAATCCGAATTTCTTGGCATCTATGGACATCTGGATTTTGAAAAGCGCATCCGCAAGTATGAGAACACCAAAAATTCCAAAGATCAGGTTCACCACCAGATTTCTCCGTACAATAATGATCACGCCCACAGCTGCCATCAACACTCCGAATGCCAGATCAAACTGAAATGCCAAACAGTAAAAATCCCTGGAAAAGTATCCTATGATTTTGATACATCCATATGCTATGAGCATGATTCCCACTGCTGTACAGAATACTGCCATAGAACAATCAGGCCAGATGATCAGGCAAATTCCCAGGATCATAAATAAAATTGACATAACAATATATCCGTTTTTTGCCAGCTTTAACTGTTTCAATGTATCCATCTTTCTCTCCTCCTTCCATATTATTTTACAGCCATTCCTTTTATGTCTGTTATTATAGCTGTGATAAAATTAACAATAAATAGACAAAAAAAAGCTCCTGTCCAAAAATCAGACATGAGCTTTATTTTGTATAAGTTAAAATCCATTCATAACTGTATGCAGTTCCCGGTGCTTCTCCATCACTTCAGCAGCCTGGCGCATTTCTGTCCCCAGATCCTCTTTCAATCCATGATCCAGCCATTCTATCAATATTCCCACAAAAAGGCATTTATAATACCTGACCAGTATCTGGATTTCATTTTCCTCCAGCTGGAATTTATTTCTGTTCTTTTTAAAGTACTCCGTGATAATATATAGGATAACATCATTCATATAAATCAAAAAGGTGTCCCGCTTCACCGATTTATATACATTCAGCATCAGCTTACGGTTATCTCTGACCAAAGACGCCATTTCCTCCATACATTCCAGAATAGAGTTTTTTTCCTGAGGTGCTTCCTGGATTTCGTCCCATTTCCTTTTCAAAACAAACTCTACTACATCCGGAATATCACGGAAATGATAATAAAACGTATTCCGGTTCACTCCACACCGCTCCACAATATCCCTGACTGTAACCTTGGACATCGGTTTCTCGTCCAATATTTCCGTAAAAGTCTTTGCAATTATCTCTTTTGTAAAACCAGACATATACTCTTTTCCTCATCATACTGTTCTAATTCCGTCAATTGTCACTCTTCTCTGAACAGCCGTTCCGCACTCTGAAAATATCATGCATCCCATGATCTTCCAACGGGTCCTGAGCATTGGTATAATTATGCCACAAATTAAAGTGGATTGCAAGCTTTCTGGTAATTGGTCTTACCTATTTGGTATGAATAAAATTTCTTTTATTTCCAGATTATCTGCTCCATAGTACAATTTAATATAGTGATTGTGTCCAAAGGGCATGTCAAAAAGCCGGCTTTCCTCTACCCATTTTCCATTTGTTCCCTGTACAGAAACTGTCATCTTATGAATATTATCCATAAATACAGAAATTGGAAGCTGCGCCAGTTCACCAAGCTCTGATCTCAATACAAATTTCACAGTGAATTCTCCCATATAATCATTGGTCACTGCCAAAATATCCGTATTTCCCTTTGCAGGATGAAGAAGGCTGCCATCCACCACCATCTCCTGTGTTTCAGGATCACTGGTAATCGCGATCAGATCACCGGCATCCACATCATCTGCTTCCTTTGTATTCATAGCTTCCAGCTCTTCTGCACAGATTCTGTCTGTCAGAAGCAGAATAGATGGACTCTTCAGCAGAAATCCCAGAATATTTGCCGCATTTCTCTGCAGCTCACCCAAAGTGATCTTTCCTGCATGAAGCATTTCTTCCACATCATCTTTCTCCGGATTTGCTTTGGCATCACTTACTACCATATAAATATCATTCTGGGCTGCTACCATGGGAGCCTTTACCTGCACTTCTGCCTGATGACCTTCGTAGTTGGATTTTGCCCACCAGTCAGTCATAACAATTCCTTCAAATCCCCACTCTTTACGAAGGATCGTTGTACACAGATCATAGCTTCCCGCAGTCCAAAGTCCATTTACGCTTCCATAGGTAGTCATAACAGAACGGGCACCACCTTCCCTCACTGCCATCTCAAAGCCCTTCAGGTAAATTTCCCGGAGGCATCTCTCAGACATTACAGAATCTGAAGTACTTCTTCCTACTTCCTGATTATTGCCGCAGAAATGCTTGATGGTACTACCAATTCCGGACTTGGCCATTGCCTTCACCTGAGCTGCGCAGATTCTTCCTGTCAGAAGAGGATCCTCAGAAATATACTCAAAATTTCGTCCGTTCAGCGGATTTCTGTGAATGTTCATACCAGGTCCCAGGAGAGAATCGATCTTATTCAGACGCAGTTCCTTACCTGTCATCTCATATAAATCACCTACAAGCTCTGTATTAAAAGTACATCCCAGTGCAGTTCCATTTGGAAGGGAAAAAGCCTTTGTTCCACAATCCATGCGAATACCGGAGGGGCCATCTGCACAGCAGCCCACTGGGATTCCCAGTGCTTTCATGGACTCTGTCACACCCCCAAATGCAGCCGCTGTTCCCGGCGTTACCTTGGGACTGCACATGCCCTCTCCACGGAACATAGCGATCAGATCTTCCTCTCTGATCTGTGCCACAAAGTTCTCCATAGATACCTTGCCATCCAGCACATCCACCAGCTTATATCCTTTGTCTCCCGTATAAGCCAGAGTTTCCGGAAGATTCTGTTTTCTCCGCTCCTGAGAATCTACAGTACGGACAGGCACTTCCTCTGTCACCGCCTGATAACTTCCGTCCGGCATCAGCACAGCTTTCATTCTGCTGAACTTCTCAACCGGGGCATAGGCCTCCTGCAGTTTTTCAACTACACGGAATTTCTCCTTGTAACAGCCTGCAGACTCTGCACTTCTCACATCGCTGCCCACAAAAATCTCATAAATGCCTTCTTCCAACACATAACAGGATTTATGACCGGTCACGCCGCTGTCATCATAAGAGGTGAAGTCATATTTAGGAATTACAATAACAACTTCTTCCTTTTCTCCAGGCTTCAGTTCCCCTGTCTTAGCAAATCCGATCAGCCTTCTGGCCGGATTTCCAAGCTTACCCTGGGGCACTTTTGCATAAACCTGTACTACCTCTTTTCCCTTCACAGCTCCGGTATTGACAACCTCTGCTGCCACTGTAAGTTCCTCTTCACTATTCTTCAGGATCTCTGCTTTTATTTCGAAACTTGTATAGGATAATCCATATCCAAAGGGATAAAGCACCTTGTCCTTCGCAAAGGTTTCAAAGTAACGGTAACCTACATAAATGTCTTCTTTATAATAATTCTTAAATGGATCTCCAAAATTCTCTGTAGAGGGATAATCTTCGATGCTCTGTGCAATGGTATCTGTCAGTTTACCACAGGCGCAGACTTTACCGGTCAGCACATCTGCCACGCCATTTCCACCTTCCTGTCCACCCTGCCATGCATACAGGACAGCCTGTGGGTGATATTTCTTCACCCAGCTCATGTCAATAATATTGCCAACGTTCAGTACTACAACTGTTCGCTTACTTACCTGGCAGACCCGCCGGATCATATCCTCCTCTGTCTCAGTCAGACAATAGCTTCCCGGCCCGGCATTATTATCCTGATCCTCACCAGCAGTTCTTCCGATAATAACCAGAGAAACATCATTGTCACGGGCGCATCCAAGCATCTCATCCGTAACCTCCATCTCCTTCTGGCACCAGGGCACACGGCCCCAGCCCTGTCCCTCATCAAAAGGATTTTCTCTGATCCAATCCTCATAAATTCCCATCAGCTTCTCATCCAGGCGGATTTCCTTGCAATCTTTCAATGCGTCCAAAATCCCCACAACATACCTGGTATTCACCAGACCGCCGGATCCCAGTCCGCTTTTATAATAATGAAATGCCATGCGGCCAAAAACAGCAACCCTTTCGCCCTCTCTAAGAGGCAGAGACTGTCCTTCATTCTCAAGCAAAACGCAGCCTTCCGCTGTTGCCTGTCTGGCCAATACCGCATATCTCTCAAGATCCAATTTATAATTCTTCATAAGCAATCTTCCACCCTTTTACTTCATATTATCCTTATCCGATATTACCACAAACCACCCTCTCTGCATACCCAAAACAGTTTCGAGATTATTTTTCGAAATTATTTTCGTTTATTCTACATGGGTCTTCGGAAACTTCATACAGATTTCTGTTCCGCACCCTTCTTCACTTCGCAATATAACACTGCCTTTCAACGTGCCCACCGCATGCTTCACAATAGAAAGTCCCAGTCCGGTACCACCAATCTCTTTGGAATGACTTTTATCCACTCTGTAAAATCTCTCAAAAACTCTATCCTGATCTTCCCTTGGAATTCCCACGCCTGTATCCTTAACCACAATCTGTATCTCATGTGCAGTCTGAGTCAGAAAAACGCTTACACTTCCGTCATTTCGATTATACTTAATGGCATTATCGCAGACATTATAAACCGCTTCTTCCAGAAGTGTCCGGACTGCTTCCATCTTCATACTATCCCCGCAAATATAAAGATGCACATTCATACTCTGTGCTTTCTCCTTCAGGCTTTCAAAGGCATTCTTACAAACCTGATAAACATCCACCGGCTCCCAGGTGTAGGATGTTTTTTCCTCGTCAAGCTGGGAAATCTGGATCACATCCTCAACCAGCTGCAATAATCTCTGGGATTCCTTATAAATACGTTCTGCAAATTTTGGAATATCCTCCTCCCTCACCAGACCATCCTGCATGATCTCTGCAAATCCCGAGATAGAAGTCAAAGGAGTTTTCAGCTCATGAGAAACATTGGCAGAAAATTCTCTCCGCAGATTCTCCCTCTCCAGCTTTTCTGTCACATTTACAAGGAGAATCACAGCACCTTCTGTTTTCTGTCCACGTACCACAGGATTGGCGATCAGCTGAATATCGCTTCCGTTTAATTTCAGTATCAGTTCCGCATGTTCCCCGCCAAGTACCTGCTCGATTGCATGTCTGAAATCTTCTGCGCGATCCAGACAGTAAACGCTTTCTCCCTGACTCACCTTATCCACACGGAACAAACTCCAGGCACTGGAATTGGCAGAAAGAATCATAGTATACTTATCGATCACAATCAGGCCTTCCTGCATATTTTCTGTAATAAGTGAAAATTCTGCCTGCTGCTGTTTTGCCAGCTCCAGCTGATTCTGAATTTCCCGGTTCTGTCTGTGTATCTTACTTAAAAGCGGAGAAAGCTCCTCATAGATCTGATTCTCTTCCGGATGCTCCAGATCCAGTTCATTCACCGGTTTTACAATTCTTTTCGATATCACTGATGCCATAATTCCGGATAAGATCAGCATCAGAAATAAAACCAGGACTAAAGGAAGTACAAGATTTTCAACTAAGGCAAGCACAGAATCCTGAGTACCTGAGACTCTCAAAACTGTACCGTCTTTCAGCCTCTGCGCATAATAAATGGTTTTCTCAGAAAGTGTATCCGAATATCTGGAAGATTCTCCTACACCATATTTCTCTGCTTTTTGGAACTCTTTCCTGTCACTGTGGTTTTCCATCTCAGCGGCATCTGCCTTATTATCATAAAGAACCGTTCCATCCTGATCAATGTAGGTAATTCTTGCATTTTTGTCCTTTATATTTTTAAGATAATCTACTCCCTGCTGATCTACTCCATATGCCAGATAAAGCGCTTCCTTTGACAGTTCTTCGCGCATCTGCCCGTCAAAATCATTGTACAGTATTCCCATGACAGCAACCAGCCCTACTGCCAGAACCAGTGCGCAGACCAGCATGGTAGACTTAAATATTTTTTTTGTCAATTTTTTCACTTCCTGTCCCTGTTATCATTGCCAGGATTTCTGATAAGGAACTTTGTTTTTAATTATTCTGATGCTCGTTATTTCTGTGTACTCCGGTAATTGAATATTCAACCCATTCTGCAATATTCACAGCATGATCTCCGATACGCTCAAAGTATTTGGCTGTCATAAGAAGATCCAGCCCTGTTTTTGCATCCAGATTTCCTCCATAGATCATATCTGCAAGCTTTGATTTAATTTCATTAAATGCATCATCCACCAGATCATCATTACGGATTACATTCCTGCAAAGCTCCAGATCACTTTTCACAAAAGAATCTACGCTTTCAGTCACCATGGTAACCGTATCCTCTGCCATTTTTGTAATGGTTTCAGGAATAGAAGTGGCATTTTTTGCAATGTATAAAGAAAGGTCTGCAATATCAGCAGCCTGATCTCCGATACGTTCCATATCAGAAACCATTTTCAAAGCTGCGGAGATTTCTCTCAGATCCCTTGCAACCGGATGCTGGTGCAGAAGCAGACTCATACAGAGATTTTCAATTTCTCTTTCCTTTGCATCAATATCTCTATCTGTATCAAATACCTGGCGAGCCATCTCTTCATTCTGAACTGCGGAAATCGCTTTTGCAGAAAGAGAAATTGCCTTTTCACAATAGCTTCCCAGAGTAATAAGCTGGACATGCAGTTCCTCCAGCTGTCTCTCAAAATACTTTGACATAATCAACCAAACCTTCCTGTAATATAATCCTCTGTGCGCTTATCAGAAGGCATAGAGAACAGTTTATCAGTATCATCAAATTCAACTACCTCTCCCAGAAGGAAGAAAGCTGTTTTATCAGAAATACGGGTGGCCTGCTGCATATTATGAGTTACCATAACAATGGTATAATCCTTCTTCAACTCCATCGCCAGCTCCTCGATCTTGGAAGTTGAGATAGGGTCAAGTGCGGATGTAGGCTCATCCATCAGAAGTACCTCCGGCTGAACTGCCAGTGCTCTGGCAATGCAAAGTCTCTGCTGCTGACCACCGGACATACCCAGTGCGCTTTTTTTCAATCTGTCTTTTACTTCATCCCAGATAGCTGCATCACGGAGAGATTTTTCTACAATATCATCAAGTCTGGCTTTGGAACGGATACCGTGAGTTCTCGGTCCATATGCAATGTTATCATAAATGCTCATAGGGAAAGGATTAGGCTTCTGGAATACCATTCCCACTCTTTTTCTCAGAAGATTCACATCCATATCTCCGTAAATGTCTTCACCGTCAAGCTGTACCTTACCGGTGATCACACATCCCTCAACCAAATCATTCATTCTGTTTAAGGATTTAAGCAGTGTGGATTTACCGCATCCGCTGGGTCCGATAAATGCTGTGATTTCTTTCTCCGGAATTGCCATGTTTATATTCTTCAGCGCATGGAACTTTCCGTAATGTAAATTCATATTTTCAACTGTTATTTTTTCATTCCCACTCATTTTTCTTATCCTTTCGCAATTCGTTTGGCAACCGCTCCGGACAGGAAATTGATCACAAGAACAAATGCCAGAATAACAACTGCTGTCGCAGATGCCTGATTCATATGAAGGCCCTCACCGGACAGCACATACATATGAAGTGCCAGTGTACGGCCGGAACCCATCAGATTCTTCGGTACTTCTGCAACCGTACCTGCTGTATAGATCAGTGCTGCTGTCTCACCGATCACACGACCGATTGCCAGAATCACACCAGCCAGGATTCCAGGTACTGCTGACGGCAGAACGATCGTAAAAATTGTACGCAGCTTACCTGCGCCAAGTCCGAAACTTGCTTCACGGTAAGAATCCGGAACAGATTTCAAAGCTTCCTCTGCGGTACGCATGATCAGAGGAAGAATCATGATCACCAGTGTAAACGCACCGGATAAAAGTGACAGCCCCCAGTGAAGTGCTGTCACGAAAAACAACATACCGAAAAGGCCATATACAATAGATGGAATACCGGAAAGTGTCTCGGCTGTGATACGGATCACATTTACAAGCTTGCTTCCTTTTTTCGCATATTCTACCAGATAGATTGCTGCAAAAATCCCCAGCGGTGCTGCGATCACAAGTGAAACAACTGTCAGGATAAATGTGTTGATCAGAGATGGTAATAAGGAAAGATTCTCTGAATTGTAAGTTAAACTAAATAAGTCTGTTGACAGATATGGTACACCTTTGACCAGAATATATCCGATCAGAAAGAACAGTAATGCAAATGTCAGGACTGCACCCAAAAGGGTAAGCAATGCAAGAACACCTGATCCCGGATGCTTAATATATGCCTTCATCTGATCTGAGAGCGAAGACTCATTCTGCTTTTTTTCTTTGGACAAATCAATTGCCGCTGCTGTATCAATTTGCATGTTCTGCCCTCCTGTTCAGTAAAGAAAGACTCAGGTTAATGATAAGAATAAAGATAAATAACACAACTGCTGTTGCAATCAGTGCTTCTCTGTGAAGACCTGTTGCATACCCCATCTCCGTGACGATATTTGCAGTCATTGTACGGACACCTTTCAGGATTCCCTGTGGCATTCTCGGCTGGTTACCTGCAACCATTACAACCGCCATTGTCTCACCGATTGCACGACCGATTCCAAGAACTACAGCTGCCAGAATACCTGACTTTGCTGCCGGAAGCATGACAAAAAAGATGCTTCGCTCCTTGGTTGCTCCCAGTGCTAATGAACCTTCGTAATAACTCTCAGGCACACTGCGGATTGCAGATTCCGTAACTCCGATGATTGTCGGAAGGATCATCATTCCAAGCAGAACACAGGCTGCCAGCATGCTGGTTCCTGTTCCGCCGAAAATCTGTCTGATCAGAGGAACAATAAGGATCAGTCCAAAGAAACCATATACAATAGAAGGTACACCTGCCATCAGTTCAATTCCTGATTTCAATGGTCTGTAAATTTTCTTCGGACAATAACGTGCCATAAAAACAGAAGTAAACAACGCAATCGGCACACCCAGAAGAATGGCACCTGCAGTTACATAGATACTTGCTACGATCATTGGAAGGATTCCAAAAATATCATTTGACGGCTTCCACTTTGTTCCCAGCAGGAACTTCAGCGGACCGATTTTCCCGATAGCCGGGACACCATTTGCAAACAGAAATGCACAGATCAGAAATACTGCCAGCACTGAAGTACAGGCTGCGATCAGAAATACACATTTCATTGCTTTTTCTTTAAAGTGGTTCATTCATTACACCTTTCTTTCCCTATATCAAAAATCATAACCTGTCACTTTTACAGCAATTCTGAAAATATGATTTTCAACATATAAACAGCCCGCCTGCTGTACTATTTCATTCACAGGCGAACTGCTCTGAAACTAAATCTGTTACATTATTTAGCAAGGTCTTCCCATGTAGTAGTCTCGCCTGTGTATACAGCTTTTACCTGATTGCTTGTAAGTTCATCAATGTCATTGTCTTTGTTTACGATAACTGCGATACCATCTCTTGCAATGACTGTAGCTGTAAGACCAAGATCTTTCTCTTCATCCTTCAGGTCACGGGATGCCATACCGATATCTGCTGTTCCTTCTGCTGCCATGTTTACGCCTGTTGTGGAATCACTCTGCTGAACTTCTACAGTTACGTCTTTATTTACTGCTTCATAGCCTTCTGCAAGTTTCTCCATAACCGGTGTTACAGAAGAAGAACCGGCAACAACTACTTTACCTGAAACTCCGTCTGCTGCTTCATAAGCCTTAGCATCTGCTGCTTCTTTGATATATCCGTTGTCTTCTACGATCTTCTGTCCGTCAGAGCTCATGATGTAGTTTACGAAATCCTTTGCTGCATCGCTTTCTTTATCAGATGTAAGGATGTTGAATGGACGTGCTATCTTGTAAGAATCATTGGAAACATTATCTACAGTAGCTTCTACGCCGTCGATCTTAACTGCCTTTACTGTATCATCCAGAGAACCAAGTGAAATATAACCGATTGCATTCTCATCACCTGCAACTGTTGTCATCATAACAGATGTGCTGTTTGTTACACTTGCTTCATCTGTTGTCATATCAACCTTCTGTCCATCCTGCTCTTCTTCAATTCCGAACAGTTCTACGAATGCTCCACGTGTACCGGAACCATCCTCACGGGATACAACTGTAATGTCTCCGCTTGCTGCACTTACGATTGTTGTAAAAGTTGTTGCTCCGATAACTGTTGCTGTAAGAATTGTTGCGATTTTTTTCTTCATGATAATTTTCTCCTCTTCCCATGAGCCATGTTTTTAATATAAAGTGAAAGGCTCATTTCCTTTTTAATATTTTTATGTTTTATAACTTGTTGCCTCATTTACAAGTGCTATTATAGAAATCCAAAGTTAAATGTAAAACCACGCTAAAGTAAAATCTTTGTAAATTGAAAATTTTTGTGAAGGTTGTAAAAACAGCCTCCAGATGCTATCATAAGTTATATCTTCGTTTAAAATTTATATGCAGGAGGATTTTATATATGGAAAACTTAAGATGTGAAAAAGCAGTAGAAAAGAAACATAACGGCTATAACTGTGCACAGGCTGTGGCCTGTTCTTTCTGTAAAGAGGCATCCATGGATGAGGATACACTCAAAAAGATCACACAGGGATTCGGTGCAGGTCTTGGCACCATGGCCGGTACATGCGGAGCAATCTCCGGTGCTGCAGTTGTAGCAGGACTTATTAGCCAGGATAAAGCAGGAACCTCTCAGACTGTCCGCTCTGTCATGAATCAGTTTAAACAGCAGAATGGAACTGTAATATGTAAAGACTTAAAGGGTGTGGAAACCGGAAAGGTACTCCGTTCCTGTGATGACTGTGTCAGAGATGCGGTGAAATTCCTGGAAGACGCATTAAAATCAGGAAATTGATTTCAGCAGATATTAAATTTGCTTCTGATTATTACTGTATTATTCTCTATTTTTCAATTGACTTATAGATATATTATAAAATCTGTCAAATAAATATTCATACGAATGCAAACAATTTCATAATCAAACAGAGCTTGATAGACAACCACATTTTCGATTGTCTATCAAGCTCTGTTTATCTCTTAGTACTTCAGATTATTCATTATTACTCTGCCTTTGACTTTGCTAACATAGCAATATCCCCCACACCATTTAAAACCATAGTTGGACGATACGCATAAGTTTTGAGTGTATCCTTCGTTGAACATCCAGAGAGAACCAATACAGTAGACATACCACTTTCCATTCCTGAAATTACATCTGTATCCATACGATCCCCAACCATTACAGCTTCTGCTGAATGACATCCAAGCATATTCAATCCTGTTCTCATCATCAGTGGATTCGGTTTCCCACAGAAATATGCCTGTGTACCTGTTGCCATTTCTATAGGTGCAATCAATGCACGACAAGCAGGAGCAATGCCGTTCTCAATCGGTCCGGAAACATCTGAGTTTGCTCCGATCAGCTTTGCACCTTTCAGAACTAAATTCGTTGCTTTTGTTAATGTATCCAATGAATAGGAGCGTCCCTCTCCCACAACAACATAATCCGGATTTACATCATTCATTGTAATGCCAACATCATAAAGTGCATTTAAGAGACCTGCTTCTCCTATCACAAATGCTGAACAGCCTGCCGCCTGTTCCTTTAAAAATGCGGCTGTTGCCAATGCACTGGTATAAAAATGTTCTTCTGGCACATCAAGTCCCATCCTAGCCAGTTTCTGATTTAATTCCCGTGGTGTATATCCACTATTATTTGTCAAAAACAAATATTCTTTCTTTTCATCATGCAACCACTGGATGAATTCTGGAACACCTGGCAATATCTGATTGCCATGATAAATCACACCATCCATATCACAGATGAATCCTTTTTTTTCATTAAAATCGATTATGGATTTTATCATGTTCATATGCACCCTGCCTTTCTTGTTTCTTTAGAATACACCTTACTCTTTTCATAATAAAGTAAAACTCTTTTTTCTACAAATATTTTTATATTATATCATCCACACATGAAATCAAATACATAGCACTGTAAAATCAAAGTAAATATTTCGATCAACAGAACCTTTTATGACAACATCTCTTTCACACAAGTACTTCGATAATCACTTGGTGATATTTTATATCTTTCTTTAAATACTCGGTTAAACGTTCTCTGACTTTCAAATCCACTATCCAGACAAATGTTTGTAATAGAATCACTCGTATTTTCCAAACGATGGCATGCATAGTTCAGCCTTGCATCGTTAAGATATTGATTAAAGTTTCTATGGAATGTCTTGGAAAAGAGTCTGGATAAAACATATTTGCTCACGCCCAGGTCTTTTGCCATCTCTTCCAGCGAAAATTTCTTCTTAAAATTTGCTGATATATAGGAAACTGTCTGGTAAATAAGATCGTTGCTCCCCACACTGCTCTTTTCTACCAAATTTAATTTTCCTATGCAGCGTGCCACCACAATTTGAAGATATGCCTGTGCAACAGTAATATCCGACTGTTCTGTCTCTAAAATTGCATTTATAACCCTATATACTTCCGGTTCAACCTTTTCCGCTTTGATGATTGGGTATTCAGGAGCCATGGATTGCATGATATCTGCAAATTTGGCTATCGTAAATGGCGATGCAATCAGATAAGTCGCTTTATTTACACCGGGTGTCAGTGCCTGATAGTGATGAATAACATCTGGAAATACAAAGCCTATATCTCCTTTTTCCATATGGTATAGTTCCTGTCCGACACCAAGTTCTAATGCTCCACTTGTTACACAAACGATCTCCAGTGCATTATGAAGATGTGGTTCAATATGTTTTGACTTCCTATTTATTGCTATGATCTCCTCTTTTGTGTCAACATATTTTAACTGCATGAAATACTCCCCTTTGCAACATTTGTCTATATCTTCTTTCGATTTGGCAAGCAATCCTTTTACACCTATCTTATAATCAACTTGTAAATAAGGAAAGGAGGAATTGCAAATGAGCAACCTAAAAAAATATCTGAATGGCCTTTTAGTATTCTACACTGAATATTTTGAGCATCCTTACCATGTATAAATACTAAAAGGACTATTTTGTGAAAACTGAATATTTTCTTAAGGCCATTTCACAAAAATGAAGTGGTCCTTTTTTATTTTCAAAATACAGTTCAATCACTTTATATATAGAAAAAAGCACTGTCTCATCAAGCAATGACCAGACAACGCTTTCTCCTGTCAATTCTAATTTATGTCTGATGCATCTGTTACTTCATCTGCAGCAATTTCTTTTTCTGCTTTCAGTTTTTTATTTGCATCTTCTACATTCATTCTTGAAAGTACAAACATAATCAATACATCAAAGATTAACGGAAGCCAAAGATACATGAACTGCATCATATCAAGTGCAGACTGTGGCTGAGTTACATTTGTTCCGACATATCCACTGAACTCAAGCATCCATCCAACAACAGCGGTTCCAATACCTCCACCGATTTTTACACCAAGAGAAGTACAAGAGTACATCGTTCCGTCAATTCTCTTTCCCTGCGTAAGGTAAGTGTATTCAGAGCAAGATGCGATAACTGCATTCATATCTCCCTGCCATGGTCCCTGACCTAAGGCTGCAAGAGCTGTAAATGCCATCATCAGCGGAATACTGCCCATATATCCGGCAACAACAACAAGTGCTCTACCGATGACTGCTAAGACGTAACCTCTTAAGTTCAGTTTATACATACCTTTCCACTTACCAACTAATGTCGGTGTGAAAATCAGAGCAATGATCAGTGGAATATTTACTGCCCATGCAAATTGTCCAAACAAATTCTTATTTTTCAGTACCCATGTCATGTAATAAATGCCAGCTCCAATCATGGCACCATATAACTGCTGTAAAATATATGTTCCACAAATCATCATGTAATATTTGTTTTTGACAAGAAGCTTGAATGCCTGTACCATTCCATACTTTTCATTATCATTCTTTACTTCTCCTTCATTAAGTTCTTCCTCCGGAAGTTCCTTAACAGAAAGTGCTGAAATCGTATTTACGACCAGACCAATGATTGCATAGATAATAGCAACCGTTCTCCATGCCGCAGCATCTCCACCACATTTATCTACAAATCCAACTGTAATCGCCTGAATCAGAAGACTTGTTGAAAACGCAAAAATAAAACGGTAAGATCCCATCTGCACACGCTCTTTGCTGTTCTTTGTAATCAGTGACGTAAGTGCTGAATAAGCAATATTGTTTGCTGTATAAAACACACCATTTAACAGTGTATAAGAAATAAAGAACCATGCATATTTAGCCGTTGTTCCCAAACTCACCGGTACTGCAAAGCAGCCGACCAGCGTAATGGCACAACCAATATATCCGTATAGCATCCAGGGTTTCGCTTTTCCCATTTTACTGTGTGTTTTGTCAATCATTGATCCAAAAAATATATCCGTAAAACCATCAAATAGTTTTGATACGGCAATCAGGGTACCTACGACACCTGCAGCAAGTCCTACTGAGTCCGTCAGATAGACCATCATAAAAGATGTCAGGAACGCATAGACTACATTACCTGCAATATCGCCTGATCCATATCCAATTTTGTTATACCATTTCAAATACTTTTTTTCTTCCATCGAATTTCTTTGCTCCTCATCTTCATCGCACTTAGAATTTCAAGATGTCTAACAGAGTATGATGTCTAATTCTAGTTTTTTCTCTGTTTTTGTCTGATTGCTCTGTATATCCGGACTTTACATTACAATCAGACTCTCTTTCCTTGTTTACGGGTTACATGAAACTTTATTATCCCTTTACATACGGTATCAGTGTAAACTGGAACCGGAATAATACATCATCAAATCGGTACTGCTCCAATACAACTGGACCACAACTATTAGAACCAATGCCATTTAATGCGTAGTCAACACAGAATACTACACTATCTGATTCTATTAATTCATAATTATGCGTTTTCTTCTCAAGTTCTTCCTGTGTATAATAAGAAGCATTGAATGAAAATGCCTTTTCTGCGGATGCCACAATTCCATATCGGCTGTTGTTAAGCTCTACATATTCACAATCATAATGGCTTCCATTTTCCTGTGGACGGATATAGTCCTCATGTAAATCCCCTACATCTGCCCGGTACAAACCGTGGCTCGCAGCCTGATGTTTATCACAATAACTTTCCTGTGGTCCCATTCCAAAGTATCTTACAGCTGAAAGTTTTTTATCCAGGAACATCCTCACACCAAATCTCGGAAGATCCGGGAATTCATCGTCTTTTGTTACTGCAATATCTGCATCAATCTTTCCAGCAGCTTCTATTTTCCATGTAATCGTCACATCAAGAATCTTCTGTACTGTCTCTGCCACAACGGAAGCATGGCTTGTAATCTTCACACCATGTTTTCCCTGCACAACCTCTGTCGTATAGGCTCTTGTGTAAGCCTTATCATAGTGGGCTTTCTTCCATTCAGACTTGATGTACATATCGTTATCTGTTGGAGCCCTCCAGATATTTAATTCCATCGGATGGTTCAAGTATTCCCGCCCTGCGAATTTCATCTCTGTAAAGAGTGCAGTACGTTTGTCTATGGTATAAGCAAATTCACGCCCCTTGATATGAATCTGTGTATCATTTTCATTTACCTGTAATTCAGAGTCCACTACTGTTTTTGGTATCCATTTCTCTGCAAGTTTACATTTTGTATCCGCTTTACTTACCTCAATTTCATCAAATCCAAGAATATGGTCTTCATCCAACAGTGGCAATTCTTTTTTCAGATGGTAAATAAGTTTTAAATAACATTTCCCATTCTCTGGAACATTGATCTTCAGGTTTGTTTTTCCTTCCCCGTGTGGTGCCACAGAAAACTCCGGAAGTATGCCTTTGCTGATCACAAGACCATCCTGTGTCAGCTCATAACTAATCTTCACATAATCTTTCAAGTCATCAAAATCCATGTAGTTATGAAGCACCAGTTCTCCGCTTTCTTTGTTATAGGAAATAACTCTTGCCGGGCGATAAACATTCTTGTATTCCAAAAGTCCTGTATGTACCGTTCTGTCCGGATATACTAATCCATCCATACAGAAGTTGCCATCATGAATTTCTTCGCCATGGTCGCCCCCATAAGCATATATAGTCTTTCCATTCTCAGCAGTTCCATGAGCAATCGCATGGTCACACCATTCCCAGACAAAGCCGCCGCACATTTTATCATTATCCTGAATCATCTGGAAGTAATCTTCAAAATCTCCAGGTCCGTTTCCCATGCTGTGACAGTACTCTACCAAAAGGAAGGGTTTGCTTCCATCTTTATCCAGATATTCCTGAATTTCGGAAAGCGCTGGGTACATCCGGCTGTACACATCCAGATTGCTGTAATCATATGTTTCATCATAATTACGGTATCTTGCACTCTCATATTGTGTGATACGGTCTGGATCAAAATTCTTTGTCCATTCCAGTGCTTTTTCAAAGTTGCAGCCATAAGCACTCTCATTTCCCATTGACCACATAACAATACAGAAACGGTTTTTGTCACGTTCCACCATGAGTTTTACGCGATCAACGATTGCCTCTTCCCATACCGGATCATCTGCAATCTTCTCATTCCATCGTTTGAACCGATTGTAATCAGTGTCTTCTTTTCTGTAGATCATAAATGGACCATGAGCTTCAATATCTGCTTCATCTATTACCATGAATCCATACTTGTCACACATTTCATAGAAAAATGGTGCGTTCGGATAGTGGCTGGAACGGATCGCATTAAAATTATGCTGCTTCATTAACGTAAGATCGGTTGTGAGCTGTTCCAGACTGATTGTAAATCCAGTAACCGGATCAGAATCATGTCGATTGACACCACGGAATTTAATCTTCTGTCCATTTAAATAAATTACCTGGTCTTTAATCTCTATCTTTCTTAATGCAATGTGATCTACAATTACTTCATTCTCTGTTTCAAGAATCAGTTTATATAGATATGGATTTTCTGTATTCCAAAGTTCCGGACTTGCGATTTCTAATACAGCTGTTCCTTCTTCAGCAATACTTCCTAGTGCTACAACTGCTCCGTTTCTATCTTCAATCGAAATTTTTACATTTAACGAAGAGTAGAATTTCATTTCAATTTCTACTTTCGCAAGCATATCCTCAATTCTTGTTTTAATATGATAATCACTGATTGCCTGTTTTGGGCGTTTCAAAATGTACACATCCCGGAAAATACCACTCATACGGAATTTGTCCTGATCTTCCAAATAGGAACCATCACACCACTTCATGACCAGAACCGCTATGCTGTTCTCTCCGTCCCGAAGGAGGTCGGTGATATCAAACTCACTGGTCATATGAGAAACCTGGCTATACCCTACATAAGAGCCATTGATCCATACATAAAAGCAACTGTCTACTCCTTCAAAATTCAAGAAAGCTTTTGGTGCATTTTCATCTTTGTGATAAACAAAGGTATGTGCATATGTTCCACATGGAATATCCTGTGGTACATACGGTGGATCAAATGGGAACGGATATCTGATGTTTGTATACTGATGTGTGTCATATCCTGCCATCTGCCATACACTCGGAACCTGAATCTCATCAAAATTTTCTGTATCATAATCTTTCTCAAAGAAGGGTTCCTGAACATCATAGATACTGTTAAAATACTGGAACTTCCAAGTTCCGTTCAATAACTGCATTCGGTCTGACTCTTCCCTGTGCTCCACCAGGTTATCCATTCTTTTGGATGCCGGAATAAAATAGGCTCTGGCTGGCATTGTATTTTCATGCAGTACGCTTAAATCCTCATAATAACGTGGTACAATCATAAATAACTCTCCTTTAATACATATACATTTTTTTGCACTTTGTTTTTCCACAGCAAACCTTATCTTTTACTTTTATGTTTACGTTTCTCTGTTTTGCTATATATATCTTATCCTAATCTGCAAAACATGTCTATGAATTGGATTAGACAAAATATGCACTAAATGATACAATAACAAAAAAGGAAAAGAGGTGCTACCATATGTATATGAATACCGGTTATTTAAACCACTCCCATATGGATTTCAAAGACAAAAGTCGCCCACTGGTTGTAGGAAGTTGCGGTACTTACCGCCTTTCCAGCCATCCAAAGTTACCAACCTACCGTCCAAGGGGACGCCTGGATTATCAGATTATCTATATCACTGCTGGTTGTGGGCATTTTCATTTTGACAATGTGGATAACGAAATGATTGTCCCCGCCGGTAATATTGTACTATACAGACCGAAGGAACTTCAGAAATATGAATATTATGGAAAAGATAAGATAGAAGTATACTGGATTCATTTTACAGGCAACAATGTAAAAAATATCCTACGGCAATATGGATTCCCGGATAAAGAGCGTGTATTTCAGGTCGGAACCTCTATGGAATACGAACAGATTTTCAAGCGTATTATCATCGAGCTTCAGCGTTGCCAAGATAATTATGAGGAAATGCTTGTCCTTCTGCTCCGTCATCTTCTGATCAGTTTCCACCGGGAACTGACAAGAGAGCACATATTAAAAAATGAATATCTTGATCATGAGATGGATAACGCAGTTACCTTTTTCAGTGAAAATTATAACCAGAATATTAGCATAGATGATTATGCTGCCTCACGTGGAATGAGTGTCAGCTGGTTTATCCGAAACTTCAAAAAATACACAGGTTCTACACCAATGCAGTTTATTGTGGGAATCCGAATTAACAATGCCCAGATGTTACTTGAAACAACAACCTATTCCATCAATGAGATTTCTAAGATTGTCGGATATGATAACCAACTTTATTTCAGTCGGCTTTTTCACAAGTTGAAAGGATATTCGCCGAGAGAATACCGAAAGCTGAGAAACATGCAATAGAATCCATGCTACTAAATAAACAACGGGCTGAACAGCAAGAAATGCCATTCAGCCCATCACATTATATTTTGTATTCTATAAACCTATGATTTTATCATCAATCTGAGAGGTTTACACAGAATAATTTACACTACCGAATATCCTTCTTTTTAATATTTTTCTGAGGATAAAAAAGTAATTCCACCTCTTTTGGTGGCATCATCTGGAGTTCTTCAATCGGAATTCCTCCCGCGTGATAACGTTCCATAATCAAAGATAATGTTCCGGATCCAATCTTATACCGATCCATGCTAGAACTTCTTAATTTTTATATTATATTGGCTTGAATCCTTGTCCACGCACTTCATTCGATTCCATTATAACAAGAAACGCTGATGAATCTACTTTCTTTACAGCTTCTTGAATCGTATACATTTCTTTATTGTTACATGCACACATTAATACTTCTTTTTCACGTCCTGTATAACTTCCTTCTGCCTTAATCAAAGTTGCCCCTCGTTGTGATAGCTCATCAATTTTTGCCGCAATTTGTGGTCCCTTTTCTGTTACAATCAAAGCAAGTTTTCCAGCATCAACGCCATACATTAGCTTATCTACGACAAATGATAGAATATACGTTCCAATTAATCCATAAATAATCTTATCAATGTTTCCACGCATCAGAATTCCACCAATAATTACAATAATAAAATCCATAACAATGATAATTTTTCCTACAGAAATATGTGGCTTTGCCTTGTGTATTGCCATCAAAACAAAATCTGCTCCACCTGTAGAGGTATCTCTCATGTAAATTAATGCATATCCGATTCCTGAGAATACACTCATACAAATACAAGATAACATCATATCACCATGGTAAACTGGAAACAATGGAACAACCCAGTCCATCAGTATATTAGAAATTAACATTGTCTTTATTGATCTTAAAAAAAATTGTTTTCCCAACAACTTGTAACAAATTAAAATAATTGGAATATTCAAAATTGTCGTCATTGTACCAATTGGAATTTTCCAAAAATAATAAAACACGATTGCAATACCTGATATACCTGCTACCGGAAATCCAGATGCCACTGCAAAATTATAGACTCCAATCGCAATGAAACAACCACCTACAATATCAAGTAAAATATCAATTAAAAATGTCTTTACCTTTGATTTCAATGTGAGTTCCTCCCTATTACGGAATCTTATTTCTTTTGCATCACAATACATTGATATGTTTGCAGTTTTATTGAACCTGTAAGGATTTCATCAGTAATCAAATTTGTATAACATTCATTCAAAACCATCTTCACAGGATGTCTGTTAAAATTCTGAAGAAAATATACATCATCTTTCTGTTCTTTTCCACTTCTTTTTGAAACAGTAACTCCATAAGGTAATGTTTCCGTCAAATTTGCTTCCACATTTGCTTCCTCAATTACATCACCCAAAAATTCTTTCAAAAATTCCAGATCTGGTTGAACAACAATATAGTAAGCTTTTCCTTTGCCATACACATTTTCCGTAATTGCTGGAGTATTTACATTGTAATCTTGCAAGTATGTTCCCAACGGCTTTGCAGTTTGAAGTGTCACAACTTCTCTTAACACACCGGCTTTATATACACCGTCTTTATAGGAGAAAGTATTTGGAAAATATTCATTCCCCACATCAATCTCATCAACTGATAATCCTAGCAATCTCTCATGTGGTCTCTCTCCAATAAAACATAAATCTGTTTCATTTACTACTCCACTCCAATAAGTTGTTACATATATTCCACCTGCTTCCACGTATGCTTCTACTTTATGAATATACTCTTTTTTATGCAAGTACAAGGTCGGAGCAACCACAAGCTGATAATCTAACAACTCTCGATCCATGGAAATTATATCAACTTCAATTCCTTTTTCCCAAAAAACCCGATAATATTTTAAAAGTTCTTCCGTATAATCAAATTTTCTCGATATTGCTTGTGCGTCAGAAAGAGCCCACCAATTTTCCCAATCCATAATAATAGCTACCTTCGCCCTATTACATGTACTTAGTATTTGACTGCTTAGCTTTTCTAGATCTTTGCCAATCCAAGCAACTTCTTGAAAAACTCTATTCTTTTCTGACGCATCATGATCAACAACCGCTCCATGAAACTTTTCACTCGATCCTCTGCTTTTTCTCCATTGAAAATAAAGAACACTATTCGAACCTAACGCAATTGCCTGCATTGAAGATAAGTAATTCATCCCCGGTCTTTTTACATTATTTTCCTCATCCCAATTCACAAGTGATGGTGTTGATTCCATCATCAAAAATGGCTTCTTCTGAAATCCTCTCATCTGGTTATGCATAAAGGCTGCCCACACAGCAATCGGTACTTCATCTTCTTTTGTATGCCAACTCGGATAAGAGTCCCAAGAAATCACATCCAACTCCTCTGCCCATTTATCATAATTCAATGGTGAAAAATACATCATCATGTTTGTTGTAACTGGAAGATCCGAATATGTTTTAACAGCTCGAATCTCTTCTCTACAAAAGTCCTGTAACTGTTCACTCACAAATCTTTTCCAGTCCAATTTCAAACCGTGTAATTCATCCTCTCCCCTCGGAGAAGGTGAATGAATCTGTTCCCAATCGGTATAAGTATGACTCCAAAACGCACTCCACCATGCATGATTCAATGCATCCAATGTTTTGTATTTTTTTTTCAACCATTTCCGAAATGCTTTTTGACATTCTTCGCAATGACAAGAAGCATCCCTAAAATTTCCTCCGTATTCGTTTGATATATGCCAAAGAATTACTCCTGGATGTTTTCCAAAGCGTTCTGATAATTTCAAATCCAACTTTCTAGTTTTTTCTCTCATAACAGCAGACGTGTAACAAAAATTATGCCTTTTTCCTGGTAAATTCTGTATCCCGTTTTCATCTGTCTGCATTACTTCAGGATATTTTTGAGTCATCCAATTTGGCATTGCACCTGTTGGTGTAGCTAGATTTGTATAGATGCCATTGTCATATAAACGGTTAATAATTTCTTCTAAATAGTCAAACTGATATTTTCCTTCTTCTGGCTCTAAAAATGCCCACGAAAATATTCCTAGTGAAACATTATTTACATGCGCTAATTTCATTAACCGGATATCCTCTTCAAGAATATCCGGTCTATCTAACCATTGTTCAGGATTATAATCTCCACCATGCAGAAGACCTGGCATATTTATTTTTTTATATTCCATTTCTAATCCCTTTCTTTATAGATATCATTTATTATTTTACAGCTCCAGTAATACCTTCTGCAAAATTCTTCTGTAAAATAAAGAATACTAAGGCGGTAGGCAATGTACATATTAAGACTGCCAACATAAGCATTCCATAGTCTGTTACATATCCCTCTGTCAGATTTGCTACAACCATTGGCATTGTCATGCTCTTGGATTGTGTCATGATTACTTTCGGCCACATATAACTATTCCAAGCATTCATAAATGTAATAGTCATAGCCGCTGCATATGTTGATTTCATTGTAGGAATAAACATCTGAAAGAAGATTCTAATTTCCGAAAGTCCATCTAATCTGGCAGCTTCAATAATATCACGAGGAAATGATCTTGCACTCTGTCGAAACATCATGATTAAAAATGGGGTTGATACCGTTGGTAAAATGAATCCCAACGTACTATTTAACATTTTCATTTTTGCAACCATCTGAAACAATGGGACCAATATCGTAATAAATGGAACCATCATTGCAAGAAGAATCACACCCATCACGGCATCTTTTGCTTTATCATGATAAATTTCAAATCCATATCCTGCCAAGGAACATATCACCATCGAAACTATTGTAAGTAATATTGCATATTTAAATGAATTGACCAATGCAGCCCCTACATCTTGATTTGCCAGCAGATTTTTCAAGTTTTCTCCCAAATGAGAGCCAAACGATAATACGCCTTTTGATACATCCACACTTTTGTTTGTGGATGCACTTACCATCCAGTACAAAGGAAATACTGAAATAAAAGTAACCAAAATCAAGAATGCATACATTCCTATATTTTTCATCTTTTTAATCACGTTTATCACCCACCCTCATTTGTATAAATGCTAATACTGCAACCAACAGTAATATAAAGAAGGACATCGCTGCTGCATATCCAAAATTCGGCACATACTTAAAACATAAATTATATATGTAATGTGACATAGAGATTGAAGCATTCGCAGGACCTCCATCGGTCAAGTTAATTGATTCATCAAATAACTGTAATGTTCCATTTGTTGACATTATTGCTGTCAACAAGATAGTTGGTTTTAATAATGGAACAGTAATCTTAAAAAATGTCTGTATTGCTGATGCTCCATCAATTTTTGCAGCTTCGTATACTGAATATTCAATGTTTTGCAATCCAGAAAGGAAAAATACCATATTATATCCTGTCCATCTCCACAAAAGAGCCAATATGATAACCATTTTTGCCGCAAATGGTTGTGTCAAAAAATTATATGGTTTATCCAAAATTCCCAAATTCACTAGAACATAATTTACTAATCCATCATTTGCAAACAAAGACCGAAAAATAATTGCATACGCAACCAATGAAGTTGTACACGGCAAAAAAATCATTGTTCGGAAAAATCCTTTAAACCGTAAGTCTTTTTTATTTAGAATACAAGCTAACACCATCGCTACTACAAGCATAATGGGCACTTGAAGAATGAAATAAAAAAATGTGTTTTTTATTGACTGAAGAAATACATCATCTTGAAACATTCTGATGTAATTTGTAAATCCAGCCATCTGCATATTTCTACCTTTCCCTGTCTGAAAAGATAAAACTAACGCTTTGATCATTGGCCAAAAACTAAACACCGCAATCAAAAATGTTGCTGGTGCCAAAAAAGCCCATCCTGTTAAATTATGCTTTTTTTCCAACGTCATTTTTCTTGGTTTGTTAGACACAAAAACTCCTCCTCTCTATCCATAAGGGGGATGGTTCTACATTCCATCCCCTTGTATGATAGGAACCTTTCTTACTGTCCCATATTAAAATTAACAGTATCTTCCGCTTTTTTAAGCTCTTTCTCTAAATCTGCACCATTTGTAATATTTGTTGTCGCAACAGAGATTGCGTCTCTTGCTTCATGGAAATATGGTCCCGTAATAATAGAAGGAACTTTTGTTGAATAGTCAACTATTTTTTCAAACACTACATCACCAGAGAAAAATTCATTCGGTACTGCATATTCATCAGAATCTCCTGCTGGTGTCCATGTAGCAATTGCTCCACAAGAGAGAATATTATCATATAACTCTGTACTTCCAGCAAATGTAGACGCAAGAAAATCTTCTGCTAACTCTACGTTTCCACAATTCCCTGAGATTGCCCAGGAAGAACCTCCAATATTTGAATAGTTTGTGGCACCCTTTACATTTGTAAGTTTTGGAATATTTGTAATAGCCCATTTTCCTGACTGATCCTCAGCTGTCTGAATTGTTCCCATAATCCAACACCCATTAATCACACCTGCAACTTCACTGTTCAACATTGAGCCAGTGTATTCATCCCAGTTATTTACTTCCTCTAACACACCTGAATCTTTCATTTTACAATATGTATCAATTACCTTCTTCAAAGTGTCATTTTTTGCAATATTCGTTGTTCCATCTTCATTAAACAAAGATGCTCCTGCAGACTGTAACATCATCGTAAGCAAATCACATTCGCCTGCTAACGTTGTCAATAATGGTTTTCCTGTTTTTTCCAGTACTACTTTGCCTTTTTCAACCCACTCATCCCAAGTAATATCTGTAAAATCTTCTAAAGTCATTCCAGCTTCTTGCAAAATATCTGTACGATAACAAGCAATTGCTGCTCCGTTGTCAAAAGGCACTCCATAGTGTTTTCCATCTACAACAGAAAAATCTGTTTTACCAGAAGCAAATTCTGAAAAATCAATTTTCTTTTCAGAAATTTCTGTAAATACATCTGGATAAGATATTACATTTTTTTGGAATGCATGGTCTTGCATCAAAAAAATATCTGGCAATGTGCTTAGATCTCCTGATGTACCAGCCGTAGTAAGTCTAGACTGTACATCTACATCTCCAACTTCGACAATATCAATTTTCACATCTTGATGATCTTCTTGATAAATTTTTGCAGCTTCTTCCATTGCAAAAATATTAAATGTTTTGTCCCAACACCATACTGTAATTGTATTATCGTCTTTTTTGTCCCCTGAACCTCCGCATGCTGCAATACCCATTGCCATCGTAGCTATCAATAAAATTGCCACTATTTTTTTTCCCATTTGTTATATTCTCCTTCTACCATGCCCCTTGATAGCCTATTGTTACCGCACTATTCTGAGCTCCTGCTTCCATCGAATCTTGAACATTCAATCCATTCAAAATCCCATATAAAAATCCGGCAATAAAACTGTCGCCTGCACCCATTGTATCAACAACTTTACACTCTATGATTCCAAATCGATACCAAGAATTTCCATCATACCCAATGCTTCCATTTTTCCCCAATGTTGCAATAATGACTTTAGGTCCTTTTTGTTGCATTGCTTTCATGAATTCCTTTAATTGTTCCATACAATTTTCTTTTTCTTTTAAGCCCATGCTATGATATTTCTGTCTAAACTCATTGCGTGATTCCTCGTCAAAAGAGAAGAATGCATATGTCACATATGGAATCGCTTTCTCAACAATTGGATTTGCAAATTTATTTGCAAAATCAAATGCAACTGGAATTTCTTTCGAAATAAGTGGAAGCTCATCTTCAATCATTCCCCAAATTCCTGTAACCGCTAAATCATGTTTCTTTATAAAGGAAATGTCTTGTTCTCTTAGCTTAAAGTCTGCCAAAACACCTTCTTCATATTTTCCAAACACTCTATCTCCATCTACAATGTCAACATGTGTAACTGCGGTTTTTCCATCCAGCACTTGAATATGAGAAGTATCGACTCCTTTATTTTGAATTGCACTTATCATGATTTTTCCGAATGAATCAGTTCCAACAGCACCTGTATAAGAACTTTCTCCACCTAATCGTTTTATGTATACAGCAACATTCACTGGGTTTCCCCCTGGATAAGATTCATTCAATGAATCATAATAATCAATACAATTATCTCCTATTGCTGCTACTCTTATCTTTCTGTCCATTTTGCCACCTTAATAGTCCAGACGTCTGTAATATCTTCTGATTTCCATAGGATGACAATTGACTTTTTCCATATGTGCATCAATTCTCTGTGTTACCGCATGCATCACTAAATGTGATATATATCCTCTGTACTCTGGACTAATTCCTTTTAATTCAAATTTCTTGGTATCAATAATATTGTATTTTCCACAAATGCGTGGCAAGAAGTTTGCAACGCGCTCGCTCAATGATCTCTGAGAATCTTCCCCAATAAATACTGTAACTGGTGTATCTTTGTCAATTATTTCTAACATTCCATGGAAAAATTCTGCACTGTGGATAGATTTTGTACGAATCCAATGCTGTTCTTCCCAATAACACATTGCATAAGAATATGTGGCACCATACTGGTTCCCAGCCCCAACAAAATAATGAATTTTGTCGTCCTTATGACGATTTGCAAATTCTTCTCCGAAAGCATCTGCTTCCTTTTCAACTTCCACAAGTGCAGTTGCCAAATACTGATCCAACTCCTTGTATAAATCCTCATATTCTGGAAATTCTCCTGCATTGTACATAAATCTATCTGCTACCATATAAAATTTCAATTGTTCATTGGCAGGATATGTAATCACATAGTCTACAAGTTTTGCAAGTTCTGCAGTAGCAACATCAATAAAACCAATCACCCTTGCTCCACTCTTCTGTGCTTTTTTTACTCCATCTACGATTTCAGAAGTTGTTCCTGTAACAGACGAAATAATTACAATAGTTCCTTCTCCAACTTTTTTATTTCCAGTTGTCAAATACTCTGCTGCGTTTTCAACAAAAAATGAAAGTTTTGATTTTTCTTTCATATGAACCTCTGCCTGGAGGCAAGATGCATATGTTCCACCGATACCGAGCCAACAAATATTCTTGTATCCTTCTTTACAAATTCCATCAATCAATTCATTAATTTGATTTCTCAGAGCAAGCGCTCCATTCACACTTTCAATCTGTTTCTGTTCATTAAATTTCAACATAGTTTTTTCCCCTTTCGCTTCCTTTGTATTGGTGACTATTTTTAAATTTAGTATACCACTTTTTTTTATTTTTTCAATACTTCATGTAAAGAATATTGAATATTGTTGTATTTTTATAAATATAAATGCATTTATTTATACACAATGCATATATTTCTTTTATCCTGGTATGAAGCATATTTCGAATTTACTATACCAGTTTTTATATTTATTTATTCATTTCTTTTTTCCTTTCCATTTGCTTTTTAAGAACTGACAACGTATAATTTGATTATCATTTACAAGTAAATTATAATATTAGGAGTTCTTATGAAAAAAAATTTATTAACTTTAGATGTTGCATTATCAAAAGAAATCAAATACATGCTAAAGGAAGAACACTATCTTCCAGGTGACAAACTGCCTTCGGAACGAAAGCTGGCAGAGCTGTTTCATGTACAACGCTTAACTGTTCGTGGAGCCTTGAATCTGTTACTTCAAGATAAAACAATTATCTCAAAACCACGAAGTGGTTATTACGTAGCGCCTAAACGCATTTTACAATCCATTCGTAATTTTTCCTTACATTCAGAGGAAGATAGCGGACAATTAACTTACGAATTATATGATTTCAAAAAAATAGAAGCAGATAACTATCTTGCAAGCGAAATGTTACTTCCTGAAAAATCGAAAATATACAAAATTGTTTGGCTTTATTCAGATGGTGCTCAACGAATTTGTATCAATACAACTTACATTCCTGAATATATCTATCCAGATCTCACCCAACAAATTGCTGCTTCTGCTCCTGCAATTGATTTGATTACAAACAATTGTCAAATAACCTTAGCAAAATCGAATCAAAAAGTCACCTTACTTTACGCAGACACAAAGACTGCTCAAATTTTAAATATTCCTGTTGATAGCCCTTTAATGAAATACAAAGGGCTCATGTATGATAAACAAGGACATCTTGCAGTCTTTTTTGAAAATAATATGCTAATTGATCGTTTTGGTTTTATCAAGGAGGTAGTTTTATGAGCAATGATGATGTATTAGCCGCACAAATAAAATCTAGTATCATTACAAAAATTAAAACACAGGAATATCTTCCTGGGGAGTTGCTTCCTAGCGAACGGGATTTTGCAACAATGTATAGTGTAAGTCGGTATTTGATTCATGACATCTTTGACGAATTAATTAGCCAACATTACTTAATTCGCGTTCACGGAAAGGGAACTTTTGTCCGCAAACCCGAACAAAATCGAGTTGCTTTAGGAGTACTAAATGAATCAAAAAATGCCAGCTTTACCTCTTTAGTTCGTAACTTTGGTATTGAAATTTCCAATAAATGCTTAGGCACAGGTATAATCAAAAACAGAAAATACTTTGCAGATAAACTTGGACTTTCTGAAGAAGATGAAATATACGGTATTCATCGAATTCGTCTTGGAAACAAGGAACCTCTTGCAATTGAGTTTACCTATGTTCCTCTTCATTTTTTTTCAGATATCGATAATTACAATTTTGAGCACATATCGCTTTATGATTATATGAAATCCAAAAATCATTTGCCTGTAAAATTTAATGAGACAATGATGATGGTAGAAGCTGGCGAAAAACTTCAAAAGCACCTTCATCTTCCAAGCGCCACCTCTATCGTCAACTATATTGAATTCATAGGATACGATGAAAATGGTAATTTAGTTGAATATACAGAAAGTTATTCACGCCCTGATAAACTTGAAGTGCGCTTTGTCACAAATGATATCTAAATTTACTTTAATTTTACCATTTAGTATGTGTATGCACCATAAACAAAACAAGATAGAATATACACAAAATAATACTTTTGTTAGGGCGGGGAAAATTGACCACCTAAAGCCGCTTAGAATTAACCATTTTTAGTCGGATAGAAAAGTCATTGTATTTTTCTCTTCGTGTTCTAAAATGATGTATGCCAATGCATCAGTAGAAATCACAATGGAAGAAAAACACATAAATACCAACGCAGAAGAGGCTATACACTCATAACGTGCATAGCCTCTCTCAATTTCAAATTTTCTCAGTTCCCTATTGACTTTATAGCAGTAATTTTCTTCTACTATCTGTTTACAGTCATCTGTTGTTCCTGAACTTTTTTTATTTCCTCCAGAGGCAGATTCAGCATCTTCGAAACCTCTTCCGGAGTTTTTCCACTCATGAGAGCGCCCAGAATCATTCCCTCATGACGTCCTTGTTGTATTCCTTTCTGTATTCCTTTCTGTATTCCATTTTGTTCTCCTGTACGCATTCCTTTTTCATAAATCCTATCTCCAAATCCTGTCATTTTTCTCGCCTCCTTCTGAAATGGTTCTGACCATTTTATATGTGAATATTTTTGTATCCTGTTTATATCACCGTCAAATATTCCGTTCAAATACTCAAATATTCCGTTTTCTTCTGGTTCTTTTCCCTGTCGAATCATATCGTCTCATCACGCATGATTTCTCCTCTCCGGGGAACTGGGACTGTTTTTTCTTTTGTATATGGATATATTGACATGAAAATCTAAGCCTTACAATTCTTCCATAACATTCTCTTGCAAAATCGCCCTTTCCAATTTATGATATATCTATCTGGAACAATAATGGAGGAAGTAATTACCTGTAAATAGTCACAATAAATCTATACGAGGAGAATGTCTATGAAAGTTTTAGTTTACCGCAAATGCAGTACCTGCATGAAAGCCCTGAAATGGCTGGACGAACACAATATCAGTTATGAAGAACGGGCTATTAAAGAAGAAAATCCTACTTATGAAGAATTAAAAGAATGGTACTCCAAAAGTGGTCTTCCACTGAAGAAATTCTTTAATACAAGCGGAATGATCTATAAGGAAATGGGATTGAAAGATAAGTTAAAAGATATGTCTGAAGATGAACAGCTGAAGCTTCTTGCCACAGACGGAATGCTGGTGAAACGACCGCTGGTAATCGGGGATGACTTTGTACTTACCGGATTTAAAGAAAAAGAATGGATCGAGGCTATGCACGTATAATGTGTATAGCCCAACACCAAGTTTATCTACAATCTGATGGCGGGAAATCCCGCCATTTTTTATCTCTGTTCTGTTTCGTATAACTTTTTGATTTTTTCCGCTACCTGCTGCAGTTTCTGAGCACGATGACCGAAGATTCTCAATGCCAGATCTCCGGTTGTGAGACGGGTAACTCCGCCATCTATTTCTGAATCTTCGTCAAGGATCTGCCAGATTTTTTCCTGAAGTTCCAGATTGATTGTTGAATCTGCCGTTTTGACAGTTCCGGATTCCTGACTGCAATTTTCACCATCTCTGCTGCAGATCTTAGAAAGAAACAGGTTTGCCATATGTGTGTAACCCTCGTACATTCCGATTCCTTCCATGGGCATTTTGTCCGGTTCATAGCTGGTATTATCACGATAAATCAGTTTGTCTCCTCTGTACAACAGGACTTTTGAGGAGAATCTGCGGTACTGAAAACGTTCGTCATGAGCGTTTCGACCACAGGAGATGATCTCCAGCAGGAATAAACGGGAGGTTTCGTCTTCCAGATGGATAGTCATTTTGCTGTCAAAGGCTGACTGTGCGAAAGGAATCACCGGCTGTGGATAGTAATATAATGTGGCGTTTTTGTCTACCTGTACTTCGATGGTTCGGGCGGCTGAGCCTTCGTCCATTTTGTGGATTTTCTCAAAGGACTGGGACAGGACTTCCAGATCTGCACCTTCCTTTACATGATAGGAAAATTCCTGGGAATCGCCTGCCATAATTCCGGCGGAAGCACAGAGCGGCATGATCTGGATCCCACCGTTTTCTTTTTCGAAAGGCATCATGATCTTGTATGGTGCTGTAAAAGACAGATCTTCCAGAATAGTCCTTCCGTCTTTTAAGGCTGCGCAGGCGCTGATACGGGATATCTTTCCGAATTTGTTATCCATAGACATTTTCTTTTACATTCCTTCCAGGAGTACGTTTTTCTTGATCCACTCTACCACTTTATCTACATTCTCATCTCCGCGGATATTTGTAAACTGGAATGGTCTGTCACCACGCATTTTCTTAGAATCCCGTTCCATTACTTCGAGACTTGCACCTACATATGGAGCCAGGTCGATCTTATTAATTACAAGAAGATCAGAACGTGTGATTCCAGGACCGCCTTTACGCGGAATCTTATCTCCTTCTGCTACATCAATAACGAAGATGGTTGCATCTACCAGTTCCGGACTGAATGTTGCAGACAGGTTATCTCCACCGCTTTCGATGAAAAGAAGTTCAATATCAGGGAAGCGTTCCATCATCTCATCTACTGCTTCCAGATTCATGGAAGCATCTTCACGGATGGCTGTGTGAGGGCATCCACCTGTCTCTACACCAATGATCCTCTCTACTGGAAGAACGCTGTTCTTTGCAAGGAACTGGGCGTCTTCTTTTGTGTAGATATCATTTGTGATGACACCAATGCTGTAATCCTTTGCCATCTTTCTTGATAATGCTTCAATAAGTGCTGTTTTTCCGGAACCTACAGGTCCGGCAACTCCGATTTTTACGTATGACATACCGATTTCCTCTTTTCTTTCTTACGACATATATAATCTGGAATACAGCTTCTCATGCTGGATTCCTCTGATATCAAATCCGGGTGCAGAAAGACATAAGTCCTCTTTACTTCTGTTCATGATATCCTTTAATATCTCATCAAATTCCCCATAGCATCCGCTCAGAAGCTGCTGCCCGGATGTCTGGCTGAGTGGAATTGTTTTTACGCAGTTGGTAACGATTGCAGATGTCTGTGCGTATAGATAATGCGTCAGCGCTTCTTCCAGAGGAATCTGCATTTCCGCACAAAAAACTCCGTAAATACAGCAATGATTTACCGCTTTTCCCTTTCTTGCATCCAGATATTCTCTGAAAATCCCTGTTTCACTGATAGAAAGCCCCAGTTTTTCAATGGTCTTTGCAAAACGGGAACCCATTTTTCTGGCAGCTTCTCTCTGTTCCATAGGAATTCTGGATGCTTCCAGAAGTTCTTCCAGGTACAGAAGTTCCTGCAGGTCTTTTTTCTCTGCAGCTTCGTATGCAAGTCTGGCTGCCAGAAGTTCTGTATATGCAAGATTCCATTTGATTTTGTGAGTGATGTACTCTCTGGCTGTGTCTGCATCGTGGACGATTCCACGCTGAATATAAGTCTCAAGTCCCTGGGAATGGGAATATCCTCCGATGGGAAACAGCGCATCATTTACCTGTAGAAGATAGAACTGTTTTTCTGACATGAAGAACCTCCGTTGTTATTAATGATGATGATTATGAATACTTGCAGAAATTCTCCTGTCAAAGTCCAGCTTCAGCACTTCTTTCTCCGCCTGAACTCCATGGATTTTCTGAAGCATAACAAGCATTGGCTCATTATAGATCGTGATAAACGTATCATTCTCTCCCCAGAAAAGCGGTGCGTGTCTGTTTCCGATTTCATAGCAGACTTTTGCAGACATTTTCTCATGTCCGGGAGTCAGAGAAACACGGATAACTTCGCATGGCGGTGTATTTACCACTACAAGCTTCTCATTATCTGCGTAGATCACATCATCCTGATACAGACCTCTGGCAAGAATGGAATCATCCATGCGGATTCCCACTTCTGTTCCTTTGTCTGTTATTTTTTTATGTATTTTCTTAAATGCTTCGTGCCATTCAATATCTACATATTCTATTGCTTTTCCTATAGTATCAAAGTCATGAAGCTTTCCTAAAACCTGTTCACACAGCATTATTTTCTACCTCCTGAATCCGATAAAAATTTCTTATCAGGTTTATTTTTTACCAAATCTGAAGTAACATCATAACTCCAGGGATCCATGCAGTTACGATTCCTTCAAATACCTGAAGATATGGAACGAATTTTCCCAGTTTCTTTCCACAGATATCTTCTACGAAAGCAGTTCCCCAGAGAATTGCCCACAGATACCAGATTGCTGCCCAGCGCAGATCCGGTGTGATTCCCAGTGCAGTGCTTCCTGTAAATCCTTCGATTGTACCGAAGATCACCGCATTGATGGCTACAAAAGTAGAAAACCATGCAAATGGGATCGGGCTTGCTTTCAGGAATTTACTCAGGGCTACGAAAAGATAGGTAAAGCAGAACAGTAATCCTGTTCCTGCTGCATAATAATTGCCCTGCACCAGATTGACAAAGTTAATAAATAAAGAAAGACCACCTGTAAAGATGTTCATGATGGCGGTTGATTTTCCGTCTACATTATATAAAGAACACATACCGTTGTTAATCAATACGATTCCTACGAATAAAAGACAAACTCCTAACATAATATTCTCTCCTCTCCTGCTTCTTCAGTATATTTTTCTGTTTATATTTCGTAAGTGGAAATACTTTTATTCAACACGCATAACAAGATGAATAAATCCTGCTTATTTTCATATAAAAATCAGAATTTTATACTGACAGGACTGCCGTTATATCGTTTGGTAAGTTCTTATAAAAGTTCTCACAAAACTTCATAAATAACAGTCCTGCGAATATCATTTTTATGATCAGATAACCAGATTGTAACTATTCAGAATTTTTAGAACAGACTGTAAAGCTGTGTCAGCGGAAGCTTCTCTGCCGGTTTGGAAGTGATCTCTTCGCCGTCAACAGTAACCTTATATGTCTCCGGATCTACAGTCAGTTCCGGTGTTCTGTCGTTAAATACCATATCTTTTTTGCTGATATTTCTGCAGCCCTTTACAGGTACTACAGTTTTCTCAAGACCGTATTTCTCTTTTACATTCTCATCCATGGCAGCCTGGGATACAAAGGTCAGGCAAGCTTCGTTCTTAGCTTTTCCATGAGCTGCAAACATTGGCTGATAGAGAACCGGCTGTGTAGTCGGAATGGATGCATTTGCATCGCCCATCTTAGATGCAATGATCATACCGCCTTTGATGATAATATCCGGTTTTGCACCAAAGAATACAGGATTCCAGAGAACGAGGTCTGCGAATTTACCTTCTTCCACAGAGCCCACATACTGGGAAATACCGTGTGTGATTGCCGGGTTGATGGTATATTTGGAGATATAACGTTTTACACGGAAGTTGTCATTGTCATGTCCTGCATCTTCCGGAAGTGCACCTCTCTCATCTTTCATCTTACTTGCTGTCTGCCAGGTACGTGTGATAACCTCACCTACACGTCCCATAGCCTGAGAGTCAGAGCTCATCATACTGAAGATACCCATATCATGAAGAACATCCTCTGCTGCGATTGTCTCAGGACGGATTCGGGAATCTGCAAATGCAACATCTTCCGGGATTCTCTTGTCAAGATGATGGCAGACCATAAGCATATCCAGATGCTCATCCAGAGTGTTTACTGTATATGGCATTGTTGGGTTTGTGGAGGATGGCAGTACGTTCGGAGCTGCTGCTGCGCGGATAATATCCGGTGCATGTCCACCGCCTGCGCCCTCTGTATGATAAGTATGGATGGTTCTACCGCCAATAGCTGCAAGTGTATCTTCCACACATCCTCCTTCATTTAATGTATCTGTATGGATAGCAACCTGTACATCATATTCATCTGCCACATTCAGACAGTGATTGATAACTGCAGGTGTTGCACCCCAGTCCTCATGAATCTTCAGTCCCATAGCTCCGGCTTTTACCTGCTCAATGAGAGGAGCTTCGTCTGAGCAGTTACCTTTTCCAAGGAAGCCTAAGTTCATCGGGTATTCCTCGGCTGCCTTTAACATCATTTTTAAGTTCCATGGTCCAGGTGTACAGGTAGTTGCGTTTGTACCGTCTGCAGGGCCTGTACCACCACCGATCATAGTAGTTACACCGCTGTATAATGCACAGTCGATCTGCTGCGGACTGATGAAATGGATATGGGTATCAATTCCACCTGCAGTTACGATCATTCCCTCTCCTGCAAGTGCTTCTGTAGATGCACCCACTGTCATTCCGGGTGTGACACCATCCATGATGTCCGGATTTCCGGCTTTACCGATTCCTGCGATTTTGCCGTCTTTGATACCAATATCTGCTTTTACGATTCCTGTAGAGTCTACGATCAATGCATTGGTAATTACCAGATCCAGATCTCCGTCTTTACTGCAGGTTTTTACAGACTGTCCCATACCGTCACGGATTGTCTTGCCGCCGCCGAACTTTACTTCGTCTCCATAGGTTGTATAATCTTTTTCTACCTCGATCACAAGGCTTGTATCTGCCAGACGTACCTTATCTCCTGTAGTCGGGCCATACATTGCCGCATATTTGCTTCCGGAAATTTTTGTACTCATTATTGTCCCTCCTTACAGAAATCCTTTTAATTTCGCAGTTTCCATGGATGCTGCTTTTGTATCGTCAGTTGCCTGGGCGCGGGTAAGGTCATTCAGTCCGAATACTCTCTGTCTGCCGCCCATTTCTGTAAGCTGAACCTCTTTTTCTTCACCTGGCTCAAATCTTACAGATGTTCCTGAAGGAATGTCCAGATGATATCCATAGGCTTTTTCCCTGTCAAAAGAAAGGCATTTATTTACTTCAAAGAAGTGAAAATGAGAACCGACCTGAACCGGTCTGTCGCCTTTATTTGCCACTGTTACTGTCACTGTTTTTTTGCCTTCATTAAGTGTAATCTCACGATCTGCGGCCATAATTTCACCGATCTTCATGCTCATTCTCCTCCTTACTGAATTGGATTATGTACTGTCACAAGCTTGGTTCCATCCGGGAATGTTGCCTCTACCTGAACTTCACCGATCATATCAGCAACACCGTCCATTACGTCATCCTTTGTAAGAATCTTGGTTCCAAGCTGCATCAGCTCTACTACTGTTTTACCATCTCTTGCAAGCTCCAGGAGTTCAGAACTGATATACGCAAGTGCCTCCACGTAATTCAGTTTCAGACCTCTTTCCTTTCTCTCTTTTGCAAGATTTCCTGCCATATGAAGCATTAATTTTTCCTGTTCTTTGGGATTCAGCCTCATGATATTCCTCCTCTCGAATTGTGCGGATTATAATATGCAAAAATCTGTTACTGTTCACTCCGTTCTCAGTAACGTAGCCAAAACACCTCGCGGGATAGTGGTGGGTGAACAGTAACAAAAATCTTCGTAGTACGCAAAAAAGAGCAGTCAATGGGATTCTTTCTCAGACCCCATTGTCTGCTCTTTGCACGAAAATTTTTATATAGGGGATTATAACTTGTGTTTCTTTGATGGTCAAGATGTTTTTTGTGAACTTTTTGTTTCTTCTTCTATTTCCATTATTCTGCTACAAGTCTGACCAATTTCCCAGATATCTTTGTTTAATTCTCCCCTTGACGATAAGCGCCCCCAAAGGTGTATCATAGTTTTGTGTTAAAGGAGGTAAACTATTATGTTTGAGACATTAGAAGAAAAGGCTGAAGAAAAAGCAATGGTGCAGTTCCTTGAACGCTTTACGGACTATCCATTTCTGGTAAGGTTCAAGAATTCCGAATATCCGATCGGAGAGGGAAAACCCACATTTACAGTAAATTTTAAGAAAACAATTCCTCTGGCCGAGCTGCTAAAAAGCACTTCCCTGGCATTAGGCGAGGCTTATATGCGGGGAGATCTGGATATTGAAGGAAATCTTTACGAGGCACTGGATCATTTTCTGGGACAGATGAGCAAATTTTCTACCAATGAATCTGCTCTGAAAAAGATCATGTTCAGTTCTACATCCAAAAAAAATCAGGAAAAGGAAGTCACAAGCCACTATGATATCGGAAATGATTTTTATAAATTATGGCTGGACGAAACCATGAGTTATTCCTGTGGCTACTTCATTCATGACGATGACTCTTTATATCAGGCACAGGTTAATAAAGTAGATTATATTCTGAAAAAATTACACCTGGAAGAAGGTATGAGTCTTCTTGATATCGGCTGCGGATGGGGTTTTCTGCTGATTGAGGCTGCCAAAAAATACAAAGTACATGGTACAGGAATCACTTTAAGCCACGAACAATATACAGAATTCCAGAAGCGCATCAAAGATCAGGGTCTGGAAGATTATCTTACAGTGGAACTGATGGATTACCGTGATCTGCCGAAACATAACTATCAGTTTGACCGGGTAGTCAGTGTAGGAATGCTGGAACATGTTGGCCGTGACAATTATCAGCTCTTCCTTGACTGTGTAGAGAAAGTTCTGAAACCGGGCGGATTATTCCTGCTTCACTTTATCAGTGCACTGAAAGAACATCCGGGTGATCCATGGATCAAGAAATATATCTTTCCAGGCGGAACCGTTCCCAGTCTGAGAGAAATCCTGAATCATATGGCAGAGGACAATTTCCACACTCTGGACATTGAAAATCTGCGTCTGCATTACAATAAAACTCTGCTCCACTGGGAAAAGAATTTCCGTGAGAATATAGAAAAGGAAAAGACCATGTTTGATGAATCCTTCCTGCGTATGTGGGAGCTTTACCTGTCAGCATGTGCTGCAACCTTCCATAACGGAATTATTGATCTGCACCAGATTCTGATGACTAAAGGAATCAATAATGATCTGCCAATGACACGCTGGTATTAAAATAACTGCCTGGATTTTTGTTTTTGAAATCCAGGCAGTATATAGATGATATTCGCTTTTAATATTTTGTTATTTTCTTTTATATTTTCTCAATTTTATTCCGCAGCTTCAACATTTTTCCATCCTGCCGGGCGATTTCCTCAGCATATTCTTTTAGCTCTAATGGTATTTTCCCTGTTTCGCTTCCTATTATTATTCACCTCTGTGTTTTCCCTGTGATAAATCTTCCACAACTTTTCCATAATATTTATCCACATCAAAGAATGCCATGCAGATTACACAGATTACAGATGTGATAACCGGTACCCATGCGAATACTACAGCAATTGATGACAGTGCTGAGGCACTCTGGACTTTAAGCTGTGCGTCAAATCCGCCTGCTGCAAGGATCCAGCCAAGTGCTACTGTTCCCACACCGGAACCAACCTTCATACAGAAGGAAGAAGCTGCATTTCCCATACCTGCTGTACCGTATCCATTATACCATTCACCATATGTGATTGCATCCTGAAGGCATCCAAACATAGTTGCTCCATCACATCCGAATGGAATATATCAAAGCGGTAGCTGAAATCCGTCAGCAAAAAAAAGTTGCTTCTGATATTACCTCCAAAAATATCTGGGTGAAACAGTCCAAAGATTACATTTTCAAATATTTACACGAAAAAATCCGCATCCAGGATATTGCAGAGTATCTGCATCTGAATGCGAATTATCTTTCTGAACTATTCAGGCAATGTGAAAACGTTACTCTTACGGATTTCATTTTACAGGAAAAGGTGAAGCTTACCAGGAATCTTCTGGCTTATTCCCCCTATTCTTATATTGAAATCGCCACTTATCTGGGATTTTCCTCTCAGAGTCATCTGGGAAAAGTGTTTAAAAAATATACAGGAATGACTCTGCGGCAGTATCGGGAAAAATACGGGCAGAACTTTAATAAATGAATGCTTTTCGCTGTTATGCCATTCCATTCACTGTTTTATACTTATACAGCATCTCTGCATGGTTCTGTTCCTCAATCTGGATATCTGCCAGCAGCTTGCGTACACCACTATCGCCAAAGGCAAATACATCATCATTGTATGTTCCTGACACCAGCTTCTCTGTACCGATACAGTCTGTTGCAAGAAACGCATCGTGCTCTTTGTCTTCCGGTGAACTCATGGCTGTATAGACTGCTTTTGGCTGATAGTCTTTGCCTGACCTGTCATTACAATTACATTCAGGCACACTTCCGGAAAGAATCATTGACAAAGACTCATAATGCTTCTGTTCTTCCTGCTGGATATTCCGGAAAAGATTTTTAAGCTCCGGGTCTCTGGCCTGTTCTGCGTATTTTCCATACTTTTCCACACAGCTTTTCTCTTGTGTCTGAAGATCTTCGATTACTGAACGTTCCTTTTCTTTTAAAATCATAGTCTGTTGTCTCCTTTTTTAAGAAATACTGTATTTTGTTACATGAAAATAGTATGGGTAAAAAATGCTTTTTTATTCTCTGTATCATGACTTATGACAATTTCAGAGAATATTTTGTGTTACTGTTCACATGCCACTGTCCCGCGAGGTGTTTTGGCATGAATATGCCAAAATCCCGAGACATACAAGCCAAAATTCCATTGCCGCAGGCAATCTGGAATGAATTTTGGCTACGTTACTGTGAACGGAGTGAACAGTAACTATTTTGTTCCAACACCACTGTATCAGAGTGAATTTCTGTTTACTTTATGATATACTTATATGCACGATAAAAGTTTTAAACTTAGGAAGATTTATAATGAAACGAATTGATTTTGAAAACGGAACTGTAACCAACAATATATTAAGCGCTGCACTTCCCATGCTGGTAGCGCAGATATTGAATCTTTTATACAACATTGTGGACCGTATCTATATTGCCAGGATCCATGATATAGGAACAACTGCACTTGGTGCTGTGGGCTTATGCTTTCCGATCATTATGATCATCACAGCTTTCAGCAATCTCTTTGGCTCGGGAGGTGCCCCAATTTTCTCTATCAACCGCGGAAAAGGAGATTCCAGGACTGCTGACATGATCATGAATACTGCTTTCACCATGTTATGTGGAAGTGCTGCTGTGCTGATGCTGATTGGATTTCTTTTTGCCCGCCCCTTACTGACTCTGTTTGGTGCTTCAGATGATGCTCTGGTTTATGCGTATCCCTATCTGATGATTTACCTTCTGGGTACTCTTCCTTCCATGATAGCAACAGGAATGAATCCTTTTATCAATGCACAGGGATATGCCATTATCGGTATGCTGTCAGTGGCCGTCGGTGCAGTTACAAATATTATTCTTGATCCGGTTTTTATTTTTGTTCTGGATATGGGGATTAAAGGTGCAGCCATCGCTACTGTGATCTCTCAGATTCTCTCCGCCTTGCTTGTATTTTATTTTCTTCATGGGAAATCGGAATTAAAGGTAAGATGGATTCATATAAATGAGATTTCTGAGTGTACCAGACATGCCAGGGATATCATCAGTCTGGGGTCTGCTGGATTTATCATGCAGCTGACTAACAGCCTGGTAAGTATCTGTTGCAATAATGTTCTTTCCGTGACAGGCGGTGATATTTATATCTCTGTCATGACTATTATATCCAGTGTTCGCCAGATGGTGGAAACGCCTATCCATGCGATCAATGAGGGAACCTCTCCTGTTCTCAGCTATAATTACGGAGCCAGACGTCCTGACAGGGTAAAGAAAGCAGGGGTTGTTCTGATCATTATGGTTCTGATCTATACAGGTATCATGTGGAGCGTCATTCTCATTGCCCCTGAATTTCTGATCGGGATCTTCAGTTCAGACAAACTGCTATTAAAGGATGCAGTTCCTGCACTGAAACTTTACTTTGCAGCCTTTATTTTTATGGATCTGCAGTATATTGGTCAGACAGTGTTTAAATCATTAAATAAAAAAAAGCAGGCGATTTTTTTCTCCCTGCTTCGTAAAGTATTTATTGTGGTTCCGCTGACTTATTTCCTGCCCTATGGATTACACATGGGCACAGATGGCGTGTTTATGGCAGAGCCTGTATCCAATGTAATCGGTGGTTCTCTGTGTTTTATTACCATGCTGATCACAATATTGCCTGAATTAAATAAAATGGAAAACTCTCGATAAGCAGAAAAGTCCCCATCATTTATCCATTTTTAACTATCGCATAACTTTGCAGAAATTGTAAAAAGGATAAACAATGAGGACTTTTATTTAACTGAACATGAGAGTTCTTTATATAGCTTCACATATTTCCCAATATGATATTAATCAGGTTCTTATCGAGCATGATCGTCCGGTTCCATGGGTTGAGGATGATTCCCTCAATCTCATTTACCTGTAATGCTGAATGAAAAAGCTGATCTATGTCTGTCAGAAAAGTGGATTGTACGCTTCCGCCGCCTTTCAGTTCTTCCTCAAAGCTTGTAAATGCCGCCCACCAGACTTTTCCATCTCCGGTTTTCACTGTGCCGATCCGGAGCTGGTTGTCTCCTGTGGGCGGTTCTACTGAAAGGATAAACTGGCCGTTTTCTCTCATTCGTCTACGGATTACAGTCAGTGTATGTGCCAGCATTTCCTGAGTGGCTTCCTGCTGCAGAGCAGCGATCGCCTGCTCTATTTTTTCATTTCCCTGAAGACCTTTATCCTGATTTACATTCTTATTATCGCTCATATTAATATCTCTTTTATGCCTTTCATCGTTTTATTTCCAGTACATTTTCTGAATTTTTCAGCTTTTTGATGGCTTTCTCAGGATTTCATGCGGTGCTTCTATCTCATTTGCCAGCGTATGTTCTGTCAGCTCTGATAACAGTTTCAACTTCTTATTGAGCAGAGGCCGCATACAGTTCGGAACATGTTCCTGGTGTGCTCTGTGGATTGCCACACATTCCTTGCAGTTTCCGTGATAACGACAGGCTTTCTGGCAGGAACAGTGATCCTTCTCCTTGTATTCTTCACGAAATTCTGCCGCGAATTCCTCCTGCAGACGCAGACCCTCTGCACGGTTTCCTTTATGAAACTCAGCCATTGCGTCTAATTCCTTCTGATTTCCTTCAATCTTCATATGTTGAATTTCCTTTCCCAGCCTTCATTACGGATTTTCTGCTTTACTTAAGATCTCTTTTTGCGTTCTCTGCTCTTGTTCTTAATTTTTAATCCTGTTTATATTTCACAGCAGTTCCATATGCAATCACTTCTGCTGCCCCTGACATTACCTGGGAGGAGCCGTATTTTACACCAATCACAGCATCCGCATTCATCTCTTTGGCTTCATCTACCATACGTTTGGTGGCAATCTGTCTTGCCTCATTGAGCATTTCCGTATAGCCAGTGATCTCCCCGCCTACCAGAGTCTTCATCCCTGCCATGAAATCTTTTCCTACATTTTTTGTCTGTACAACTGTTCCCTTTACAATTCCCAGTGCCTCAAACTCTACACCCGGAATGTATTCAATACTTAGAAGCTTCATCCTCTTCTCCTCCTTCAATCTCTTTCATGCGTCCTGCAAGTGCTGCCAGAATTCCTCCGATGATCACAACCGGTATGGCGATCAGAAATATCAGCAGTCCGGTCGGTATGGGATCTTGTGTATTTGCCCACAGCATAAGCCCTATGGTAAATCCCATAAGCAAGATCATAACTACTGCTCCAATGATCGCTCCTGTCCTTCTTTTCTTACGGATATCTGTTTTCTTTATATCCATAAACCTTGCACCCTCTTTCTCCATCTGCTCGATTTCTTCCAGACAGTTCTCGGCATTCAAGGTATCCAGGGACTGATGCTCTGCAATCAAGCGCTCACACATTTCCTGCATTTTCACAAGGCCCTCCCTGCGGCGTTCCAGTTCTCCCAGGTGCTGTTCCAGACAAAACTGCAGGCTTTTCCTTTTTTCAAAAAGAGCTCTCATCTCTTCTATGGAAATATCCATCTTCCGGAATAATTTGATTTCCTGAAGTCTGGCAATGTCTGCCGTATGATATTCCCGGTATCCGTTCTCTGCACGCTCCACATTCAGGAGACCCTGCTCTTCATAAAAACGGATATTCTTTCTGGTGATGCCTACCAGCTCTTCCACCTGTTTGATCTTCATTCTGTTACCTCTTGCTTTCCTAACAGCAGATACAGCCTATCCGCCGCTCTACTGCCCTGTCTGTGCTTTCTTTATACTGCTTCCACAAGGAGGAAGGTCAAGTATTTTTTGAAAGAAATTGAAAAAAATATAGCTTCCGGCAGGGGGAATCTTTTAAGCTCCTGTACGGTCTGAACCTCTCATAATTGTGATCAGAGAACTGAGCAGCAATAACATAGGATAAAATAATTTCGGCATGATCTGAAATGCAGAAATCTCACCGCCCAGTTCATTCACTGCTGAGATTGCAACCAGCATCTGTGCACCATAGGGAATCACTCCCTGGAAAACACAGGAAAAAGTGTCCAGTAGGGAAGCTGTCTTTCTCGGTGTAATTCCATACTCCTCTGCCATTTCCTTTGCGATAGGGTTAGCCATGACGATCGCCACTGTATTATTGGCAGTAGCAATATCCATAGTTCCTACCAGAAGTCCCATTCCAAGCTGTCCGCCTTTCTTTCCGCGGAAAATTTTATGGATCCAGCCAAGAAGTGCATCGAATCCACCATACTCACGTATCAGCGCACACATGGCAGCTACCAGGATTGCCACCATACAAGTCTCAAACATTCCGGATACACCGGATCCCATATTTTTCAGGATCTCTACAGGTGTGATATGTCCTCCGACCAGCATGATAAATGCTCCGGATACGATTCCTGTCAGCAATACCACAAACACATTGATCCCAACAATTCCTCCGATCAATACCAGCACATACGGTATTACCTGAGTCAGATGATAGGGCTGGATCACACGGCCCTGGATTTCTGTCTGAAATGACAGGATCAGGATTAAGATCAGTGTGGCAACGGCTGCCGGAAGAGCGATCCAGAAGTTCTCCCTGAATTTGTCTTTCATCTCACATCCCTGACCATTACATGCAGCAATCGTCGTATCTGAAATAAAAGAAAGATTGTCCCCAAACATGGCTCCTCCCATAACAGAAGCCACACAAAATGCCAGATCAAATCCTGATGCTGTGGAAACTGCTGCTGCAATCGGTGTCAGAAGGGTAATGGTTCCCACAGAGGTTCCCATAGCCACAGACACAAAACAGGCAACTATAAACAGCACAGACACTGAAAATCTGGCAGGTATCAGACTCAGCATACAATATGCAACACTCTCAGCACTGCTTCTTCCCACAACTCCTACAAAAGATCCGGCTGCAAGGAAGATTAAAAGCATGGTGATGATATTTTTGTCCCCAACTCCCTGTGCCATGATCTCCAGTTTTTTATCAAAATCCAGTGCTCTGTTCTGCAGACAGGCAACCAGGATTGCAGCAAGAAATGCTACTACAATAGGCACATTATAAAATCCCATGGGGATTTCCATCACATACTCAAATAAAATGCCCAGTCCAAGGTATAATACAAGAAATACACCAATGGGAAGCAGGGCAATTCCTTTTCCTTTTTTCATCTTTCATCCTCTTTCTACCATAATCTCTTTATGGTTATATAATCACCCTGCTATTTTAGCATACCCACAGCTTTCCTGCCATAATATTTCTCACAGTTTTGGCTGATAGCGCATATCCGATACATTGTAAACCGTCACAAAGGCCTTTGGATCTTCATGATTAATGTAAGCCATCAGCTTCTGATATTCTGTTTTATCTACAATCGTAATGATCTCATTGCGTTTCTTCATATTATAGGCACCTGTCGCTTCATAGATCGTCGCTCCGCTGTGCAGATCTTCGATAATGAATTTACGCAGTTCTTCCTCTTTCTGCGTGATGACACAGACACGACGTTTAATATTATGGTCAAAGATAAAGTGATCCAGAACCATTCCATTAAAGTAAGTTCCAAGGATACTCAGTACAACTGTCTTCTTATCATATACCAGTGTAGCTGAGAGTGCCACACACATACCGGAGAGAGACATTGCTTTTCCCAGTTCCATGTGGAGATATTTATTCATGATCTTTGCCACAATATCCAGTCCGCCGGAGGATGCATTTCTGTTAAAAAGAATGCTCAGTCCTACGCTGACTATCAGAATATAGCACAGCACATCCAGTTCCTGGCTGTTGGTCATAGAACCAAAGTCCGGAAATACTTTCTCGAATAATCCGAGAAATAAGGGCAAAACGATACTGGTGTAAACCGTTTTTACGCCAAATTCGCGTCCGCAGGTAAAGAAACCAATGATCAGAAGTACCACATTCAAAATCATGGTGATTGCAGACAGTGGTAAGGGTACAAAGTTTGATAACACGATACCAAGACCGGAGATACTGCTTACAGAGGTATGGCTCGGCACCAAAAAGAAATAAACTGCTGCCGCAATGATCGCTACCGCACCTGTCAGGATCAGTGCTTCCTTTATGATATCTGCATAATTTAGTTGTTTTTTCATAGTTAAGTTTCCTGTCTTTCTTTCCATATTCTTGTTCTATTGTAACATATGGAAAGAGAATGTCCATCAGCAATTACAAAAAGAGGCTGCCTTCCATGACAACCTCTTTATAAATCCTTATAACCTATAGAAATCTCTAAAATTCGCTTTCATATTTTAGAGCGTATTTGAAAATACTCTAATATTTTATCCCAATGGCTCTGTATGTTCCTCAGATAAATAAGCTTTCTGTTCTTCCTCCTGAGCTTCCCAGATTGTTGTTGTAGTTCCATCCTTATCTACATACACTTCTTTTATCTCATCTTTCTTCAGAATATCATGAAGATGATCATATGGATAAAAAATACAGCTTACATATTTTTCCCACAAGCTCTGCTCAAAATAAATAGTCATTACGCCTGTTTCCCTGTCTAAAGATGTTCTCCAGCGATAATTTCCTTTTATATTCGTTTTATATTTTACTTCATCTTTATTATCCTCAACAATAGTTATCCCTGCATCTTTGTAGCTGATATATGTAACGTGTTTATTCATAAAAGTGAACACTGCCACAAAGCAAATTACGGTTGCTGCTATGGAAAGCAGGATTGTTTTTATCTTTCTTTTCTTTAAAAATTTTCTGAAACTCTTCAGATCATTTGCTTCATTGCTGCTTTCTTTTGTCTGTGCAGAAATTTTCATATCATTTTCAAGGTCTGTCTTTGTCTCATGGTATACCCGCTGGCAGATTTCGCAGTTTTGCAGGTGTTCTTCTACAAGTTCTTTTGTATCATCACTTACCACATCATCAATGTATAATGGCAGAATATCCTGGATCACATTGCAGTTTATTTTTTCCATCTTACTTTTCCTCCTGACTTATCTGTGCTCTTATCATCTGTCGTGCACGATGGCATGTTACTCTTGCCCACCCTGCACTTTTCTGATAGCATTTTCCGATCTGCTCAAAGGAGAGCTCACCGTATATCCGCAGGTGAAATACTTCCCTGTAGGGTTCCGGTATCAGTTCTGCATAGCGTTTGAGATTCCGAACTGTCTCATCCTGCACGATCTGATCCAGTACTGCCGGGGATGTATCCTGCATGGAATCCTGCATTATTTCTGAAAATTCTTCACCCACATAGATTTTATTTCGCCTGCAATAGCGGAAATATGTATTCTTCGCAATTACAAATAGCCATGCGCGGATATCCTTCCGGCCGTCAAATTTCTCAATATTATTCATTGCCTTCAGGAATGTTTCCTGGGTGATTTCCTCTGCCAGACTTTCATTTTCGGAAAGTGCCCGGATATAGAGAAAGACATCATGGAAATACTTACGGTAGATTGTTTCGATTTCTGATTTCTCCATTTCCGCTCCTTGTATTTTTTATTATCCTACTGCATCTTTCGGGATTTTTAATGGCCCGGTCTGACCAATCGTGGTGCCATCCTTATCCAGAATATAACCATCTTTATCCTGATATGACCCTGCCGGCGGTGTCCACATAGATCCATCTGACGACCTGATCTGTCTTCTTCCATTGAATGTCTGAACACGGTTCTGATTTTGTTGTATCTGCATTGAATATGCACGGCTGCTCACCTGAGTATCACTGTCTGTATCAGATGCACAACCTGATAAACCAACCATAACTGTCAGAATGAATATTCCTAAATATCGTTTCATGATAATCCTCCTGTCTGCTGTATCATTATTTTATCTAATGTCTTTCTATATAACTAAGTCACAGACAGAAGAAACGTTACAGGAAAATTTATATTTTGATTTTTTAATCGAAGCAAGTAAGTCCCCTGCGGAGGTTGCAGAAAACAATAAGCAGTGGATGGGGACTTGCTTGTAACCTATCTGTTGCGAATGAACCTGATACTTTCTTTGAATTTCCGAAACGTTGTTTCGAAAATTCAAATCTTAGCTAATGATATATTTTGTACCTTTCCCTTTTCCTTCAACAGTAATCACACCTTTTTGACACATTTCTTTCAACAGCTTTGTTGTCTTTGATTTGCCAAAAGGTACATATGGTGCAACTTCGCTAATGGGCTTCAGTATCGTCTTGCTTAAGAGCTTATAGATCACGATTTCATCTTCTGTCAGATCAACATTTTTTTCAAATATCGGAAGCATAATTTTTATAGCATTCTCTGAAACTTCAAAATCCGGTTTTATCAAAGCTTCCGCATACAGTTGTTTTATTCTTGTAATTCCCGTTCCGAATATCTCTACAAATCCTAATCTGTAAAATACATTGGCAAGATTTCTATTTCTTAAAACAGAAAGTTTGCCTGCCAAATATTCTTCTTCCGTTATTCCAGACGGCAACCCGCCAGGAGAAACAATTTCGATTCGATCATCGAACATCGAAACTCTGATTTGCGAATCCACATCCCATACTCTATGAATCAGAGCATTGGCGATTGCTTCTCGGAAAGCAGCTTCCGATATTTTCTCCATTTTCTTTCGATCAGCACCTTGTATTACTTCATATTGGTAATAGTCTCTGAATACCTCAAGTGTCTTTTCATATACCTCTAAAACCGATACATTTTCAAACGTTGATCTCTTTTGAATGATGCTGATGTTTTCTCCGAATTTGACAATATCAATTCCAGGAAAATGATTTTTATCTGCCAAAAGCCCCGCCGCATTATTGAATCCATTATCATCGTTATACAGGTTCAATGTCTTCAGTGTGTCCTTATCAAAATTTTCGATCCGGATATTTTCTTTCAGCTTACGGCGTAAAATTTCAAAAGACAACTCCTGGTCTTTGCAAGGCAATTCTTCAAATCGAATGTTTTTCCCATCCAACACAAGTCTTGAGAACTCCAGAGTGTCTACCTCTATCGTTGCTGTATCATTCCGCTTGTATGCTTTCGATTTATATAGATACGGCTTCTGAAGTCCGCTTTTTACAGTAAGTTTTATCGTTTGGTCACTATTCTGTATCTCAAGCATATAGTCTGGCTGCGGTGTAATGCTGTCGTTAATTTTATTTTCAATATCCAAACAAGCTTGCTTGGCATCCGGCAAACCTTTTATATTTCCATCATCATCTACACCAAAAAGAATGGTTCCACCATCATAATTTGAAAAGGCACTGACTGTCTTTAAAAATGTGTTCGTAATCGTTTCTTTGAACTCTAATGTTCTCGTTTCACGCATATCAATCGCCTCCATTTCGCTCTTATTGAATATATTATATGCAGAAACAATCAAAAAAGCAATCGTATTTTTTTACGATTGCTTTTTTGATTGTTTTTGTCATGAACTCAAATGTTTCTGTTCCTAAACAGCAACTAAACACCCTGCATCCTGATTTCAACACACTCTTTTTGTGTCTCTTTGTCCTTTACAATTTTGAAATCATCACCAAGTGTATGTTTTTTCAGATATTCGTTCAGCATAAGCACCCAGATTCGATCTTTCTCATACATATTCGGATGCGCCAGATAATAATCCACGGAAATCATAGTAGAAAAGGTATATTTTATATCCATACTGTTCCTGGTAGGCAAGATTCTGTCTGGTATGAAGAAGATCATCCAGCGATATTCGTTTCATTGGTAAATTCCTCCAGAATCAGGCTGTAAGATATTCCACTGTAAAAATCGCCAGCACGCCCACCAGCACACTAAGTAATATATAACACAGGGCTATTCCCATATGTCCATCCCGGATCAGTTCCGAAGATTCCAGTGCAAAGGTTGAGAATGTGGTAAATCCACCACAGACTCCCACCTTCAGAAACAAAATCATCCTTGGCGGAACAGACAATTTCGCCGCCAGTACTGTGATTACTCCGATCACAATACATCCAATCACATTGATACAAAAGGTTTTTGCCGGAAAAATCATGGTTTCCCCTGTGGGAATCAACCCGATCAGGTACCGCAATACTGCTCCTGCAAAACCACCCAGCCCTACTGCCAGACAATTCATCATTTTATCTCTCCAAATTAATATAAATTTACTTTCAAAGCAATCATAACATGAATTTACTTTATCGTAAAGATAACTGTTGTTACACAAATAAGCTTGTTTTCTGAAGTATAGCCTTCAGCAGATCCCCCTGAAGATAATAGGTAGTTTCAAAATGAAGGTACGATAACGATACTTTATCCCACAACAGCAAAATCTTGGGCTGGAATTCTTCATCTCCATCCCAGAACTGAAATAGCACAGAAAAATCCTGGAAAACAGGCATTTCAAAGGTCAGGTCTGCCCCTGCCAGACGCTCCATCTGCTTTCCTCCCAGACAGATACAGGCCTGTTTTACCTCTTCCACTTTTCCCGAAAATGCTCGTGCATACTTTTCTACAAAGGGGTCTGTAGACGGACTGCTTCCGGCAGTTACAAATCTGCCCACCGGCTGCCACTGACCAGTCAAAGGCGGCAGTATTTCCTGCCCGGAACAACAAAGAAAATCATAGATTGTCATAACAATCGTATATTCTTTGCAGTCCATCCATTCCTCACCCTCAGAATATGCAATGGCGCCATCCCTGCGGCTGATCCGATATTCTGTTCCAATATATTTCAAATACAGATATTCTTCATCATGTTCCAATCCATATTTCTCTATCAGCTTATCCTGCTCATGCTGTAAAAACAGCTCTCTTCCTATATATACCTGTTTTTCATAATTATCCATAAACGTCTTCTCCATTCTGTGTCATGTAAAGGAATAAATACATTTCTATTATAATCTATTTTTCCAAATTAGCAAAAACAAGTTATACAAAATAAGTTTTCGCTAAAATGTAAATCAAAGTCCAAAAATCCCCAACTCCCGCAGACCAATTCTGCGGGAGCCGGGGATTTTATGTAGGTATGAACATGATACACGAATATGTCAGATCAAGCGGATATTCGCAATCCGCTTCGCTACTTGCTCATAACCGAATAACTGCTTCGCAGTTTATCAGAACCTCCTGATACAAGCAAGTCCCCACCCACTGCTTATTGCTTTTCGCAATTGAAGCAGGGGACTTACTTGATTCGGTTATATAATCGATGTTTTACAATCTCTTACTTAACAATCATACCAGTCTTTCTGTCACTGAAGATTGCTACTTCGATCAGGAAGATGATACCAAGGATGAGCTGCTGTAACTGTGTCGGCATCATCAGCATTACCAGACCACTGGAAAGTACTTTGTATGTCATAACACCAAGGATGATGTTATAGAATCTTACTTTAGCACCGCCGTTTACAGGCATTCCGCCAAGTACCAGGGCGATCATGATCTGTGTTTCCAGCTGGTTTCCGGCTGTTGATGTAACGGAACCTACTTTGATAGCATTTACAAATGCTGCCAGTCCTGTGATACAGCCTGCTGCCACGAATACGAGGATCTTTGTAGTCTCTACGCGGATACCTGCAAATCTTGCTGCTGTTTCGCCGGCACCAATTGCTTTCAGTCTGGCGCCCAGACCTGTGTAAGTGAATACAAGATATGCCACTACGAAGATGATCACTGTAAAAGTAAGCATAAATGGCAGTGTGTTGTATTTGGAAATATCACTTACTGCATAAACAGGTGAATTAGTTGTTGCATAAGCACAAACTCCACGGAACAGATACATGGTACAGATTGTAACAATGAAGCTTGTGATTTTTCTCTTAACATTGAAGTAACCATTGATCAATCCGATCAGTCCGCCTGTTACCACACCGCCAAGCGCTGCCAGAACCATGTTGTAATGGGAAAGGTAGCAGACTACGATGGAAGCAACACCAAGCATGGAGCCCTGGGAGAAATCCAGGCCACCCATTGTCATTACCATGAACACGCCGATAGCTGAAATCAGCAGCATGTATGACTGGCTCAGAAGCAGTGATATATTTTTCGGCTGAAACAGTCTGCCGTCTGTGAGGAATGCAAATAATACACAGATGATCACAAATCCTGCGATAGGAAGGATCGTACGCACAATGGGACGTTCCAGAAATGGTACTTGCTCAGTTGATTTTTTTGTTGTACTCATTTTTTTACCCCCTTAAATCATATTGTCAATCAGATCTGTGTCTTTCAGATCCGGAGAGCGAAGGAATTCACCATTGATCTTACCGTCCTTCATGATCAGGATACGGTCTGACATACCCAGAAGCTCCATGATTTCCTCAGAGATCATAATAATGGATTTTCCTCTTTTTCTCATATCGTCCATCATGGCATAGATATCAGCTTTAACTTTGACATCAATACCACGGGTAGGGGAGTCAAGGATGATCAGGTCGGAGTCCTTACCAACCCAGCGTGCAAGAACGACTTTCTGTTTGTTACCGCCTGAAAGAGCAGATACAAACTGGTCAACGCCTGTCATTTTTGTACTCATCTGTTTTGCAAATTTATTGGCAAATTCATTCATTGTCTTTGCACGAAGGAATCCATGAGTTTTCAAATCCTCCAGGGATGGAAGGCAGATGTTATCGCCAATTGTATCATTAATGACCAGAGACTCATTGTCTCTGTCTTTGGAAGCATATGCAATGCTGTGTTTGATGGCATCCGGAATGGAATTGATCGGTGTGCCGTCTCCCAGAGTTACACTTCCCTGACGGAAATAGGAAGCTCCGAAGAGTGCCTTTCCAACCTCATGCATACCACATTCGGAAAGTCCTCCGATACCAAGAATCTCCCCTTTGTGGAGATCAAGGTTCAGATTCTCGATCTGTCCTTTTACTGTCACGTTCTTAGCGGAAAGAACAACTTCGTCAGATACCTTTTCGCCGTAGTCTGTACGATAGTAGCTGTCGCCAATCTCACGGCCTACCATTAAGGCTTTCAGTCTGTCAGGTGTAGCTTCTTCCTTTGTGATGGAACCGATCTTCACACCATCTCGAAGTACGCTGATGTTATCAGACTGCTCAATAACTTCCTCAAGGTCATGAGAAATAAAGATTACGCAGTTTCCTGTGTCACGAACCTTGTGCATTACCTTGAAAAGCTCTTCACGGCCTTTCTGACCAAGTGCTGTTGTTGTCTCGTCTACAACCAGAACCTTCGGATTAAAGTAAGTAGATTTTACAATCTCTACCAGCTTACGATCCTCGAAGTTGTAATCATCGATTACTTTAGTTGCATCAATATAATTGAATCCATAGCTGTCCAGATATTCCTGGGCTTTCTTGTTCATTGCTGCAGTATTTTTGATACCACATTTAGTAAACTGATCCTCGTTTCCAAGGAAAATATTCTCTGCTACAGTCAGTCCGGAAAGTGTTCCGATCTCCTGTACGATAATGGCTACACCCTGATGGTTTGCTTCAACCTGGTTTGTTGCGGTGATCTCTTTTCCTTCAAGAATAAACTTACCGGAATCTTTCTGGTAAATACCTGTCAGGCAGGATGTCAATGTGGATTTACCAGAACCGTTTTCACCGATCAGTGCGTGGATCTCACCTTTATTAAATGTAAAGGAAACGTTATCCAGGGCGTGTGTGATGCCAAAATGTTTATCAATATTTTCTGCTCTTAATAATATTTCACCCATAATCGTTCTCCTTATTTTACTACAAGACCTTTAACCGGTTTGGTTGTCAGTGCAACGATCACCAGCAGTGCAACACCTGTTACCACGTTCTGGATCGTAGTCGGAGCACCAAGTGCAACGAAACCGTTGAACATAAGCTGGATAATCATCTCACCGATCACGATAGCGATAACCGGATGGCCGTATTTCTTAAATGCCAGTCCAAAGAAGGTTCCCATCAGAGGAGTAAAGTTACGGCTCATAGAGGAAAGATTGGAAGCTGATGTCATGGAAGTACCAAAGCTGATTGTCAGGATTGCCTGAAGTCCGAAGAAGAAGCCTGCAAGAGTAAAGGCTACGATTTTGTATTTGGAAACATTTACACCCATGTTCTTTGCAACAACTTCATTGCTTCCGATTGCGTATGTATAAGTACCGATTTTTGTGTATTTCAGGATGAATGCACAGAGCAGATATGCGATCAGTGCCAGAATCAGGTTAACCGGATAATCACCGAATGCTCTGTAATCTGTAGAAAGGATTACGTTCTTTCCGTTTGTGGCATATACACTGAACGCCTCATATATCAGGGACAGGGCACATGTAACGATCAGGGAAGAAATATGTAATTTGATATAAACCACACCATTGATGAGACCAATGATCGTACCACAGATCAGCGGTGCAATGATAAGACCGGCATAACCGAATTTCTCACTTGCATTGCAGGCGATAATGGATGAAAGTACGATATTGGCACCAACGCTCATATCGAAAGGTCCCATTACGCAGATAAAGTAAAGGCCGCATCCGCCAACTGCGTAAATTAATGCTGATTTCATATAAGTAGCCAGTTTCGCCGGGGAACCGAAAGTAGTCGGTGCCAGTACTTTAAATACTGCCCAGAAAACTACAAGCATAAGAACCAGAAGGCCGATTCCATAATACTGGCTTTGTTTGAGTTTTTTCATAACCATTCTCCTTATCCAATTCTTCGCCCGCCAAAAGCAGGAGGTCAGACGCTTCCTCAGGGTTTGGCCTTTTGCTTCGAGCGGGCACTGACAATTACCTCTTAAAAGTTTCTCCACTGCCCTTTGGAGAAAAGGCAGTGGAGCATAAATTCATCATATTAGTTGCTGTGACGGGAAATAACATCATCAATAGAAAGTGATGTAGCTGCTTTGTTCAGATCATCAAAGCTGTATCCTGCTAATTCCACAAGCTCTTCATCTGTGTATGGATCATCATCTACAAAGTATTTCTTGTAGTTTTCATAGTCTTCGGAAGAAGATACATACAGATATGGGAACTGAATTTCGTATCCGAAGGATCCTTCCTCTTTTACATAGTTGCCTTTGATTGCGTTATATGTGATAAGGAATGCATATAACGGGTCGCAGAAGTGTCCGCCTGATTCAGCAAACATTCCGCCTGATTCAAGCTGCTCGCCAAGATCATCAAGGAAGTCTGTGGAAACAACGTCGATCTTTCCTGTAAGTCCTTCGTTTGCCAGAGCACCGATGGAACCAACAAGTGGGTCACCGCCGCCACCTGCAACGATCAGAGCGTCCATATCAGGGTTGGAGTTGTAAAGGGAAAGAGCTGCTGCTGCACCTTCTTCAGAAGATGTGTTAGCATATACAGGCTCTGTCATTGTTGCCTGATCATCCGGGTTAGCTTCATTCCATTCGTCAACTGCCTGTTTGTAACCTTTCCATCTCTGCTGGAAGGTAGCATCACCAACTGTCCATGCTTCAAGACCGATGTTTCTGTCGCCGTTCTCAAGAAGCAAGTTAACCAGTGTGTATCCATTTGTTACTTCGTCTTCATGAACTGCACCAAGATAGTACTGGGAGTTGCATGCTGTCTGGTATACTTCCGGGCTGTTCTCTTCGGAAATGATACGGTAGAACTGTGTAAGGTAAACCTGGTTTGCATCGCAGGTCTGGATTGCAGATGTCATTTCAGAGTCTGCGGAGTTACAGATTACGATACCGTTACATCCTGCTGCACAGAGCTGTTCAACAGAAGCTGTAACCTGCTCAGATACGTGACCCTGGTCAACGTACATTACATTAACACCAAGAGCATCCGCTGCTTTGTCAATGATTTTCTTACTCTGGCTTCCAAGTACGTCTGTGGAACTCCAGATAGAAACACCGATTGTAATATCATCGTCAGCTGCCTGTGTGGTAACTGCACTTACTGGTAAGGAACCAATCATTGCTGCTGTTGCTGCGATAGCAACTGCTTTTCTCATTCTTTTTTTCATGTTGTAAAAGCCTCCTTGATAAAATTTGGTTTCTTGATTTTGTGAACGGAAATTATGTTTTCGTGCTCTCCGTTCCTCTGTGACTATATTAAACCATATTTTGCCTTTGGTCAGTTAGGACATATTTGGAAAATTTTGTTGCACATTCTTGACCAGTTTATATATAAAACTTGGACAAAATATGAACAAGTTAAGCAAAATGCCAATAACTTGTATGTTTTCTCTATTGATTAGTTGTATATATTTCAAAAAAGTCCTCTGTATCCATTCGATTCCATAAGAACCACCATACAGAGGACTTCCAATTCCGTTACTGTTCACTCAATTCTATCTGAGTTTCTTCCATATTAATTATTATAATTGTGCCAGATTATTTCTGTAATCCCTTGGGCTGCATCCCATCTTTTTCCTGAATACTCTGCTAAAGTAATTGTAATCATCATATCCCACCAGGAACGAAATCGTCTCCAGCTTCTTATCCGGATCTTTCATCAGCTCCGCTGCCTTCTCCATCCTGATCCTGGTAAGGAAGGCAATGATCGTCTCACCATATTTCTGGCTGAAGCTTCTGGACAGATAGCTGGCATCCATATGATATTCTTCTGCCAGAGCAGTAAGTGTAATATTCTCATGATAAGAACGTTCCATATATTTATGGATCTGCTCTACCTGCTGCATAATAGAACCTGATCCGGAATCCGAATCCTTGTCCTCGCCCCTTTCCCAGAGACTGTCCAGAAGAATCTTTAAAGAAGCAAGTAAAGACGGCGCATTAAGACATTTCATATAATAGTCAATATTGTCCATAGCCTCTTCCGCCTGTGCAGTAAGCTCCGGACATTTCTCCTGCACATAGCGGTACAGGATCCCTGTGAGTCTGCCGGTATACTGTTTCACATCCAGATATGTCCAGGCACCATTGTCACAATCTTTAAAATCACAGGTCTTAAAAATCAATTTCTCTGTCTTTGATCTCTGTCCTGTTGCTAGCAGATGATATAACTCCGTTTCCATATGAGCAGGCGCTGATTTTCCCATCATCTGGATCTCACTGCTTCTCTGAGACTCTCCTCTTTTTTCCTCCTGGCATGAAAGGATACAATGATGTCTGTTAAATGGCCGGGTAACCAATGTAGAAATCAATTCCCTGTAAATGGTACCGATATCGTCTAATGAACTGGTCTGTTCATGAAGTACAACAGAAATCGGTCCGTATTCTTCCAGTGGAAATTCTCTCAGAATATTTTCTGCCAGTGTTCTGAATTCCTTTGCATCTGCAGTCTTTACGAGGAGAAACTCACTCATCTTATTGCTGTTGTTAAAAATAATCACATTTTCTTCCAAACCAGTCAGCTCTCTCAGCCTGGATTTAATGCTCCAGGACATCTGCAGATTGTCATATTCAAACTTCTCTGCAATTTCTGCAATATTATAAAATTTCACCATCAGCGTGGCAACTTCAGAGAAAGTATTAGTACTGGATACATAAGTCTGTGCATCAGCTTGTCCATATAATTTTCCGGAAAGCAATGCTGAATATTCGCTGTCTTCCAGAAAAGAGGAAAGTTTATGTTCACGGATCCGGCTGGTTTCATCCTGCTTTTTAGTATTCTCCCTCTCTTCCAGAAGATTCAGGGCTTTGGTAAGAACCTTGACCATCTCTTCTTTTCCCACCGGTTTCAGGAGATAGTCCAGTCCACCGGAAACAAATACCCCCTTCACCTTATCAAAATCATCATAACCGCTGATAGCGACCGTAATGATCTCAGGATATTCCTTCTGCAGCCGCTCCAGCAATTCCAGACCACTTAAAAAAGGCATATTAATATCCGTAAGAATAATATCCGGTTTTTCCTCTTCTATCCTTTCCATAACCTCCTCACCGTCACATGCAGGTTCCAGAAATTCCAGGGAATACTCCTCCCACGGGATCAGATTTCGGATATTCTCACGGCTCCAGAATTCATCATCTGCAGCAAGTACCTTATATTTCATAGTTTTCAATATTTTTCTCCCCCTCAAATATGCCTGTCCCAATATTTTTCTGTTAAAGGCACATGATACCCCAATGTCAAGCATGGCATTTTTTACATTATGTATTGTCAGATATTTCCGGAGAAACAGCCGGGACTGTAATCGTCACAGTTGTCCCCTCTCCCACTATACTGTCAATATGTAGTCCATAGTCCGCACCAAAAAGCTTCTTCAGCCGCGCATTGACATTAAGGATTCCAATGGAAATTCCGGATTCCACCCGTTTCATATCGTTCTGTTTCAACAGCCGGTTCATGTCCTCTGCGTCCATTCCTGCACCATTATCCTGAACTGTGATCACCAGATTCTCACCCACATGCTCCGAACGTATCAGAAGCTTCTTATCCTTGCGGCGGACATTTCTCAGTCCATGTGTCAATGCATTCTCCACAACCGGCTGAATGCAGATACGTGGCATCTGATCTGCAAGTGTCTCACTATCTATCTGATAATCATAGGCAACCGTCGAACCATTTCTCACATCCATTACATAAAGATAATTTCTCACATGAGACATTTCATTCTGCACAGTGGATAATTCGTCTGTCATATTCAGGCTGTAACGGAAAATTGCAGACAGGGAACGGCACATGCCACTTACCATAGGACAGTTCTGTGCATTTGCAATTCCACTCATAGTATCCAGCGTATTATAGAGAAAATGTGGATTGATCTGTGCCTGAAGCATTTTGTATTCCGTACGTTCCACCAGCATTTTATGCTGCAGTTCCTCCTGGGCCATCACCTGCATACGATCCAGCATTTCATTAAATTCCGTACCAAGAGTCGTAAGCTCCTGTGACCATCCTACCGGACGCACACGTAACTGTGTTTCTCCGTTTTTGATCTGCGTGATCGTACTGCTCATTTCCTCTACCGGCTTTGTTAGCCATTGGGATAAAAACAATACAATAATTGTGATAGCCAGCAACATGGCTGCCATTATGATCAACAGTGTTCTGATCAAAGACTTCTGTGTTGCTGTAAGAAGTGACTGTGAAACAAGTACAAAAGCTTCCAGATTATAGTTTTCCTGAGAAACCTGTATCAGATAGTTTCCATCATATTCCTGCTCCAGCTTAGTAGATTTATAATAGTTTTCCACAGCCTTTGCAAGCTGTTTCTGGATTCTGCGCTGACTGTCTGATGCCTGTCCGGTCATTGCGACCACCCTGTCATTCAAAGGCTGAAGCCACAGGCAAACCTGCTCTACATCCACATATTTAGACATAATAGAAGTAAACGCCGCACTATTGATATCACATACAAGATATCCCAGCCCGCTTCTGTCTGCATCATAGTTGTGCAATTTTAAAACCAAACGGACAATGTCTTTTTTTGCATCTGGATTATGATATCCTGAGATCATCAGATCTGTACGTTTTCCGTGAACATAATCATATACTCTGTCTGAATTGTCATCATATCCTTCTGATTTGTAAATATCCTTTGGGTATGCAACTGAATTATATCTGTAACTGCTGATCAGATGATCCTTTGTATCATACAGATACATAGCCAGGAGCTGGTCTTCTTTTGTAAAACGTTTTCTCGCAAAATACCAGCTTCTCCAGTAATAATCCTTCAGACTGGTATCCTGTTCCGCTGCGTCGCGCATATCATTGATCAGATCCTGTTCACTGTATATGGTAAGCATTTCTCCGCGAATGGTATGAATAAAGCTGGACAGATCTGTCTGCATCTTATTCAATGATATCTCATGATCTGATATAATTTCAGCCCGTATCTGTCTTCGCAGTGACTTCTGAAACAGAAATGTCTGCAATAATAAAGCAAACAGCACACTGCTGATACACAATACCAGCATAGCCTTCCGCATCGTCCACTTCTTGGATTTCATTTTTTTCTATCTCTCCAACACTTTATTCTTTTAACCTGTAAATAATTTACAGGCATACATTGGTTTTATTTTATCATACTATCAGAAAAAGTGTAACCTATTTTCCTATAACATAAAAAAGTCCCTCTGTGATTGCCGGGAGCAACACACAGAAGGACGTTCTTAATAACAAACTATTTTCTTATACCATACACAAATATACAAAATATGCTGCATAACATAACAGCATAAGAATTCCACATGGTTTTCGGAGTTCTTTGTGCCGGAAGGTACCAATCCAGAGGATAACTCCGCACAAAATTGCAATCCCTGTATCTATAATAAATTTACTTTCAAAAGGAACTGTGCAGATAAGCGCTGTGGTACCGATCACAAACAGGATATTAAAGATATTGCTGCCCACAATGTTTCCGATGGCAATTCCTGCATTTCCTCTTTTTGCAGCTGTAACAGATGTAACCAGCTCAGGAAGTGATGTTCCCAGTGCAACGATCGTCAGCCCGATAAATCTTTCGCTTATTCCAAAATAACGGGCTATTTCTGAAGCTCCGCTTACTGCAAAATCGCTGCCCTTTACAACCAGAATCCCGCCAAGAGCCATTAGAAGAATGCATTTCCATATAGGATAATCCTTTGTTTCTCCATCCTCCTGGTCATTTCCCATTCTTGCCATTACGAACAAATATCCCAGATATGCCAGAAAAAGAATCCAGAAAATCACACCTTCTGCAAAAGTTACTTCCGATCCTGTAATACCAAAAATCATCAGTACAATTGTTACCACAATCATAAATGGAATTTCATACAGAAATGTAGATTTCTGTATTGCCACATTTGTGATCAGGGCTGTAACTCCCAGGATGATCAGAATATTAAGAATATTACTTCCAACCACATTTCCGATCGTAATACCCGCATTTTTATTCATTCCTGCTGTAATACTTACAGCTGCCTCCGGCATACTGGTTCCCATTGCTACAATCGTCAATCCAATGATCAGCTGGGGGATTCCCAGCTTCTTTGCAATGCTGGCTGCCCCCTCCACAAACCAGTCTGCTCCCTTCACCAGAAACAGAAAACCTACCAGCAAAATAATAACCTGCATAAACATCTTTTTTCCTCTCTTTCCTCATTTTATTTTGCAGCAGGTATAAAAAAAGAGACTCCTACTGCATGCACAGTAAAAGTCTCGCTGTTTCATCACTTTCCGAGTTATATGTTTCAATAACTGTCCTGACGAAGAAGTGAACCAAATCGGCCAGCTACTCCCTTTTCATATGTATATTCTAACAGACTGCTTTTTACAAATCAATTATTTTTATTCTTATTTGCTATTTTTTATAATCCATGTATTCCTGATCCAACAGTACGTCTACCTTTCACGATACTTTAATCCCGTTTTATCTCATATTTTTTATGGTTTTCTCTCCAAAATATAGTGAAAAACGGATGATTTGCATCATGTATTTTTATTCGCCTGATTTCTTGGCACCGGAATCCCTGGTTGAAAAGATTCTTTTCCACGGCTAACAAATACTACTCTACCAACTTTTTATTGCACCGGTAGTTTTTAACTGTTATAATCGAAACATGGGTGCTACCATAACGGTAGACGGTTAGTCCTTCAACAGAGGGACTGTGACCCTCTGATTACATAGAAATCCCCAGATCTTTCTGGCGGAAATCTCTCGAAAGGAGGGCTAAGCCATGAGTATTGTTAACTTCATAGCTGTGGTTAGCTTCGGCTTAACCTGCTTTAGTATCGGATATACCTTTGGCAAAGATAATAATAAATCACAAAAATAACCGCCCCAGCCTGCAAACTGAACGGTTATTTTTAATCAATTAAGTATACGGACTAACTGTCTATCGGTAGTACTCTTTTTCTATAATCATATTAGCACGCATGTGCAGAAATGTCAAAAAATTTTTATTCTACTTTTTGAAGTTTTGACATATCCAATCCATGCCGGATCATCATCAGAATATCCCATTTTTAATTCTATGTACATTAAATTGTTAATCATTCTTATTCTCTCCTGATTCCAAATTTTGCAACATCTCAACAAACTGGAAACTGTAAACCTGATTGTTCCTAAATTAACTGTGGCATACCATTGATAAACATATGCCATGCCTGTCATTTTTCGCACTAAGTTTCCATCCGTGCATTTCAACGATTTCTTTTGAGAGGGCAAGCCCTATTCCGCTGTTTCCGTTTTGTCCCGTATGAAAACGTTCAAACATATGGGAAAAATCCTCTGTGCTAAGTTCTCCTCCATCATTCCAGATGGAAAGGACTTGATTTTTCCACGATATTTCGATTTGACTACACGCATATTTTACGGAATTAGTTATCAGGTTAGCAACAGCGTGTTCCAGCTTCTCCGGGTCTCCGTTGACATATCCTTCGTCCAGTTCTAACGATACTGAAAGGTTTCGCCTGTTCACAATTCCTTCAAGCGGCATCAAAATATCTTGAACCAGTGATGCCATTTCTATTGGTTCACACTTTAATGGTTCCGTACCGCTTTCCATTTTTGATAAATACAGGATATCCTCAATAAGTTTACTCATACGCTCCGTCTGAGACACTATCATTCTGCCCGCTTGAGAATAATCGGTAATGACTCCCATTTCAATCTCCTCCGCATATCCGCAAATTGCCATAAGCGGGGTTTTTAATTCGTGAGATGTATTTTCAAAAAAGGTCTTCTGAGCTTTGTCATTTTGTTCAAGTTTTTTCCCGAGAAAATATCCAATGGCAGCACCGAGAGCGGCAATGACAAAAGCATCCAGCAAAACACCAAAACTGATTTCTTTTACGAGTTCTGGTTCGCCGGTAACATCCACATAAGCAAGTAATCTCTCATTGCTGTCTTCATAATACTCTGTTCTGGCTTTCATATAATAAGTTGCTTCGTTAATTTTTGCCCTTTGCATTTCATCAGACGGGTGTGTTTCATACCAGTCAATAAGTTTCTTCTCTTTGGGTGTCAGAATCTGATATATGTCATCCCTGTTTTCTGAATCTGCCCCCATATATACAAGTGAGGCATAATATAAAGAGCCCGTATCATTTTCAGATTCGTAATTCAAATATTCGTCTGAATTCAAAGTAAAAACGTTTTTAATTGCATTCTCAGCTCTCAGCTCTATTTTTTTATTAAAAACTATGTTCAGAATCAGCAGGCTCAAAAGCATGGCTGCCATAACGGCGGAACCTGTAAGTGTGGCAATTTTATAACGTGTCTTATTCATTACAATCCTCCAGTTTATAGCCATAGCCCCAGACAGCACTAATGCGAACTTTGCTGCCTGCGGTCTTCATTTTCTGCCTGACTCTTCTTACTGTCTCATCGACAACTCTGGTTTCTATCTCCGTAGAATCTATTCCCCATACTTTGTCGAGAATTTCATTCCGGGGGATTGCCGTTCCACCATGTTCCATAAGACATCCCAGAAGCGAAAATTCTGTCATAGTCAGACCAATATCATGCTCTTTCACAATGGCATTATGCTTCTCCCATGAAAAACACACATCACCAAAGGAAATATCTGCCTTTACCGGTATATTCATTTCAACTCTTCGGAACAACGCATTTACCCGGACAACAAGAAGTGACGGCGAAAATGGCTTAATCAGATAGTCATCCCCTCCATACATAAATCCCTTCATATGGTCAGACTCTGAATCCTTTGCCGTCAAAATAATAATAGGAACTGATGATATTGTCCTTAGCTTTTTACATATGGAAAGACCGTCTGAACCCGGCATCATAATATCAAGAATAACAAGATCACAGGGCTTCTCCTGAAAAGCAGAAAAGAGTGTATCACCATTCTTGTATGCTGTTACCTCATATCCGGCATTGGATAAAAATTCTGTGAGTATTTCTCGTATATCCTGTTCATCATCTGCCAAATAGATTTTTTTTGCCATATCTTTAATCCCACATGAGGGGAGTCCCTCAGAAATTCTGTGAGATTCCCCATATTATATCTTTCAAAATCAGTATGTCTGTATTTTAGTTCCACCTGCTTTCGCTTCAAGAGCGATTGCCTGTGCCTCCAAAGCATCAATCTCATCTGAATACTTCGCATAGCGAGAAGCAAATTCCTCATCAGAGAGGTTATCAGAGCCGTTATAAATATTGTCATAGATTGCATCAATTTTATTGTAAATACTGTTAAGCTGATTGACTTCATCTTCGCTCAAATTTCCATAGCATCCCTCATACCAACCCGCTTTCTTTTCAAGCGTTTCAATCTGTGCGTTCAGTGATGTAATCTCGTCATCATACTTTGCATAGCGGGCTTCGATCTCATCGTCTGAAAGATCATCGTCCGTCCACACTTCCGCATCAATTTCTTCGATTCTTTCATATGCTTTCTGAAGCTGTTCTGCTTCCTCTGCGGTGAGCTTGCCTGTATCGTACAGAGCATTATACCCATCCTCGGAATATTCATATTCCTCGTTGTCGATCCACCCGGTTTTTTTATCAAGCTCCTCAAGGCGATCCATGAGGGTATCGGTTTCATCCTGATACTGATCGTATCTGGCATAGATATCTTCATCAGAAAGACTATCTGCATCTTTCATTACCTCTTTGTCGATAGCGTCAAGTCGGTCATAAATGGAGTTAAACTCTTCAATCTCCTTCTGAGTGAGAGAACCATAATCTACATTTGTTTGTGTTACCTCTGATGTAGTCACTGTCTCCTCCTGTGTCTCCTTCTGGGCAGCCATGGCAGGAATACCTGCGGATGTAGTCATTGCTGCTGCAAGTGCTATTACCATTCCTCTTTTGAATAATCTGTTCATCATTTTAGTACCTCCTGATTTTTTATTTACCGGTTGTTTGGTATGACTAAAGTATAGCTCAGGCAAATGTAAAAATATCCTTAGAACAGTCATGAAAATGTCAAGAAAGTGTAACAGCACAAGATTTCCTATAAACCATATTTACTCTCTCCTCTTAAAGGTTACAATCTTTTTTCAAATACCCACAATTTTTCTAAATCTGCAATTCCGATTTACCTTCACCTTATTATACCATAGTGCTTTCTAAAGTGCTATTCTAATATATACAAAAGTGTAAAAGAGCGATCTCGTCTCTCACACTCACACATATACCATGTTTTTCAATATAATCTCTTCTGCACTAACTTTTATATTATTCATTAACCCAACCCACTTCATCTGATCCTGTACCTTTAATTCTTCAGTTACACCCTTTTTTTCTGCCATCTGTTTCATAAGCATTTCCACCTGTTCTCTGGCTTCCTGATCTGTCTGGTTCAGATGTTCATTCAGTTTTCCAGTCAATAACAGATACTGATACCTTGCTGATCTGTGTTCTTTTAAGAACTGCTTTCGTAACATTCCATATGTCGGTTCTGCTTCGTTCAAAACCAGATCCGGCAAATAGTAATCTCCATGCAACGTATAACTCATTCCGTTTTTCTCATACTCTGCAATGTTGCACCCTTAATTTATTCCGGCCTAACTTTATCTAAATCCCAATACCAGGAATTACCGATTCGTCTTGCCTTAATTCCAAGTTCCTTTTTTGCATTTTCCAGTGTTCTTTTAGAAATATTCAACTCTTCTGCCTTATCAAAGATTTCACTGCTTTGCACAGAAGCTGATGTTTTTGCCAGTTCCCTCAGCATCTTCTTTGCCTGTTCCAGTTTATTTACCTTTGGGGCAATTCCACCAAGCACCTCATCTGCTGTGATTTCATAGTCACCTATCCACTCAAATCCTGTTTCTGTCACGCGAAATGCTTTGGAATGTCCAAATGCAGCCAGATTATTTTTAATCTGAACCACTGCTCTTAAGTCCGGTTCTCCCTCTATTCTTCCTACCAGTAATACGCTTCTGGCTACCGCAAAAAAGTCAATCGAACCCATTCCTCTATATGCAGCTTTATTTCCCCCAGCTTTATTCATGTGTCCGATTAATAAAATTGCACATTTATACTTTTCTGCCAGCAAGCTCAATCTTTTTGTCATATCCCTTGCTTCATTTGCCCGGTTCATATCCATTGTTCCTCCAAGGTATGCCTGAATCGGATCTAAAATAAGCACTCTCGCACCAGTCTGTTTGATAGCAGATTCCAGTCTCTCATCAATCATGAATCCAATGAACTCTGGTATGAACTGGATATAAATAATAAACTTCCCGGTGATATAGAAACAGAAACACAGAAATGGTATGCCGGACTTCGCTTTTATAGAAATAATCCGGAACACTCTTTAAATGCAGATATGTGTAATTTTCTTGCCGATCTGCAGGAGAACAGAGAAAGCCTGGAATCTTATTTCACAGGTAAAGATATGTTTGATATGTGGAAGAAACAGACGTTGGAATACTACACTTCCAAACCCGTCACCCATAAAGAAATTGAAGAACTGGATTTTGAAACACGAATCCGTAAGCGAGATGAACTTTTAGCACAAAAATTTTCCAATAACGAACAGAAATAGTATCATAACAGTATCACAGGCAGATATGCGAAGATTTTCATTTTCTTCCCATAACTGCCTGTTTTTAATTTATTCGCTATTCTTTACAGCCTTATTTTAAACTTTTTACTCAACAGAAAAACCCCGGAAACCTTGCGGTTCCGGGGTATCTTACGTTTGGACACAATGTACCTTGCGGTACTCTATATTTATATTAAGATGTTATGCTAAAATTATTCGATAACTGTAGCAACACGTCCTGATCCAACAGTACGTCCACCTTCACGGATAGCGAAAGTAAGACCCTGAGCCATAGCGATTGGGTGGATCAGTTCGATTGTCATTTCGATGTTATCTCCAGGCATGCACATTTCTGTTCCTTCTGGAAGGTTGCAAACACCTGTTACGTCTGTTGTTCTGAAGTAGAACTGTGGACGATAGTTGTTGAAGAATGGAGTATGACGTCCACCTTCATCTTTTGTCAGAACGTAAACCTGAGCTGTGAATTTTGTATGGCATGTAAGTGTTCCTGGTTTAGCAAGAACCTGTCCACGCTCGATTTCGTTTCTCTGAACACCACGAAGAAGTGCACCGATGTTATCACCAGCCTGAGCTTCATCAAGAAGTTTACGGAACATTTCGATACCAGTTACAACAACTTTACGTGTTTCTTCTTTGATACCAACGATTTCAACTTCGTCAGATACGTGAAGTACACCAGCCTCTACTCTACCAGTAGCAACTGTACCACGACCTGTGATAGAGAATACGTCCTCTACAGGCATTACGAATGGTTTATCTGTGTCACGCTGTGGGTCTGGAATGTAGCTGTCAACAGCATCCATAAGTTCCATGATCTTGTCTCCCCACTCGCTGCTCGGATCTTCAAGAGCTTTCAGAGCTGATCCACGGATAACCGGGATGTCATCTCCTGGGAAGTCATACTCGCTTAAGAGTTCACGAATTTCCATTTCTACCAGTTCAAGAAGTTCTTCATCATCAACCATATCACATTTGTTCATGAATACAACGATGTAAGGAACACCTACCTGACGGGAAAGAAGGATGTGCTCTTTAGTCTGAGCCATAACACCATCTGTAGCAGCAACAACGAGGATAGCACCATCCATCTGAGCTGCACCTGTGATCATGTTCTTAACGTAGTCAGCATGGCCTGGGCAGTCAACGTGTGCATAGTGTCTATGCTCTGTTTCATACTCAACGTGTGCTGTAGAAATTGTGATACCACGTTCTCTTTCTTCCGGAGCTTTATCGATGTTAGCGAAATCTGTAGCTGTGTTACCAGCAACTCTTTCAGACAGAACTTTTGTGATAGCTGCTGTTAAAGTTGTTTTACCATGGTCAACGTGTCCGATGGTACCAATGTTACAATGCGGTTTTGTTCTCTCAAACTTAGCTTTTGCCATTTTAAAACGTCCTCCTTAAAACTTTGGCTCTTATATTATTATAGAGCATCTTTTTCGGTTTTAAACTTGCTATCCTTGATTATATTGCATAACCAAAATATTTGCAAGTGTTTTATACAATTTGATAACTTGCATTACCAATTGTTGTATCATTACAGTCCACAAATTACTGAGAATACAGCGGACAGTAATTTTATATCTCCTACAGTCTGCTGGCTTTAAACACCGACAGACTGCAGATGATCAATAATTATCAGTCTTTCTTAGAAAGGATCTTTTCCTGTACAGACTTCGGAACCTGCTCATATTTCTCAAAGAACATAGAGTAGTTACCACGTCCCTGTGTTCTGGAACGAAGGTCTGTAGCATATCCAAACATTTCGGAAAGCGGTACATATCCGCGGATCATCTTACCACCGCCGATATCTTCCATACCTTCGATACGTCCACGACGGGAGTTGATATCACCAATAACGTCACCCATGTAATCTTCTGGTGTAGTAACTTCGACCTTCATGATTGGCTCAAGAAGAACCGGAGCTGCTTTCTGCATAGCATCCTTGAATGCAAGAGAACCTGCAATGTGGAATGCCATTTCAGAAGAGTCGACTTCATGGTAAGAACCATCGTATACATTAGCATGTACACCGACTACCGGGAATCCGCCAAGGATACCAGCTTTCATAGCTTCTTCGATACCTTCGCCAACTGCAGGGATGTATTCCTTCGGAATAGCACCACCAACAACTGTGGATTCGAACTTGTACAGTTCTTCTCCGTTGGCATCCATAGGCTCGAATTTAACTTTACAGTGACCATACTGTCCACGACCACCAGACTGTTTTGCATACTTGCTGTCTACATCAACAGGTTTAGTGATTGTTTCTTTGTAAGCAACCTGAGGAGCACCTACGTTAGCCTCTACCTTGAATTCACGAAGGAGACGGTCAACGATGATATCCAGATGAAGCTCACCCATACCAGCGATAATGGTCTGTCCTGTTTCCTGATCTGTATGTGCACGGAATGTCGGGTCTTCTTCTGCAAGTTTTGCAAGAGCTTCACCAAGTTTACCCTGTCCAGCTTTAGTCTTAGGCTCGATAGCCAGCTCGATAACTGGTTCTGGGAATTCCATGGACTCCAGGATTACCGGATGCTGCTCGTCACAGATTGTATCACCAGTTGTTGTGAATTTGAATCCGATCGCTGCAGCGATATCACCGGAATATACTTTATCAAGTTCCATACGTTTGTTAGCATGCATCTGAAGGATACGTCCAACACGTTCTTTCTTGTCCTTAGTAGCATTAAGTACATAAGAACCGGAATTCATTGTACCGGAGTATACACGGAAATATGCAAGTTTACCAACGAATGGGTCTGTCATAATCTTAAATGCCAGAGCTGAGAATGGTTCTTCATCAGAAGAATGTCTCACTACTTCGTTACCGTCCAGATCAGTTCCCTGAATTGGAGGAATGTCTGTAGGAGCCGGCATATACTCAAGGATAGCATCAAGAAGCTTCTGAACACCTTTGTTTCTGTAAGCAGAACCACAGCAAACCGGAACAGCAGTACACTCGCATGTAGCTTTTCTTAATGTTGCTTTCAGTTTCTCAACAGTTGGTTCTTCACCTTCAAGATATTCCATCATTAAGTCGTCATCAAGCTCACAGATTTTCTCAATGAGCTCTGTATGATAAAGCTCAGCATCTTCCTTCATGTCTTCAGGAATGTCAACGATGGAGATGTCATCACCCTTTTCATCGTTGTAGATGTAAGCTTTCATTTCGAATAAGTCAATGATTCCTTTGAAATCATCTTCTTTTCCGATTGGCAGCTGTAAGCAGATTGCGTTTTTACCAAGACGAGTCTTGATCTGCTCTACTGCACCGTAGAAGTTTGCACCAAGGATATCCATCTTATTGATGAATGCCATACGTGGTACATTGTAAGTGTCGGCCTGACGCCATACGTTTTCAGACTGCGGTTCAACACCACCCTTAGCACAGAAAACGCCGACAGCACCGTCAAGTACACGAAGAGAACGCTCAACTTCTACTGTGAAGTCAACGTGACCTGGGGTATCAATGATGTTGATACGGTGTTCCAGAGCACCTGGCTTCGGTTTGCAGTTCTCTTCCAGAGTCCAGTGACATGTAGTAGCCGCTGAAGTGATTGTGATACCTCTCTCCTGCTCCTGTTCCATCCAGTCCATGGTAGCAGTACCTTCATGAGTATCACCAATCTTATAGTTGACACCTGTATAATACAGGATACGTTCTGTAAGAGTTGTTTTACCCGCATCGATATGAGCCATAATACCAATATTTCTGGTACGCTCTAATGGATATTCTCTTCCCTCTTTAGCCAATGGATTTTCCTCCTATATTAGAAGCGATAGTGAGCAAATGCTTTATTTGCTTCAGCCATCTTGTGCATGTCTTCTTTTCTCTTAACGGATGCACCTGTGTTGTTCATTGCATCTAAAAGCTCATTTGCAAGTCTTTCTTCCATTGTTTTCTCGCCTCTTTTACGAGAGAACATTGTTAACCAGCGAAGAGCCAGTGCCTGACGTCTGTCTGCTCTTACCTCGATCGGAACCTGATAAGTAGCACCACCGATACGTCTAGCTTTTACTTCCAGAAGTGGCATGATGTTGTTCATAGCCTCTTCGAAAACTTCAAGTGCTGGTTTACCAGCTTTTTCTTCGATTCTGGCGAATGCACCGTAAACAATTTTCTGTGCTACACCTTTCTTACCGTCTAACATGATGTTATTGATAAGTTTGGTAACCACTTTATTGTTGTACATTGGATCTGCCAGAACGTCTCTTTTCTGAGTATGTCCTTTACGTGGCACGTTACTTCCCTCCTTAATCATTGTGATTAAATCATCGGTACTCACGCAGATAACTATTGCATGTTCGCACTGGTAAGGTCCTATATTTAACCCGCAACCGACAGGGTATATGGAATACCGTACAAATTCGATTCATAGTTTATTCGTGAATTTTCGATTTCATTAATTCATATTTGCTGTCTCAAACAATGAGATCAGTTACTTTTTGAGAGCCTTCTCAATTATTTCTTTTTAGGTCTCTTAGCGCCGTATTTAGAACGGGCCTGTTTTCTGTTAGCAACACCTGCAGTATCAAGAGTACCTCTGATGATGTGGTATCTTGTACCAGGTAAGTCCTTAACCCTTCCACCACGGATCAGAACAACGCTATGCTCCTGAAGGTTGTGACCTTCTCCTGGGATGTAGCTTGTTACTTCGATTCCGTTGGAAAGACGAACTCTGGCGATTTTTCTAAGAGCTGAGTTAGGCTTCTTAGGAGTTGCAGTCTTAACTGCTGTACAAACGCCACGTTTCTGTGGTGCAGACTGTTCAACTGCTTTCTTTCTTAAAGAGTTGAATGTTTTCTGGAGAGCCGGAGCTGTAGATTTCTTTACAGATGTCTGGCGTCCTTTTCTTACTAACTGGTTGAATGTTGGCATTCCATTTCACCTCCCGATTTATTTCTCCATAGATTTTTCTATGGGGCCTTGCGGTTGCTATTCTCGCATTTACGCGCAAAAAAATTAAACGTTTCTTATGCACGCTTGCTCATTATATCCTTTACAGAAAGCGCTGTCAAGGTATTTTGCAAGATTTTTTCTTTCTTTTTGCATGAATTTAGTATAGATACACGATTGCATTTTACAAATCACTTCATTATAATAACAGACAAAGAAAAGTTGCTGTCGACCAAGTGCAGTAACATTTATAATGTTTGTTATTATAGAAAGGATTTTTTATGAAAAAGCCCAGTATAATGGCTGTATTACTGTTTCTCACCGGACTTTTGTGCATTGTCTCCATCTTTTTCTTTACTAAAAGTACCATGGAGCAGATCATTGCCACTGAAAAAGATGTAGATACCGTGACAGAACAGATCACAGCTAAGCAAAAGGAATTTCAGACTGCCCTGGAAAAATATACCGCTGCAGTAGATGAAGTTCAGAATAATATCAACTATTTGAAACAGAAAGCCCAGACAGCATCACAGAAGCAGGAAAAAGAAAAGGCAGATATTTCTGAAGAGGAGACCGCCTCCAAGCCTTCTGTTTTCAGTCAGGCAGATGCTTCCGAACCAGATAACTTTTCTGCCGATAACGGACATGTGGTAGGAATTGATCCGGGACATCAGGGTGAAAACGTGGATATGAGTGCTCCGGAGCCCATTGGACCTGGTTCTTCAGAGACGAAGGCAAAATGTACTTCCGGTACCCGTGGCTCCTTTACCGGAATTCCCGAATACCAGTTGAACCTGAATGTTTCCCTTCAATTAAAAGATGTGCTGGAACAGAGAGGCTACCGGGTAGTTATGACCAGAACTGACAATGATACTGCCATCAGTAACAAGGAACGGGCTGAATATGCAGCCTCTCAGGGTTCAGAGATCTATGTCCGTATTCACGCAAACGGTACGGATTCTTCTTCTGCATCCGGAGCCCTGGCTATGGCTCCTTCTCAGAGCAATCCTTATGTTTCCTCTCTTTTTGATCAGTCAAACAGACTTTCCCAGTGTATTCTGGATTCCTATTGTCAGGCTACAGGCTTTCAGAATCTGGGGATACAGTACACAGATACTATGACCGGAATTAATTGGAGCACTGTTCCTGTAACAATCCTGGAAATGGGTTTTATGACCAATCAGAATGATGACACCAAAATGAACGATTCCCAGTTCCAGCAGACTATGGTTGAAGGAATCGCCAACGGAATCGATGCTTATTTTGCTTCAGTATAGAAAGAAAATAGAAAGAAGTATACACAACAGAAAGGAATACACAAATGGACGATAATAATCAGCCAAAAAAACCCATATTTTTGTATGTAGTCATCATTGTTCTGGTGATTGCGCTGGCAGGTCTGGGAGCTTTGTCTTTCTTCTCTCTCAGTCACCTGGCTTCCCTTCAGAAAAAAGTTCAGACACTCTCTGATACTGTGACAGAAATATCCGATTCCGCCAATACCCTTATCAGCCAGGCAGACCAGCTGGATCAGCTGAAGGAACAGGAAAAGCAACAGCAGACTACAGAGAATGAAGGCCCCAGCAGCAATGAAAGCTCTGCCGTCAATGAATCCTTTACAGATAACTCTGACAGCAGCATGGACTCCCTTCTCAGCCAGGTCAAAGCTCTCCTTCCACAGGATAACGGAACCTGGTCTGTCTATGTGTGTAATTTACTCAAGGATTCCAACGGTGTGATCAATGACACTCCCATGCAGGCTGCCAGCCTGATCAAGCTCTACATTATGGGTGCTGTTTATGATAATTACGATGCCATCTCCCAGGCTCACGGAGGTGATACTGTAGACAGCAATATTTCCTCCATGATCACTGTCAGTGACAATGATGCAGCCAATACCCTGGTTAACTGGCTGGGGAATGGTGATGACAGCACCGGTATGCAGAAGGTAAACGAATTTTGTCAGAAATATGGTTTCAACGATACTCAGATGAACCGCCTTCTTCTGGCAGACAACTCAAATGGTGATAACTATACCTCTGCCAAAGACTGTGGCATCTTTTTGAAGAAAATTTATCAGATTTCCAAGGGAATTATTGATTCCTCCAGTCTGCCTAATGCAGAAGCTATGTATTATCATCTGAAAATGCAGCAGAGAAAAAACAAGATTCCTGCTGATCTCCCGGAAGGTGTACAGACTGCCAACAAAACAGGAGAACTTGACACTGTTGAAAATGATGCAGCGATTATTTATGACACAGCCAAGGGTATTGACCTTGTAATATGCTTCATGTCACAGGATCTCACCGATACCGGCGCAGCCCAGAACACCATTGCCGCAGATGCACGTGCAATCTACGGATACTATAATGAATAAATGTAAAGGACTTAAAAAAGGGAGCGGCTCAACTCTCGGCCTCTCCCTCCTCATAAGACTTTTCCCAAATCTCCGCAAATACTGCCAGCGGGCAGTCTGTGAGGAGACACATAAGAAGAAAACATTCATATGGATTTACAATATAGATCTCACCCATTCCGCATCTGAGCAGAATGCTCTGAATCTCATCAAGGAAATGTTTGTATCTGTTAAATGGATCATCATCCTCCATCTCCTGCGATACAATAAAAAACTCCAGCGTGATCAGGTCAAAACGCTCTACTGGAAGCTTATGATTCAGAATATTGGTAATCCGCTGCCTGCTGAAACGCTTCTGACTGAAATGTTTTGCCAGAATGGAGGCGGACATTTTCTTCAGATTACCCATTTTATTGATGGGAATTCCGCTGCAGATCACTTTTTCCACATCAGAAGGCGTGATCCGCTCTGCTGTCCACACCTTATCCCCACCTTTTTCCTCTTCATCATGCTGATAAAGGCCGGCGATGATCTGCTTCGCATGATATAAAAGCTTCGTAAATTCCTGAAAAGCCTGACTCTTCTCAGATATGGGATCTACTCTTTTTGATTTCAGGCGGGCAAGATAAGCGATTAATTTTTCCTCTGTATCAAGGCACAGATTGCTTCCGCATAAAACCTGAGTATTTTCCACTTCTACAGGAACAAGTGCCTCATATTTTTTCTTCAATTCCTCTGCCTTGTAATAACCCTGCTGCGTACTGTAGCAGTACCAGTAGATTACCTCCTCCGGATTATGAAAATCAAAATCCTGTTCCTTCAACACTCTTGTCAGGAAATCCGACACATCCTCCGCAGTCATTCGAAGTCCAAATCCAAGAAGAAATACCGTTTCTCTCTTTACAGAAGCCTGATTCAGCCAATTATTTACCAGCGCAGACAACTTGGTAGTAGTAGGATTCATGGACTTGGGAGTAAAAGTTTCTTTAAAAGAGTCCAGTATAATATCTCTGTACACCTCCTGAGGTACCTCGGAAAAAGGCTCTTCAAGTTCTGCCCTCTCATAGATGTACCGTTTCAAATGGTCACCAAAGGAAACCAGCTCCATCTCCTTGTACAGGTAATGGAAAATCACATCCGCATCCTCATCTTCAAAGCTGTCCAGACTCACTACCTGTCGAAAACGCTGAGCTGCCCTTCTGGTAAATTCATAATCCTGCACCTTGTCAAATGCTACTGTCTGTTCGAAATCCAGATCCTGCATACGATTCTTCATGCTGTCTCACCCCTCATTTTTCTCTTTTATGCCTTTCAGCCATGCCTTGAATTTACCCTTCAATTCCTGCTTCTGGACTTCACAGAGTATAATTGTTACATTATCTCTTCCTCCCTTTTGAAGAGCCCGGTTTAAAAGAAGTTCCACCGTCTCCCTAAGACTGTTTTTTCGTGAAAGGATATCCGCAATCTCTCCATCAGAAAGCATGTCTGTCACTCCGTCAGAACACATGAGATATCGGTTTCCTTCTTTGTGCTCTATTTCCAAAACTGCCGGCTCCAGTCTCTGAAGCTCCTCCGGTACACCCAGATATTGAGTCAGAGGTGCTTTTCCAAGTCCCCCTTTTCCAAAAATATGATCTGTTGATACCTGGCGAAAGCTTTTCTCATCAGAAAAATAAATTCTGCTGTCTCCCAGATTACACACAAACATAGATTCCGGTGTAAATAAAGTCATTGCCAGGGTAGTACCCATACTCTGTATGTGATTTTCCGCTGCATATCTGCATACTGCCTGATTCATACTCTCACATACGCCATCAATAAATAACTCTGGTATATCGCGCAAAGTCCGCCTGTTGGCACGATAATATCTTCCGAATTCGTCAGAAGCCAGGAATGCCGCCATCTCTCCGCAGCTTTCTCCGCCCATACCGTCAAATACAGCCATTGCCGGTGTCTTCAGGCCGGAGACAATCTGGGAATGTACTCCCTCCATACCCTGGTTATCTGCCGGGAGCGATTCTCCGCAGCACCAAAGATTATCCTCATTGTTTGCACGAACCCTGCCCATATGGCAGGTATATGCATACTCAATCTGATACATCATCGTCTGTTTTTGTTCCCTCTCCCTTCAACGCTTTCAGTGAATTCTTCCAATACTTCTCTCCTCTTGCTGTATATTCCTTGTTGTCTGTCTCGTTGTCATGAGCCTTTCCATCAGAATCAATCCAGCGAATGAGCTTTCCATTATCATAATAATAGTACTCAGAAGTCTCGTCATACCATATATATGCAAAAAACAACTTTTCGCCCCAGTAAAAATACTCTTCGTATTTTCCCTCAGCTGACTGAGCCGGGTACACCAGTGCTTTCATACATTCACTTTCTATCTCTACATCTCCATCATCATTCGGAGTAGTAGATATCCGTCGCAGATATCGAAGTACTGTTCCCTCCGATCCTACCCAGTCATAGGAATTCAGGTTATCCGTGATCGTTGTTGCCTGATCCTTGATCGTTGCTAAAGCAGTGTTAAAGCTCTTGGAATTTTTATCAGAAGAATTGTTTTTATCAGTATCCAGCACAGACACTTCACTGTTTCCGGAATTGTCTCCTGCGCTGTCTTTGTTAAATTTTATATATACTCCGGCCAGAATAAGAACTGCCAGAAGTACAGCAGTAACAACCAGTCCCCTGCGAAATCTCTGTTCTCTTTTGCGACGGCGGCGTCTTGCTGCTGTTGCCCTGGCTGACTGTATGGAGCTCTGAAGCTCTGTATCTCTGTCTGTTTCTTTTACTTCTGTTTTTTGTACTGTGTTTTTTTGTACTGCAGTCTTCTGCGCCAGTGGTTTCTGTCTCATCTGCCTGCTATCTTCACCAAATTCTTTGACAGAGTTCACCCGGGCAGACGCTTTTTCCTGCCTGCCTTCAGCAGTTACCACATTTACTGTGCCAACAGACTGGCGGTTACGAATCCGTCCATTCTTCAGGTCATCCAGAGCCCGGTAAAATTCCTCCGGTGTCTGGTAACGTTCATCAGGGTCAAATGCACAAGCCTTCAGAATAATCTGTCCAAAAAGCTTTCCGGCTTCTGCCGGAGGCGCCATCTGCTCTCCTGACATTCTTTTATTCAGAGCATTCTCCTTATCCCGGTAAGTAATAAACTGCTTCTCTAGATTCATAAACGGCAGGCGGTTGTGATTCATAAGCTTATAGAGCACAATCCCCAAAGAATAAATATCTACTCTGCTGTCATATTTTTCTCCCTTATACATTTCCGGAGCCATGTAAGAATAGGTTCCCTTTTTAGAAAATCCACTCATAGTCCGCTCCAGCTCCCGGGCTATTCCAAAATCTCCCAGCTTAAAATCTCCAAATCTGGATACAAAAATATTCTCAGGCTTTACATCTCTGTGAATGATATGAAGCTTTCTGCAATATCCCAGAGCCTTGCTTAAATCCAATCCCATCTGGATTACCTCTTTTTCCTGAAGCTGCTTCTCTGCGCAATAATCCAGAAAACTTGTAAGATACTCCATACGAATGGAAATTTCCCAGCCAATGGCATCCAGATATTCCATCACTTTAAAATCCTCTACAGAAACAATGTACGAATTTCCTCTGAAATACTCCATAGTACCGATTTCCTGGATGCATTCCTCAACCAGATTCTGGAAGTACTCTCTGGCTGCCTGGTCATTCCCAGTCTCGGAACGCACACTGTTCCATTCACTCTGGCTACCCGGAATGTTAATAATTTTGATGGCAGAGTAAAAAGACTTGCCTCTCTCTGTACGTTGAGCCTTATATACCTGTCCAAAAGATCCTTCTCCAATCTTCTCGACTATCTTCCACTCCGGCCATGCGGAAACCGGAAGTTCCTTATCCATATTGCACCTCCTTTACTCTGATCATTTGCACTTATTGGTTTTTGTTTTTTATTATAGCAGATAAATCAGACTTTTTTGTATTTTTATTTTTAACCGGATCAAAAAAAGAGTTACCTCACAGGATATTATACCCTGTGAGATAACTCTTTCATTTATAAATCATCTCTGCTTATATCATCCGCAACTGTTCAATAGCTTCACAGTTTGCAAACTATCAAATGATTATTCATTATCCTCAGATTCATCTGCATCTTCAGCTTCTTCTGTATCTTCAAATTCCTCTTCAGAAGCTTCCTCATCCAGATCTCCATCTTCAGAAAAATCTTCATCCATTGTGATCAGTTCATCATCTGTCTGATTCTCGTCTGAAGTCTCTTCCTCTTCGATTTCCACTTCTGGTTCCGGCTCCGGCATTGTAGAATTCAGTCGTACTTCACTGTAACGCTTCATACCTGTACCTGCTGGGATCAGTTTACCAATGATTACGTTCTCTTTCAGACCGATCAGTGGGTCAACCTTACCTTTAATAGCAGCTTCAGTCAGTACCTTCGTTGTTTCCTGGAAGGAAGCAGCTGACAGGAAGGAATTGGTAGCAAGGGACGCTTTGGTAATACCAAGCATAACCTGTTTTCCATCTGCAGGCTGTTTGCCTTCTTTTTCCATCTGCTCATTGACATCTTCATATTCAAGGAAGTCTACCAGTGTTCCCGGAAGGAATTCTGTATCTCCGTTGTCCTCAATACGGATCTTCTTCAGCATCTGACGAACAATAACCTCGATATGCTTATCGCTGATTTCAACACCCTGGAGACGGTATACACGCTGTACTTCACGGATCATGTAGTCCTGAACTGCACGGACACCCTTGATTCTCAGGATATCATGTGGATTTACGCTACCTTCTGTAAGCTCGTCACCGGCTTCAAGCATCTGTCCGTCTGTGATCTTGATACGGGATCCGTATGGGATAAGGTAAGTCTTGGATTCACCTGACTCCGGATCTGTAACAATAACTTCACGTTTCTTCTTGGTGTCATTGAGAACAGCAACACCAGGGATCTCTGTGATAATAGCAAGACCTTTCGGCTTTCTTGCCTCAAAAAGCTCCTCGACACGAGGAAGACCCTGTGTGATATCTCCACCGGCAACACCACCACTGTGGAAGGTACGCATGGTAAGCTGTGTACCAGGCTCACCGATAGACTGAGCAGCGATAATACCGACAGATTCACCAACCTGAACAGCTTCACCTGTTGCAAGGTTCGCACCGTAACATTTTGCACAAATACCAACTTTACATTTACATGTAAGGATTGTACGGATCTTAACTTTCTCGATAGATCCGCCTGTCTGGTTGTCCACGCCCTCTTTCATAATGCGGGCAGCACGTTTTGGTGTGATCATATGGTTGGCTTTTACAATAACTTCGCCGTCTTTATTCTTAATTGTCTCACAGGAGAAACGACCTGTGATACGTTCCTGAAGTCCTTCAATCTCTTCTTTACCATCTGCGAAACCTTCTACATACATACCTGAGATTTCATCTCTGTTTTCGCAGCAGTCTGTCTCACGTACAATCAGATCCTGAGAAACGTCAACCATACGTCTTGTCAGGTATCCTGAATCGGCTGTACGAAGAGCTGTATCGGACATACCTTTACGTGCTCCATGGGCAGACATAAAGTATTCCAGTACATCAAGACCTTCACGGAAGTTTGACTTGATAGGCAGCTCGATGGTGTGACCGGTTGTATCGGCCATCAGTCCTCGCATACCTGCAAGCTGTTTGATCTGTTTATCGGAACCACGGGCACCGGAGTCAGCCATCATAAAGATGTTGTTGTACTTATCCAGACCGGACAGCAGAGCATGTGTAAGCTCATCATCAGTCTTTTTCCATGTATCAACAACTTCTTTGTAACGCTCTTCCTCTGTGATAAGACCACGTTTGTAGTTCTTTGTAATAAGGTCAACAGTATCCTGTGCCTTCTGGATCATTTCCGGTTTCTGAGGCGGAACGGTCATATCGGCAATGGCAACGGTCATGGCTGCACGTGTAGAATACTTGTAACCTGTAGCTTTGATCGCATCAAGAACCTCAGCAGTCTTTGTAGCACCGTGAGTATTGATAACTTTTTCAAGAATCTGTTTCAGCTGTTTCTTAGCTACCAAGAAGTCAACCTCAAGGAGAAGTTCATTTCCCGGAACACTTCTGTCTACGAAACCAAGATCCTGAGGAAGGATTTCGTTGAACAGGAAACGTCCAAGTGTAGATTCTACTGTACCGGTCAGAACAGTTCCGTCCGGCATTGTCTTGCTGCAGCGCACATGGATTCTGGACTGCAGTGTGATTACTTTATTCTCATAGGCAAGGATTGCTTCGTTTATACTCTTGAAGTATTTACCTTCACCCTTGTTTCCAGGTCTTTCCTGAGTCAGATAGTAGATACCAAGTACCATATCCTGTGAAGGAACGGCTACAGGACCACCATCAGAAGGTTTCAGCAGGTTGTTCGGTGATAACAGAAGGAAACGGCACTCTGCCTGAGCTTCCTGTGAAAGCGGAAGATGTACGGCCATCTGGTCACCATCGAAGTCAGCATTGAACGCAGTACAAACCAGCGGATGCAGTTTGATTGCTTTACCTTCTACAAGGATTGGTTCGAATGCCTGGATACCAAGACGATGCAGTGTAGGTGCACGGTTCAGCATAACCGGATGTTCTTTGATAACATCTTCCAGAACATCCCATACAGCAGGTTCCAGCTTCTCAACCATTTTCTTGGCATTCTTAATATTGTGTGAAGTTCCGTTGGCAACAAGCTCTTTCATAACGAAAGGTTTGAACAGCTCGATGGCCATTTCTTTCGGAAGACCACACTGGTAAATCTTAAGTTCCGGTCCTACGACGATAACGGAACGTCCGGAATAGTCAACTCGTTTACCAAGAAGGTTCTGACGGAAACGTCCGGATTTACCTTTCAGCATATCAGAAAGGGATTTCAGGGCTCTGTTTCCAGGACCTGTTACGGGACGTCCACGACGACCATTGTCGATCAGGGCATCAACCGCTTCCTGAAGCATACGTTTCTCGTTACGAACGATAATATCCGGTGCGCCTAATTCCAGAAGTCTCTTCAGACGGTTATTACGGTTAATGATTCTTCTGTAAAGATCATTTAAGTCAGATGTAGCAAAACGTCCACCATCCAGCTGAACCATAGGACGCAGATCCGGCGGAATTACAGGGATCACTGTCATGATCATCCACTCAGGACGGTTTCCTGACTCACGGAAGGATTCTACAACCTCAAGACGTTTGATGATTCTGGCACGTTTCTGGCCTGTAGCATCTTTTAATTCGGTTTTCAGTTCTGCAGAATCTTTTTCAAGATCAATTGCTTCCAGAAGCTCTTTGATAGATTCAGCACCCATACCTACACGAAAATTATTTCCGAAAGATTCACGGGCATCCTGATATTCACGCTCTGTAAGCACCTGTTTGTACTGGAGTCCGGAGTCAGCCGGATCCAGTACGATATAGTTTGCAAAGTAAAGGACTTTCTCCAGAGTTCTCGGAGAAATGTCAAGGATCAGACCCATACGGGACGGAATTCCTTTGAAATACCAGATATGGGATACCGGAGCAGCCAGCTCGATATGACCCATACGCTCTCTACGAACAGAAGATTTTGTAACCTCTACACCACATCTGTCGCAGACAACGCCTTTATAACGAATCTTTTTATACTTTCCACAGTGGCACTCCCAGTCCTTGCTCGGTCCAAAGATCCTTTCGCAGAAAAGTCCGTCTTTCTCCGGCTTTAAGGTACGGTAGTTAATGGTCTCAGGTTTTAAAACCTCGCCTCTTGACCACTCTCTGATTTTCTCAGGGGACGCCAGTCCGATCTTGATGGCATCGAAAGTCATTGGCTGATATGTTTCATTGGCGTTAGTTGTTTCTGCCATGTATACTTTCCCCTTTCTTACTCTTCGTCATCATCTTCAAAAGCTTCGTCCAGCTCTATGAAGTCATCATCCACATCTTCTTCATCTTCATCGATGTCAACCAGCTCTTCACCGTCAAACTCCTGCTTTGTATAGCCATGTTTGCCGTAGTCTTCTTCTCTGTCGTGATGTCTTCTTGACTCTCCCTCAATAACAGAGCGAAGATCTGTGTCGCCATAATCTACAGATTCCAGAAGATGTACTTCTGTATTGTCATCCTTGAGCACCTTCACATCCAGACCAAGAGACTGAAGCTCTTTTAAGAGAACCTTGAAGGATTCCGGAATACCCGGCTCAGGAATATTGTCACCTTTGATAATTGCTTCGTATGTCTTAACACGACCAACAACATCATCAGATTTCACTGTCAGGATTTCCTGCAGTGTATAGGATGCACCATAAGCCTCCAGTGCCCAAACCTCCATCTCACCGAAACGCTGTCCACCGAACTGAGCTTTACCACCCAGTGGCTGCTGTGTTACCAGAGAGTATGGACCAGTAGAACGTGCATGGATCTTATCATCAACCAGGTGATGCAGTTTCAGATAGTGCATGTGACCGATAGTTACAGGGCTGTCAAAATACTCGCCTGTACGTCCGTCACGAAGACGCACTTTACCGTCTCTGGAGATCGGAACACCTTTCCACAGTGCTCTGTGGGCTTTGTTCTCATCCAGATACTGCATTACATCCGGTGCTAAAATATCTTTATATTTCTCACGGAACTCTTCAAAGTCTTCTGTATTTACATAGTCATTTGCAAGTTCCAGTGTATCCTGGATATCATTCTCGTTTGCACCCTGGAAAATAGGAGTTGCAACATTAAATCCAAGTGCTTTCGCAGCAAGACTTAAGTGGATCTCCAGCACCTGTCCGATGTTCATTCGGGAAGGCACACCCAGAGGGTTCAGCACGATATCAAGAGGACGTCCGTTCGGAAGGAATGGCATATCTTCTACAGGAAGTACACGGGAAACAACACCCTTGTTACCGTGACGTCCGGCCATTTTATCACCAACGGAAATCTTTCTCTTCTGCGCGATGTAGATACGTACGGACTGGTTCACACCAGGTGACATCTCATCGCCGTTCTCTCTTGTAAATACCTTGGCATCTACGATAATACCGTATTCACCATGAGGTACTTTCAGAGAAGTATCACGTACTTCACGTGCTTTCTCACCAAAGATTGCACGGAGAAGTCTCTCTTCTGCTGTAAGCTCTGTCTCTCCCTTAGGAGTAACTTTACCAACAAGGATATCACCGGCACGTACTTCCGCACCGATACGGATAATACCACGCTCATCCAGATCCTTCAGTGCTTCATCTCCCACACCAGGAACATCACGTGTGATCTCTTCCGGTCCCAGCTTGGTATCACGGGCTTCACATTCATATTCTTCCATATGGATAGATGTATAAACATCATCCATAACCAGTCTTTCGCTCAGAAGTACAGCATCCTCGTAGTTGTAACCTTCCCAGGTCATGAATCCGATCAGAGGGTTCTTACCAAGGGCCAGCTCTCCATTGCAGGTAGAAGGACCATCTGCAATAACCTGTCCTGCCTCTACATGCTCTCCCTGGAACACGATCGGCTTCTGGTTATAACAGTTACTCTGGTTACTTCTCAGGAATTTTGTCAGATGATAGTCATCCTTTGTACCATCATCATTCTTGATGCTGATATCTGTAGAGGTAGAACGAAGTACAGTACCTGATTTCTTCGCAACTACGCAGACACCGGAGTCAACCGCTGTCTTTACTTCCATACCTGTACCAACCACAGGAGCTTCTGTTGTCAGAAGTGGCACTGCCTGACGCTGCATGTTGGATCCCATCAGCGCACGGTTGGCATCATCGTTCTGCAGGAACGGGATCAGAGCTGTAGCTACAGAGAATACCATTCGCGGAGATACGTCCATATAATCAAACATATGGCGTTCATACTCCTGAGTCTCTTCACGGAAACGACCGGATACATTCTTATGAACGAAATGTCCTTCTTCGTCCAGAGGCTCGTTGGCCTGTGCTACATGGTAATTATCCTCTTCATCTGCAGTCATATATACAACCTCGTCTGTTACACGAGGATTCTTAGGATCTGTCTTGTCGATCTTACGGTAAGGTGCTTCGATAAATCCGTACTGATTAATTCTCGCATAAGATGCAAGGGAGTTGATCAGACCGATGTTAGGACCTTCAGGGGTCTCGATCGGACACATTCTTCCGTAATGAGAATAATGGACATCTCGAACCTCGAATCCGGCTCTGTCTCGTGACAGACCACCAGGTCCCAGGGCAGACAGACGTCTCTTGTGGGTCAGCTCACCCAGAGGGTTATTCTGATCCATGAACTGTGACAGCTGGGAAGAACCAAAGAACTCCTTCACTGCTGCAGTTACAGGTTTAATATTGATCAGGGACTGAGCGGAAATGCTCTCAGTGTCCTGAGTTGTCATTCTCTCACGAACCACACGTTCCAGTCTGGAAAGACCGATTCTGTACTGGTTCTGAAGCAGCTCACCTACCGCACGGATACGACGGTTACCCAGATGATCGATATCATCTGCATTTCCAAGGCCATATTCCAGATGCATATTATAGTTAATAGAAGCAAAAATATCTTCTTTGGTAATATGCTTTGGAATCAGATCATGGATATCTCTGTAAACTGCTGCGATTCTGTCTTCTAATGTATCATTTTCTTCCAGAATAGTCTTTAATACAGGATAGTATACTAATTCTGTAACCCCAAGCTTCTTAGGATCTTCGATTTCCGGAAGGAAATGACGGATATCAACCATTAAGTTGGAAAGGACTTTGATTCTGCGGTCTTCTTCGCCCAGAATCCATACAAAAGGAACAGCACTGTTCTGGATCACATTTGCCAGTTCCTTAGTAACTACTGCTCCCTCTTCTGCCAGGATTTCTCCTGTGGATGGGTCTACAACTTCCTCTGCCAGCTTATGGCCCACAATTCTTCTGTTAAGATGAAGCTTCTTATTAAATTTATAACGGCCAACATGAGCAAGATCATATCTTCTCGGATCAAAGAACATAGCATTGATCAGGCTCTCTGCACTCTCTACAGCAAGCGGTTCACCCGGACGGATTTTCTTGTATAATTCAAGAAGACCTTCCTGATAATTAGTAGATGTATCCTTGGTAAAGCTTGCCAGGATCTTTGGCTCTTCACCGAAAAGCTCTGTGATCTCAGCATTGCTTCCCACACCCAGTGCACGGATCAGAACTGTGATCGGAACTTTACGGGTTCTGTCTACACGAACATAAAATACATCATTGGAATCTGTCTCATATTCCAGCCATGCTCCTCTGTTAGGAATAACAGTACTGGAGAACAGTCTCTTACCCAGCTTATCATGTGCGATGGCATAATAGATTCCAGGGGAACGTACTAACTGGCTGACGATTACACGCTCTGCACCATTGATGACAAAGGTACCGGTAACTGTCATAATAGGTAAATCTCCCATGAAAATCTCGTGTTCGTTGATCTCCCCTGTTTCTTTGTTAATCAGTCTCACTCGAACCTTCAAAGGTGCGGCATAAGTTGCGTCACGTTCTTTACACTGCTCGATGGTATATTTCGCATCCTTCTCGTCAAATGTAAAGTCGATGAATTCCAGACTGAGCTTTCCGCCGTAATCTGCGATCGGAGAAATGTCATCAAAGACTTCTTTCAGTCCTTCATCAAGAAACCATTTATAAGAATCTCTCTGGACTTCGATCAGGTTTGGCATTTCCAGGACTTCTTCTTGCCTCTGGAAGCTCATACGCATGCTTTTTCCAGTTTTTACAGAACGAATTCTGTTTTTTTCCATTGACGTTTCACCCCTGTTTTTTCTTTATATTTATTATAACATGACCCTTACTGCCAAAAGACAATAGGCACATCTTGCCATAATATAGCATTCTTCACTATAGCACAACAAGATACGCCTGTCAATCATTTTTTTCCAAATATTTTATTATATTTTTCCAGCCCCGTGTACCTGCATCACACAGACAGCCACAGAGCAAAAATGCAGGAATGTCGAAACATTCCTGCATAAAATTCTTTTCACAAAGAAGATAATTATTTAAGGTTAACCTTAGCACCTTCTGCTTCAAGTTTTGTTTTGATATCTTCAGCTTCTGCTTTGGATGCGCCTTCTTTAACAACCTTAGGAGCTCCGTCAACCATTTCTTTAGCTTCTTTCAGACCTAAGCCAGTTACTTCACGAACAACTTTGATAACTTTAACTTTGTTTGGTCCAACTTCTGCAAGTTCTACATCGAACTCATCTTTTTCTTCAGCTGCTTCTCCAGCTGCTCCAGCTGCTGCTACTACAACACCTGCTGCTGCGGATACACCGAACTCTTCTTCACAAGCTTTTACTAAATCATTTAATTCTAATACAGATAATTCTTTGATTGCTGCAATAAATTCTTCTGTTGTTAATTTTGCCATTTTAAATTCCCTCCATATAATATATTTTATTATTCGTTATTTTTTGTCCTGTTATTTCAGGATTATTCAGCTGCTGCTGCGTCAGCACCACCGTTTTTCTCAGCGATCTGATTAAGCACACGAGCAAAGTTGGTAATAGGAGACTGGATGCTTCCAAGCAGTTTTCCGAGAAGTTCTTCTCTGGAAGGAATGCCTGCCAGTGCCTGAATACCTGCCTGATCGTTATAGTTACCTTCAACGATACCTGCTACCAGCTCTAAAGCCGGGTTCTTCTTAGCGAATTTATCAAGGATTCTTGCAGGAGCAGTAGCGTCATCAGCAGAGATTGCCAGAGCGTTTGTTCCATGTAAGTGCTGGATCAGTTCTTCACACTGAGTACCTTCGAATGCACGATGCATCATTGTGTTTTTGTAAACCTTGTACTGTACACCAGCTTCTCTTAATTCCTTACGTAAAGCAGTATCCTGTTCAACTGTAAGACCACTGTAGTTAACAAGTACTACAGATTCTGCCTCTTTCACGTTGCTGATAATTTCGTCTACGATTGGTTGTTTAAGTTCTACTTTTGCCATGAAATGGTACACCTCCTTATAGATTTTGTATACCGCTGCAATGAGTAAAGAAAAAGCCTTACTGCATGACAGTAAGGCTTGTGTAATCTCCATAAAAGAATACTTAGTCCTCGGTAGGCGGTTACATCCTTATGCCTTGCGGCACCTACTGTCTTCGGCAGCGTTCTGATATAAGATAGCATACGAAATAGGGGTTGTCAATAGTTTTTTTACTTTTTTCAATAGTTTTTTAATAGTTATTAGAAAGATACAGCTCCCTTACATTGTTCCGAAAATGCGGTCACCGGCATCGCCAAGACCCGGACAGATGTAGGCGTGGTCATTTAACTCACGGTCAAGGTGGCCACAGTAGATCTGCACATCCGGATGTGCTTCGTGAAGGCGTTTCAATCCCTCAGGAGCTGCTATGATACACATGAATTTGATATTTTTTCCGCCCTGTTTTTTCACAAAATCAACGGCTGCTTCTGCAGAGCCTCCGGTTGCAAGCATTGGGTCTACGATAACTGCAATTCGTTCATCAATGGATTCCGGAAGCTTGCAGTAGTATTCGTGAGGTTCATGTGTTACAGGATCACGGTAAAGTCCTACGTGTCCAACCTTTGCAGACGGTACAAGTGTAAGGATGCTGTTTACCATTCCCAGACCTGCACGGAGTACAGGGATCACTGCCAGCTTCTTTCCTGAGATCATCGGTGTCATACAGGTTTCAATCGGTGTTTCGATCTCCACGTCTTCTACCGGAAGATCACGAAGGGCTTCATATCCCATAAGAATGCCGATCTCCTCTACTAATTTACGGAATTCATTTGTTCCTGTGCTTTTATTTCTCAGCATGGAGATTTTGTGCTGGATCAGCGGATGGTCCATAATATAAACGTTTTCCATTATTCTATTTCCTCTCTTGGTGGTATCCTATTTATTTTCTGTTCTCCTATTATAATGCATAGCATCGTTTTACAAAAGGGGGATTTTTATTATTTTACATTTGTTTGCGCACGATCCGATATTCATCACCCATCTTAAAATATGGACACTGATGGAAATTCCCTGTAATGAATTTTACCATCTCATCCTCATCAAGATTGACTTCGCAGGTATAACATTCGTAATCGTCATCATAACTGTAATTTACACAGTATTCGCAGTTTACTGCATTGGACATAGCTAGAGTCTCCTTTCTCAAAAGATACTTTTGCAACTTTTGTCATTTCTGATATACTTATAGTAGCAATTCCTATTTAACCAAATCAAAGAAATTCCCTGCTTCAATTGTGAAAAGCAATAAGCAACAGGTGAAAGCTTGCTTTTATCTGCTATAAAACGAGGTTACATTTATGTCATTATATCATATATCTGCAAAAAAATTAATAAAATGCTGTGTTTTTTCAATGTTCACAGCGTCTCTTATATTATGTCCGGCTGTTTTGTCCGGATGTTCGACACAGACAAAAAGCGGGAAAAATACAGCTGCTGATTCTCAGGAGCCAATTTCTACTACCGCGATTAAATTGAATACCGCAGTTACTGTCACTATTTATGATTCCCAGGATAGAAATCTGCTCACCGAATGTATGAATTTATGTGATAAATATGAGAAAATATTCAGCCGTACTGCAAGCGACAGTGAATTATATAAACTAAACCACAGACAGCTTACACCAGTGAATGGGACAGAGGATACTTATCAGGTGTCGGATTCTCTGGCGGAACTGATTCAGAAGGGACTTTATTATTCTGATTTGTCAGATGGTGCTTTCGATATTGCGATTGAGCCATTGACTTCCTTGTGGGATTTTACCGCAGAAGATCCGCAAGTTCCGGAAGACAGTCTGATTCAGGCAGCATTACCCAAATGTGATTATCACAATATTTCTGTTGATAGAGTTAAAAATGAGATTACATTAAAAACAGACGATACTGCAATTGAGCTTGGTGCTATTGCCAAGGGTTATATTGCAGACCGTCTGAAGGATTATCTGGTTTCCCGGAATGTGAAAAGTGCGATCATCAATCTTGGCGGAAATGTTCTCTGTATTGGCGAAAAACCGGACAATTCTGCTTTTAAGATTGGGATCCAGAAACCGTTTGCAGACCGCAGTGAGACCATTGCTGTTATGGATATCAAAGATAAATCAGTGGTTTCTTCCGGGATTTATGAACGATGCTTTGAACAGAATGGCACATTATATCATCATCTGCTCAATCCCAAAACCGGCTATCCCTATGACAATGGACTGATCACAGTTACGATTATTTCCGACAAGTCTGTGGGCGGGGATGCACTGAGTACCACCTGCTTTGCCATGGGTCTGGAAGACGGCATGAAGCTTGCTGAATCCCTGGACGATGTACAGGCATTTTTTGTAACTTCTGATTATGAGATTCACTATACCAAAGACTTCCGGAAAAAAATCAAGGTTACGGAAACAAAATAGAAAAGTTACTGTTCACTCCGTTCACAGCAACACGCTTCGCGATGCACAGAATTTATGCTAATCGCATAAATTCGCGCGGTATGTCTCGGGTTTTCTGTGACCTTCGCTCACAAAAAACACCTCGCGGGATATTACCAGTGAACAGTAACATAGAAAAGCCTCATAGGGAACAAATGTTCAAATAGTCCTTGCATTATCGAACATTAGTTTGTATAATAAGGATATGAATTCCATCACAGACAGCACTTATACCACCCAGGAGAAATTACAGATTCTGGCTGATGCAGCGAAATATGATGTCGCATGTACTTCCAGCGGTTCCAGCCGCCGGGGTAAGAAAGGAGAGCTCGGCAATGCGGAGGCATGCGGTATCTGTCACAGTTTTGCTGCAGACGGAAGGTGTATTTCTCTGCTGAAGATCCTGATGACCAACCACTGTGCCTACGATTGCAAATACTGCATCAACCGTTCCAGCAATGATGTACCCAGAGCAACCTTTACCCCTGAAGAGATCTGTCAGTTAACCATTGAATTTTATAAAAGAAACTATATTGAAGGACTGTTTCTCAGCTCCGGAGTGCTGAAGAATCCTACCTATACTATGGAAAAGATGTGCGAAACACTGCTGCTTCTCCGTACCAAATACCATTTTAACGGATACATTCATGTGAAAACTATTCCCGGAGCCTCTGACGAGCTTCTGGCTGCAGCCGGATATCTGGCTGATCGTATCAGTGTAAATATGGAGCTTCCCACCCAGGAAAGCCTGCACCTGCTGGCACCGAATAAGACCATGCAGAACATCCTGAATCCTATGGGAAAGGTGCAGAACACAATTGCCTCCCACAGAATAGCTGTGGGCAAGTCTGCATATATGGACCGGAGCCGTGGAAATCAGTTTTTAAATCAGGGAATTTTTTCAGATAACTCCAAGAAAATATTCAGAGAGAAGCTTGAAAATCAGAACATGGATGCAAAACTTAAAGGTTACAAGGCTCCGACAAAGGATGGCCGAAATGTATTTTCAGGCAGGGAAAACGAAATGTACAATCGAATTCTCACCTGGGAGAATGCCTGCCAGCTGGCACCCCGTGATATGTCTGATCTGAAACGGAGCTTTGCACCTGCAGGCCAGAGCACCCAGATGATCATTGGCGCAACCGGGGAAAGTGATTATACTCTGCTGCAGACTACTCAGGCATTATATCAGGGCTTTGATCTGAAGCGTGTATTTTACTCTGCCTACATTCCACTGAATGAGGATAGGGTTCTTCCACAGATTGGCACACCGCCTCCTCTTCTGCGGGAGCATCGCCTGTATCAGGCAGACTGGCTACTGCGCTTCTATGGATTTCAGGCAGGGGAACTGTTATCGGAAGAGCAGCCAAACTTCAATGAATTGTTAGACCCCAAATGTGACTGGGCCCTGCGTCACCTGGATCAGTTTCCTGTGGATGTGGAAAGAGCCAGCTACCCAGTTTTACTTCGCGTTCCCGGCATCGGCCCAAAATCAGCCAGCCGTATCACCCACGCCAGACGATATGGAAGGCTGGATTTTGACAGCTTAAAGAAAATGGGCGTGGTGTTAAAACGAGCGCACTATTTTATTACCTGTGGGGGAAAACAGATGTATCATACTCCCATTGAACAGGAATACATCACAAGACAATTAGTCACTGTAGATAAAAACGATCTGTGGAAGATCCGGCATTCCGGTGAATCCTATTCCCAGATGACCCTTGCAGATTTTGGAATAAAATAGGAATAATAAGAAGAGAAAATTCATGAAAATATTTACATGTCAGGACCGCCTTGAGGACATCATGACCTGCATCTATGATGCCTGGTCTGCTGCCCTGAAGGTGGGTCACAGTCAGATACAATTAAGAAAAGAACCTGTATTTCAACAGACAATGTTTGATGAGTATATCCACGTAGACGGAAATTCTTCCAAAGCAGAAAAAGTGATCCGTTCTATCCGCAGAGATATTTCAGAGGAAGCTTATCTGGATATCTACTATGCTTCCCTGTCTGCAGATGAAGATGCTCTACAGGCAATTTATAATTTTCTGAGGGTAGGCTTCGCAGTGGGAAATACTGTAACCCGGCTATATACCAACCCTCATGTGGTAAAACTTCTGGAAATCCGGCGCAGGGTATCCAATGAAGCCCATCATTTCCGGGAATTTGCCCGTTTCCAGAGTCTGGATTCCAGGGTATATATCAGCCATCTGGAACCCCAAAATGATGTGATCTTGCTGGTTGGCAGACATTTCGCAGACCGCATGCCCTCAGAACACTGGATGATCATTGACGATAACCGTAAAATTGCCTGTGTGCACCCAATGGACGGCGAAAACTATCTGCGTTATCTTACAGAGGAAGAGTTTAAGACTCTGCAACAGACTGAAGCATATGAGGATGAATTCACTGATATGTGGAAAACCTTTTTCCATGCTGTCAGCATTAAACAGAGAGAGAATTACGTCTGCCAGAGAAACCTATTCCCCATCTGGAAGCGAAAGCATGCTGTGGAATTTAAAAATTAGCAGAATCTTACTCCACCTCAAATTTTTCCAGGCTTTCCAGTCTGGTTTTATATTCTGAATCATAAGACTCTGTGAAGGAAGCTTCTTTCTTCATTTTTTCAAGAGCTGCTGCTGCCTTTTTAACTGTCTGGATAGTGCCGGCACCTGCTACACAACCGCCGGGACATGCCATTCCTTCCAACAGATAGCCGTCATATTTTCCAAGCTTGGCCATCTGAAGCATTTTCTTACAATTCTGCAGGCCCTCTGCACTCATTACCTTCACTTCACGGTCCGGATCAATACGCTTCACTGCATGGACAACTGCCTCTGCCACACCTCCGCTGACTGCGAAGCCTCTTCCGTCAGCACTTGCACAGAACAGTGGCTCTCCTTCCGGAATATCCTTCCAGTCTATTCCCTTTGCCTCAAACATACCGGCCACTTCTTCAAATGTCAGTACAAAATCCACATAGCTTCGGATGCTCTTACGGCTTGCCTCCAGCTTCTTGGCTGCACAGGGACCTACGAAAACGATCTTGCAGTCAGGTTCCTTCTGCTTAATCAGTCTGGCAGTAAGAACCATAGGTGTCAGTGCCATAGAAATACACTTGGCCTGTTCCGGAAATAATTTCTTGGCCATCATGGACCAGGATGGACAGCAGGAAGTAGCCATGAAAGGAAGTTTCTCAGGAACCTCTTCCAGGAAGTCCTTCGCTTCCTCCACTGTACAAAGATCCGCACCGATAGCAACCTCTCTCACATCTGTAAATCCAAGTGCCTGAAAAGCACCTCTGATCTTGGAATTCTCCATACCGGGAAACTGTCCTGCAATGGCAGGTGCCAGGATGGCATATACAGGTGTCTCACTTTTCAGTGCCATAATAGTCTGGAATATCTGGCCTTTATCAACAATAGCACTGAACGGACAGCTTACCAGACACTGTCCGCAGGATACACATTTATCCTGATCAATCTCGGCTCTTCCATATTCATCAGAGCCAATGGCATTCATGCCACAGGCCTTTGAACAGGGACGTTCCTGTTTAATGATAGCATTATACGGACAGGCTTCCAGACACTTTCCGCATTTAATACAGGCATCCTCGTCAATGTGGGATCTGCCGTCCTTCATATGCACGGCTTTCTTTGGACAGACTTCCACACAGGGATGCTCCAGGCAGCCCTGACAGCCCTCTGTGACCATCACTCTTTTCTCAGGGCAGGAGTTACAGGCAAATTTGATCACATTAATAAGAGGCGGTTCATAATATTTTTCCTCCATAATGCTGGCCTCCACACCTTTGGAAATCGGTGCATGCTCTGTGATCTTTCTCAGTGACATTCCCATTGCCACACGAAGTCTCTCTCCAACTACTGCTCTTTCCAGAAAAATACTGTCACGGTAGGAAGCAATCTCGCCGGGTACGATTTTGTAGGGAAGCTCCTCCAGTGTCTCCGGAGACTGGCCTTCATATGCCATCCTCGCAATTTCTGTAAAAATTTTGTGTCTGATTTCTGTTTTGGATGAATACAGTCCTCTCATTCTTTCCTCCTGATTCTCAATTCGGATAACTGTACAGTAATCCACTGCAGGAACACCGAACAATTTCCATTTATAATTTCATCGCTGCTGCAATCAGCACACTCATTTTTCCTCCTGCTGAACTTTCAGCCACTTCACAGAGAAACGAAATTCCGCTCATTTCCGTTTCCTTATCTGCATATCATATCACCAAATGCTTCCAGGCTCAACACAACATCAAAATTTCCGCTGAATTATCCCCAAATCCCACTCCTCTGCTCTTCCAGATGATCCAATATGTAATTATAAATATCTATAGATACACTGTCCGGATAGTGGGTTCCATCTACAGTGGAAAATCCCTCAGATACCAGATGGGAGTATACATCTATGTAGGTAACTCCGCTCAGATTGGCCTGCATTGCCGCATTAAAACTTTCAATTTCCGCATTGCTGCAATATGGATCATTCTGTACCGGTCCCACAGATACAAAATATGTCTGGGCTCCACGGTTTCCCCATTCTGCTGCCTTGGAATTAATATAGCTGATATAATCATTCACATGATAGAGATCATTGACTCCCATCAGGATGATGACTGCTGTATTGTCCTCTATCTGATCTTCTACCTGCGGCACACCTGTAGATACCATCCAGTCATATCCCATAGAAGAAAGACAGGACCAGATACTGTCATCATTTACCGCATCCCTCAGACCTTCTGTTCTGGAATCTCCAATGAAAACAAGCTTGTCTGCTGAAATCGTATCCGGGTGATCTGGTCTGCTTAATGTTCCCTGATCTGCCGGATCCGATACATCTTTTTCAGCAGTATCCGGTACAGGTGTTGATGTTGGTTTCTGTGTTGGTACAGGCTCCGGTGTTGATATTGGTGTCTGTGTCGGTTTTACTGTCGGTGTGGGCGTAACTGTCAGGATTTTCGGCCGTGGCGGACCTGCAATCTCTGTTGCATACACATTTGAAAACATATAGGTAACCGCCAGACACACCGTCAACACCATTCGTCTGGTTTGATCTTTTTTCGTAAATCTCACTCCTTTTCAGGTTTATGATCGCACTTTCTGCTACAGACACCCCGCCTGTTGCTTACTTTTTGATCTTCACAGGACAAATACTTACATTCCAGGCAGCATATCCGGCCATGAAAGGATCTCGTCCGAAATAACATCCTCATAAGCACCCTCAATATCCTGGCTTCTGCCTGCTTCAAATACGTTTGTCTCAGCTCCCCAGACACGGTCCTCATATTCCCATATATGAAATCTCAGACCGCGGAACATAAAATCAATACTTCCACACCCGTTCTCTTCCGTATATTCATAGTTAATATTTTTCGTTTTCAACGCTTTCTGTACTTTTTTCAGCCGCATAAAAATACCTCCATTCAACTGCGCAGCCCTGTTTTATAACAGTTTATACTGCAAAACCAATCCCAATACGCAATATTATACAAAATCAATTATAACACATTCTTTGACATAATGTGTAATATGCAATGTCTTTGTAGTATCCTTACTGATTTATTTTTTTCTTTGTAGGAATTGCCAGGATTATGCTCGTGGCAATTACAAACAGAGTTCCCATCAAATCCGGTGTAGTGAAGCTGACCTTCATCCAGACTGCAGTTAATACCATAGAGGCCACCGGTTCCACACAGGAAAAAAGACTGGCTTTTACAGAGCGCGTCAGCTTATTCTGATTTAATTTGCTTTCATCATTTGTCTGCATATTTATACTATCTTTCCTATCTATATGAATGTTTGAGAATTGCGAGAGCTGCTTTGCAGCGGAGCAATTCGTAGATATCAAAGATATAGCAGTCCTTCTTCTACACAACCGAGTATAATCTGCTGCAGCCATACTTGTCAAGAAAGCAAAATACCGCAGAAACTTTCACTGTTTCTGCGGTATTACTGTTCACTGCTTATTGCTTTTCGTAATTGAAGCAGGGGACTTCCCTGATTCGGTTATCGGAGGCTGTATCAGATATAGTTCCCATCCTGGGCATTCTGTACTGCAAATGCAGATTTCTTCTTCACGAAATCAATGGTATCCTTTACGGTGATTCCGTCAATCTGCCAGTTTGAATAGAAACCATCCATATTTTTCAGTGTTCCATCCTTTGCAGTATTTTCATCAAGTACCAGAAGCACGATCAGTCCTGCTGCCTTAAGATGGCGGACAGTTTCTGCGTAATCCTCGCCCGCTGCCGGATGATACAAATAGGTATGTCTTCCCAGTACAGCCAGTCCTTTTTCTACCTGTTCTGCAAAATCAAGGGTGATTCCTTCCTTACCAATTGGAAATTCCACCACTACCGGCGTCTGGCCTTTTAATCCTGCTCGAACCTGCTCGTCTACCTTTCCAATCTGGGATTTATCCTGGGAAACCAGTGTTTTTCTTACAACACCGCAGGCAGATGTCATATTTGTAATACGATCAATCAAGATCAGCTCGCCAAGTGTTCTGTGTTTGTCAAATTCATCTACTACGATCTTCTCTGAGAATTCCAGAGTGCAGGAAGCAATTTCATTTTTCCTTAAAGTGTAGGCGTTTTTCTTTTCCCCTGTATTCACATCTACAGAATAATTAATCTTTGTAACAAGACCAGGGATCATCTTGGTGCCGATTTTTACAAAGAAGTTCTTGCCATCTGTAAGGGCATTGTCATCCATCCAGAGGATGTCTGCTTCTACAGAATCTGTGAGCGCTGCACCGGAACCAATGGTAAGTACGCATCCACGGGAAACGTCTACCTCTCTGTCAAGCTGGATGGTTACAGGCTGACCCTGCACTGCTTCTTCTGCCTCTTTATCACCAACCAGAATGCTCTTTACATGAGCCTCTTCTTTACTTGGAAGAGTTGTCACAAGATCACCCACCTTGATGGTGCCGTTCTCTATCTGTCCCTGGAATCCACGGAATTCATGGTTCGGTCTGCAGACTCTCTGTACAGGCATATAGAAACCTTTTTCTGTATCTTCTTTGATGTCTACAGTTTCCAGATGTGTAAGGAGTGCTTCGCCTGCATACCATGGCATGTTATCAGATTTTGTTGTAACATTGTCCCCCTCTGTAGCGGATACCGGAATGATCGTTACATTGGCAAGCTTCAGCTCTTCGATCAGACCTGCAATCTGGTTCTCGATCTCGCGGAAACGCTTTTCATCGTAACCGATCAGGTCCATTTTATTTACTGCAAATACGAAGTAACGGATTCCCATCAGTGCACAGATTCTTGCATGACGTCTTGTCTGTACCAGCACTCCCTGGGATGCATCCACAAGAATAACTGCCAGATCTGCGAAAGATGCACCAACTGCCATGTTTCTGGTGTATTCCTCATGACCTGGGGTGTCAGCTACGATAAAGCTGCGGTTGTCTGTTGTAAAATAGCGGTATGCAACGTCGATGGTAATACCCTGCTCACGTTCTGCCATCAGGCCATCCAGAAGAAGAGAATAGTCAATGGCACCGCCTCTGCTTCCTACTTTGGAATCCAGCTCCAGAGCTTTCTCCTGGTCTGCGTAGAGAAGCTTTGCATCATAAAGAATATGTCCGATCAGAGTGGATTTTCCATCATCCACACTTCCGCATGTAATAAATTTCAATAATCCTTTCATCCTAGAAATACCCCTCTCTCTTTCTTCTCTCCATGCTGCCTGCTGCCTCGTGGTCGATCACTCGGCTGGTACGTTCAGAGGAAACAGCACTTAATGTCTCATCAATGATCTCATCCAGTGTATCTGCATCAGATTCGATGCCGCCTGTAAGCGGATAGCATCCAAGGGTACGGAATCTGACTTTTTTATATTCGATTTTTTCATCCGGGCGAAGCTTCAGTCTGTCATCGTCTACCATGATAATATTGCCGTCTCTGTAAATAACCGGTCTTTCCTTTGCAAAGTATAATGGCACGATTTCGATGTTTTCACGCTGAATGTACTGCCAGATATCTTTCTCTGTCCAGTTGGAGATTGGGAAAACTCTCATGCTTTCACCCTTCTGGATCTTTGTGTTGTAAAGCTTCCACATCTCCGGTCTCTGGTTCTTCGGATCCCATGCCTGGGCTGAGTTACGGAAAGAGAAGATTCTTTCTTTTGCTCTGGATTTCTCCTCATCACGGCGGCCGCCGCCAAATGCTGCTGTAAATCCATATTTAGTCAGAGCCTGTTTTAAAGCCTGGGTTTTCATAATGTCTGTGTATGCAGAACCATTGTCAAATGGGTTGATCCCTGCCTTTACACCTTCTTCGTTGGTATAAACCAGCATGTCGATTCCATTTTCCTTTGCGATTCTGTCACGGAATTCGATCATCTCACGGAATTTCCATGTGGTATCAATGTGAAGAAATGGGAAAGGTGGTTTCTCCGGGTAAAATGCTTTCAGCGCCAGATGGAGCATAACGGAGCTGTCCTTTCCTATAGAATAAAGCATAACCGGCTTTTCACACTCGGCTGCCACTTCCCGCATAATATAAATTGCTTCTGCTTCAAGCTCATCAAGATGAGATAAGTTACTCATTGCATTATCCTCCTCTGTTTGTTTATACCTGACTGTCCGTCTCCTTACTGTCAGCAGACTGAGGGACAGCTATATTTAATATTTATTGGCATCTTTCTTATTAACCTGAATGGTAATCTGGGTGCCATCCGGCTTCTCCACTGTCCAGGTGGAAATGTCAGGTTTCTCTGACACGATCATACTTGCACCTCTGCCTCCCACATCAGCTCCAAGGAAGAAGCGGATAGCATCACGGCTGCATTCTTTGATACAGGAGGTGCATCCCCAGCAGTCTCTGACCTGGCGGATAAAGGCTTTGCCCTCTTTGTCCTTTTTGATCAGGTTTCCGGGACAGGCTTCGATACATCTGCCGCATCCTACACATTTACTTTTCTGAATCCGAATGCTCATCTTTCACCTGCTCCTTTCGCTACTGTATTGGAATCTGCACTTTCTTTTGTGATCAGATCACGGTACAGAATCCTGATCTTCCCGTTTTCCATACGGGAATTTACATATTTCATCCAATCTTCACTCTGCTCAGGGTAATCTGTATTCTCTCCGAAGCTGTGCCATCTGGTTTCTTTTCTGGCTGCCAGATGTGCGATCACAGCCCGGCATACAATCAGCCGTTCACGGAGTTCGTAAATCTGCATCAGTTCGTAAGTATCTGATGCTGCCAGAGTGTCCACTACAGGAAGAAGTGCGGCGATCTTTTCATCTGCTTTTGCAAGACTTGTCTCGCTGTATCTGTAGTCTGTACCGATTCCGCCTGCATACTGATCCATGATTTTCTGCATGGCCTCCTCAAGCTGCTCTGCATTCATCAGGGAACGGGGCGCATTTAAGTGAGCTTCATATTCTGATTTCTTTGCTGCTGCAATTTCAAATAGATTCTGTACTTCATCACCCTTCGCAATTTCAGATAGATTCTGCTCCTCGTCATTCTTCATAATATCTGCTGTTTCCTCTGATACGGATGACTCTTTTTTATTCTCTGCCAGGGTCCTGTCATCTTTCCTGTTCAGATATTCCAGGATCGCCTCTGCTGCGATCTCACCCTCTGCCAATGCGCCGGTTACATATTTCTGCGGGCATCCTCCGGCTACATCCCCGGCTGCATATAAGCCTTCTATGGTGGTCGCTCTGTTATTGTCTACCCAGTAACCGCTGGCTGTATGTCCGCCTACAATGTACGGTTCTGTACCTTCAATTTCTACGTTCTCTTCAGATGGTCCTTTGCCTGCTTCCATCCATTTCAGAGTCTGGGACGGTGCCATATTCAGGTAGGCTTTGTAGAGATCCTGCTCCTGTTCTTTGGAAATGCCTTCCGTTCTGAGGTAACACGGACCCTTTCCTTCTCTGTTCTCCATCACTGTGCCGTAAACCCTCTGAGAGGTTGTCAGACCATATTTTGTCTCATAAATGTCACCATGTGCATTGACCTGTCTTGCTCCAACACCCTGGGCAATGGTTCCTGTAGGAGCAATGGTGTCCTTACATCTCAGTGCAATGAAACGCATCTCAAAGGTTGTCATTTCTGCACCGGAAAGAAGTCCCATTGCATATCCTGCACCTGTGTTAAATGGCGGATACCACATTTTATGTCTGGAAAAGCCCGGGTTATTTGGTCTGTAAAGTCCGGCAGCCCCGCCTGTTGCACAGAGAACTGCTTCTGCATCAATATCATAGAAAATCTCTTCATTGACACTGAACCCTACAGCTCCTGTGATCTTTCCTTTTTCTGTTTTATAGTCTGTGATGTTTACGTGGTTCAGAACTGTAACATTCTCCTGTTCGGCTGCTGCCTTTGCAAGGATTGGCTTCATGTTCTCACCGTTGATCTTAATGTTTCGGTTTCCTCTGGCAACGTATTTGCCCTTTTCATCCTTCAGGATAACCAGCCCCAGGTCTTCCATCACCTTTGTCACATGATTCAGTCTCTCTGACATAGTGAGAAGAAGATCCTCCCTTACGATTCCGTGGGCATCCTTTTTTGCATAGTCCACATAATCCTGCGGTACTCTGCCTTCTGTAATATATGCGTTTAACGCGTTCACGCCTGCTGCCAGGCATCCGCTTCGTTTAATGTTCGCTTTCTCTGCGATCAAAACTTTTTTATGACTTTTCTGACCGATCACATAGGCTGCAAAGCATCCTGCTGTACCGCCGCCGATGATCAGCACATCTGTTTTGATTCTCTCTGTCCTCATACTCTGTTACTCTTTTCTCCAATTTCCTTAGATAATTACAAAGTCATCCCTTACAGCCTCATTCTCGATCAGCTGTACACTGTCACCCTTTAGTGCGAAAATCCTGTACAGGAATACATTGACAATTTCTCCCTCGCGGACATCTGCTTTCTCCAGACTTCTTCTGGCAGTTACTACAGAATTGTTCACTCTCACCTGAAGCTCCAGGTTATCCCCTCTGAAGGAAACCTGTTCCACCACTCCCTGAGATACAGAGGTTCTGAACTTCTCTACCTCATCCAGTTTGGAAATCTTTACAAATTCCGGACGGACAATAATCTTGTCTGCTCCCTCCGCCTGAGTAAAGGTATGGAAATCATCTGCATTTTCCAGTACAGATGGCTGTCCGAAGAAGGATGCGGTAAAAGCGGTTTCCGGGTTTCTGTAAACTTCCACTGGTGTGCCCTTCTGCTCAATCTGTCCTGCATTGGTAATGATGATCTCATCTGCCACTTCAATGGCTTCATCCTGATCATGAGTAACAAAAATACTGGTGATACCCAGTTTCTCGATCATCTCTTTTAACCAGCTTCGTAATTCCTGACGGATTTTTGCATCAATAGCTGCAAATGGCTCATCCAGAAGTAATACCTGGGGGTTCGGGGCAAGGGCTCTGGCAAATGCTACCCTCTGTCTCTGGCCGCCGGACAGCTGGCTTGGATATCTTTTCTCCAGTCCTTCCAGTCCTACCAGTTTGACCAGCTCCATGACTCTGGCATGAATTTTCTTTTTGTCTACTTTCTGAACCTTCAGACCGAACGCTACATTGTCATAGACTGTCATATAACGAAACAATGCATAATTCTGAAACACAAATCCGATTCCACGCTCACTGGCCGGAACATCGTTGACTACCTTTCCGTCAATAATGATCTCTCCACTGTCCGGATTTTCCAGACCTGCGATCATTCGAAGAATAGTTGTTTTTCCGCTTCCACTTGGTCCCAGCAGGCCGATCAGCTTACCTTTTTCGATTCCGAAATTCACATTTCTTGATGCCTGGTAGGAACCATAGGTCTTATTTATATTTTTTAACTCTACATACATATCAGGCTTCCTTCTTTCCTTTGTATTCGATCACGCTTCGGATCACCAGAATAATAACTGCCATGATCACCAGCAGTGAAGATACGGCAAATGCCGGAACATACTGAAACTCATTAAATAGAATCTCTACATGAAGAGGAAGTGTGTTGGTTTTTCCCCTCAAATGTCCGGAAAGGACAGACACTGCTCCGAACTCTCCCATTGCTCTCGCTGTACAGAGTACGATGCCATAAAGCAATGCCCATTTAATATGAGGAAAGGTAATCTTCCGGAAGATGGTCCATCCGCCGGCTCCCATAAGAGCTGCAGCTTCTTCCTCGTCCGTTCCTTCTGCTTCCAGAACCGGAATCAGCTCTCTGGAAATAAAAGGAAAGGTTACAAATACAGTTGCAATAATGATTCCCGGTACAGAGAATACAACTTTAATTCCGAATTTCAAAAGGAAAAAGTAGACAGGACTCTGTCGTCCAAAAATCAGAAGAAAGATCAGACCTGCGATTACCGGAGAAATGGTAACCGGAAGATCGATCAGAGTTGTCAGAAGCTTCTTACCCCTGAACTGAAACTTGGTCAGTGCCCAGGCTGCAAAGATTCCAAAGACTGTATTAAAGATAACTGCAAAAAGAGTTGCCTTCACAGTGAGAAGAAGTGCTTTGACCGTATATTCATCTGTCACTGCTGCCGCATAAACCTTCCAGCCGCTCCGTAGTGCTTCTGTAATCACAGTGACCAGCGGAAGGAGGAGCATTACCGCCAGAAACAAAATGCTGATCCCGATCAGAACCCATTTTGTAATTTTCTCTGAAGTCTTTCCATTGTTGTCCATCAGGCATTTCCTCCTTTTAAGATTCTCGCGTTTCTCTGCTGGATCACATTATTGAGAAACAGAATGAAAAATGAAACCGCCAACATCACCAGTGCTATTGCTGTCGCACTGGAATAATCAAATTCCTGAAGCTCTGACATAATGATCAAAGGTGTGATTTCTGTATAATATGGTTTATTTCCTGCAATAAATACGATGCTTCCGTATTCACCCAGGCATCTGCCAAACGCAAGTCCGGTTCCTGCAAAAATCGCAGGTTTCAGTTCCGGAAAAATCACTTTCCAGAAAATGGTGGATTTCTTCGCTCCCAGTACACCGGCTGCTTCACTGCAGGAGTTGTCCATTTTCTCCAGGACTGGCTGTACGCTTCTTACAACGAAAGGAATTCCTACAAAGATCATAGCTACTGTGATTCCGATTCTTGTGTATGCGATTTTGATACCAAATCTGGCAAAAAAGCTGCCCACCAGTCCGGAATCAGAGGTCAGGGAAGTAAGTGCAATACCTGCAACTGCTGTTGGAAGCGCAAAAGGAAGCTCAATCATTCCGTCCATAATCCACTTGCCCGGAAATTCATATTTCACAAGTACCCATGCAAGAATGGTTCCCATGATGCCATTTATTACAGCTGCTGCGAAAGCAGATATAAAGCTGGTGTAAAAGGATGCCAGTACTCTGGCTCTTGTAATGGTTTCGATGAAATCTTTAAAGCTTAATTTCGCGGTGTAGATCACCAGACTGGCAAGTGGGATCAGAACCACCAGACTTAATATGGAAATGGTAATTCCCATGGAGAGTCCGAATCCTGGAATCACCGGTTTGTTTCTTTTTTTCATAATCAATTACCACCTCTCTCGTCTCGTATGTTCCGGTCCTGTTGTTGTGTCAGTGGGCAATTTCCCTGTCTGCCTCTTTATCTCTCATAGATTTCATCAAAAATTCCGCCATCGGCGAAGTGCTTTTTCTGCACCTCATTCCATCCACCGTATTCACTGATATTTACCAGATTTACGCTCAGGTCAAACACATCCCTGTGTTTTTTCAGAATTTCCTCATTGGTTGGACGGAAATAATTCTCTGCTTCAATTTCCTGTGCTTCGTGGGAATACAGATAGTTTAAGTACTCAGTTGCCACTTCTCTTGTGTCTCTGTAATCTACTACCTCATCCACCACTGCTACCGTGGGCTGTGCCAGAATGCTGACACTGGGAGTAACGATCTCGTACTCATCCGGGTAATCACGCATAGAAAGATAGGCTTCGTTTTCCCACGCTACCAGCACATCGCCCTGTCCGTTTTCTACGAAAGAAGTGGTTGCACCTCTTGCACCGGAGTCCAGGACTACTACATTCTGGTAGAGCTTCCTGATGAAATCTTTCATCTGTGTCTCATCTCCGTTGTATTTCTTATCTGCATAAGCCCATGCTGCCATGTAGTTCCATCTGGCACCTCCTGAGGTCTTGGGATTCGGAGTTACCACTCCTACCCCATCCCTTGTCAGGTCATCCCAGTCCTGAATCTTCTTTGGATTTCCTTTCTTAACCAGGAATACGATGGTGGATGTATAGGGAGAACTGTCATTGTCGAAGTTATCTATCCATCCTGCCTTGATCAGCCCTGCGTTCTCTATGGATTCAATATCATATTCTAACGCCAGTGTCACTACATCTGCATCCAGTCCGTTGGCCACTTCCAGTGCCTGCTTCCCGGAACCGCCGTGAGACTGTGTGATCTCCACATCCTCTCCGGTTTTCTCCTTCCAGTGCTCCTGGAATATTTTATTATACTGTTCAAACATTTCTCTGGTAGGGTCGTAGGAAACATTTGTGATAGATACTGTTTTTCCAAAAGCCTGTACCGGTGTCAGTGCCAGCACAGCTGCCAGACTCAATGCAAATATTTTTCTGATCATGTTTCATCTCCTGAGCATTTCCGTGATTTTTTCAGTCTCTTCTTTGGGATTTTACACCAATACAAGTTCTTCCTTCTCAGATTCTGTTCCTTCTATATGGAAGGAATTCAGAACCGGATTCTCATTGTCCATAAGGGAAAGGATCATATAGCTTGCTGTGCTGTCATAAGCCAGTCTCTTATCTTCTTCGGATGGTCTGGATGGACTTTCCGGATGGGAATGCCAGTTACCCAGAGGTACCAGACCGTTGGCACGCATATCCTTAACTGCTGCCAGCTGCTCTTTTGGATCCAGTGAAAAATGTTCATTGGAATGATCAATATTTGTCAGGCAGTAAACCTTTTCAATAAATTTGTCCTTACCTTCCTTTTTTCCTGCGACCAGTCCGCAGGCTTCTTCCGGAAGATTTTCTCTGGCATGCTTTAAAATTATTTCGTAGTCACTTTTTGACATTGTAATCATTATTTACTCTCTCCTGATTCAGTTCTTCAGAAAATATCTACAGACCGTTCCATATCCTCTCAGATCTCACAATCTCTAAACATTCCCTACAGAACTCCGTCACATTCTGCCTGCTCGTAATCGATCAGTTCGGTAATTGTAGGATGTTCTCCACATACCGGGCAGTTCTTTACATGCTGCGGAAGTTTGATCTTACGGAACTCCATGGTAAGCGCATCATAAGTAAGAAGATATCCTGTAAGAAGATCTCCAACTCCAAGAATATACTTGATGGCTTCCATTGCCTGAAGGCTTCCGATCACACCTCCCATTGCTCCGATGACACCAGCCTGTTTACAGGTAGGTACGGCATCCTTTGGCGGCGGATCTTTGAATACACATCTGTAACAGGGTCCTTCTCCCGGAACATAAGTCATAAGCTGTCCCTGGAAACGAAGGATTCCTGCGTGAGAGAATGGTTTCTTTGCCATAACACAGGCATCGTTGATCAGGAATTTCGCCGGAAAATTATCGGTTCCGTCAATAATGAAATCATAATCCTTGATCAGATCCATGATCGTTTCAGAATCTACAAAAGTCTGGTAAGTTTTTACTGTTACATCCGGATTGATAGCTTCCATAGATTCTTTTGCAGAAAGAACCTTTGGCTTTCCCACATCCTTTGTTGCATGAATGATCTGTCTCTGCAGATTGGAAAGATCTACCTCATCTGCGTCTGCAATTCCGATGGTTCCCACACCTGCTGCTGCAAGATAAAGGGCTGCCGGTGAACCCAGTCCACCTGCCCCTATGATCAGGACACTGGAATTGAGCAGTTTTTTCTGTCCTTTTGCTCCAACCTCTTTCAGAATAATGTGTCTGGAATAACGTTCGAGCTGATCATTTGTAAATGCCACTATCTTCCACCTCCCATAAAGTACAGAAATTCAACACTGTCTCCTTCTTTTAATGCATAGGTATCAAATTCTGCTTTGTCGATGAAGTCATCGTTTACTGATACAGTTACATACTGAGGAGTTTCTACATCCTCCTGTACGATCAGTTCTGAAACTGTGATTGCATCTTTTACTTCTTTTTTATCTCCTGCTACTGTGATAACCATAACATCTGTTCTCCTTTATTCTTATAAATTCTGATCAATAATTTCTTCCAGTTCTGCAGCTTTCTTTGCTCCTGTCAGTCGTTGGATCTGTTCTCCCTCTTTCAGGAAAATCAGGGTCGGTGCTGACATAACCTTATATTCCTCTACAAGCTCCTGTTCGTAAGCTACATTTACCTTTCCAACAAAAATCTGATCACCGTATTTCTCTTCCAGCTTTGCAAGCACCGGAACCATTCTCTTACATGGTACACAGCTGTCAGAATAGAAATCGATCAGCGTCAGTTTTCCGGACTGGAAAGCTTTTTCCTTAAAAGTCTCACCACTTAATCTTTCTGCCATGATCCGCTCCTGTCAGTCTTCCACTTTCTTTACATAGAGTGTGTAAGTTCCGTCTTCGTTATCATCCAGCTTCAGGATCTGATGTCCTTCTTCCTTAATACTTCGGGGTACGTTCTGTACCGGTTCCCCGTCATTCATTCGGATGGATAAGATCTGTCCCTCATCCAGCTCTTCCAGCGCTACCTTTGCCTTTACAAAGGTTACCGGGCACACAACATCTGTAATATCTACAGTATCATCAATTTTAATCTCACTCATTTTCATATGCCTCCAGGATTTCTTTATTAAATTTGTCCTCACCTACCCGGTCGATGGTAAATTTCAGTCGTTCACCGGCATTTGCATTCTTCTCGAAGAAATTAATGGCTGCATCACAGACTTTCAGAAGTTTTTCATGATCCTCAATAAACGGGATCACTGTCTTTCCTCTATTGATGTGGTTTCCGAAGATTCCTCCGAAAGAAACAATATATCCGTGAGTATTGTCATAGGCATCTGTAGGACAGGCTTTGGTGCATCGTCCGCAGAAATTACATTTGGAAGAATCAACGGAGATTTTTCCATCTTCTAATATGATTGCTCCTTCTCGGCAGGCTTTTACACAGACACCACACTGGATACATTTCTCTTCCTGCCATGCTACTTTAATACCGCCCTTGATTCCTACGTCATTCTCTTCTGCTTTTAAGCAGTTATTATGACATCCGGTAACACCGAATTTGAATTTATGTGGAAGCTCACGTCCGAAGTATCTCTCGTCCAGCTCCTCTGCCAGTGTATAGGTATCAATACATCCGCTGGGACAGATAGCCGCGCCCTGACAGGCTGTGATGGTACGAACTCGTGGTCCGCATACACCCGGAACCACATTTCCCTCTGCCAGCGCTGCTTTCACTTCATCAATCTGATCTAACTTGATAAAAGGAATCTCCACACCCTGACGGGAAGTAAGATGTACATAGCCCTCGCCGTATTTCTCTGAAACCTCAGCTACCTTTGCAAGCTGTTTCGCATCCAGATGTCCGCCAACTACGCGGATTCTTAATGAAAAATTATTTTTCTGTTTCTGGCGCATGAATCCGCCTTTTTTTAATGCTGCATAATCTGCCATTGTCCTCTTCCTCCTGTAGAACGCCTTTCATTCTAAAGATAAATCTATAAGGTTATTTTTTATTTTCATAGTTTATTGCTAGGTTTTGTATGATATTACACCACCTGACATAATTTGTCAATAAATATCTGAAAATAAATACATCTTTTCTACTACCTCTGCGAAATTGCCTCTGCGAAATCCCGGATCAGATCCTCTGCGTCCTCAATTCCTACGCTGACACGGATACTATCTTCAAATACTCCTGCCGCTTCCCTGGCTTCCCGGTTACTGTGAAGATAGATCGTAGATGCAGGATGGATCACCAGAGTCCGCACATCGCCGATATTAGTGGCAATCTTTACATATTTCAGCCTGTTGATCACAGCATAGGCTCTCTCCCTGGAACCGGCACGGATCGTCAGGATCCCACCGCCTTTGTTTCCAAACTGATCTCCGGCAATCTTATGGTAAGGATTTGATTCCAGCAGCGGATAATTCACTGTCACCCCGTCCAGCTGCTCCAGTGCCTGTGCCAGAGCCAGCGCATTGCTGCAGATCCGTTCCATACGCAGTCCCAGGGTCTCCATTCCGATAATATTCAGATAAGCATTCACAGGAGCCAGACAGCCTCCCATATTCCGCCAGATTCCATTACGCAGCTTTACCAGATAAGCAAATTTACCAAATTTTGCATATTCTTTCATACCCGGATATCTTTCCGGATCCCAATGAAAGGTTCCTCCGTCCACGATAATTCCGCTGATAGCATCACCACTTCCATTGATATATTTAGAGGTAGAATGTACTACCACATCTGCACCATATTCCAGCGGCCGGATCAGATATGGGGTTGCCGTAGTACTGTCCACGATCAGAGGAATTCCTTTTTCATGCAAGAAATCCCCGGTTTCTCTTATATCCATTACATTCAGTCCCGGATTACCGATAATCTCTCCGAATACCACTTTGGTTTTTTCTGAGATCAACGGTTCTAGCAATGCTTTTTCTACCCTAGGGATAAGCTTCACTATAATACCAAAGGCCTCCAGATCATGAAGCAGATCCAAAGTGCCTCCAAACAGGCCGCTTCCGGCGATCACCTCATCTCCTGACTGAAGAATATTCAGCAGAGACAGGGTAACTGCAGACATTCCGGAGGAACAGGCAATCGCTCCCATTCCGCCCTCCAATTCATTTACCCTTCGCTCAAAAGCATCCACTGTAGGGTTTCCTATCCTTGTGTAAGCAAAACCCGGTGCGCGGTTCTGAAAAACCTTCTCCAGCTGCTCCGATGATTCATAAGAATAAGCATTACACTGGCTGATCGCCGGCACTGTAGCTCCGGCTTCATAACTTTGCACGGATTTTCCATGCAGTAATCTGGTCTGAAATTTCATGGCACTCTCCTTTATACACTCAAACAACATATCAGACAACCCCTTTTTGAGTTATCTTCCCTGTTCTCTTTTCATAGTTATTTGATATGAATAATAGTATATTTGTAGTTTCCGGAAATGTCAACGTCATAGCTTATACCTGCTTTTTATAATTTTATATAGTTTAAAACTATATAAATATAAAAAAGAATCCTGCTTGCAGGATTCTCCGCCTGCGACGGGTCGCTTCAGCGACATAATTCCTCTCCGTCGCAGTTCGATCCTGCCCGGAGGGCTTTTTTGTGTTATAGGAACATTACGGAGTAATTTCCTATAACATAAAAAAGCGCCATTGCATTGCCTGGTTGGCAAATGCAGCAGCGCCTTTGTTTCTTATTTTTACAGTTTCCTATTTTTATACAGAAGCCTTCTCCATTTCTTTCTCAGGAAAAAGCTTTCTGAAAATGAAGCGAACCAGCGGACCGGCATAAAAAATCTGCCAGAAGAACGCCATCGGGAAATTCATTGCTGTTGTCTGAAGCCATGTAGGGATAATCTGGCTTACCGGTGCATGTTTGATCAGCACAGTGGCTGCAAAGCTCATGCACGGACACATAAATGCTACAGATACTGCAGAAATTGCAAGTACCAGGTGGAACGGATTATCTCTTCTCATATCCACAATACCAAATGCAATCTTCTTTGCAAGCCCACCGATGATAAAGAAATCAAGAATAAATGCAATCGGTCCCATAAATGTCAGTTCATGAAAAGCTAGCAGAAATGTCTCATTTGTCATTGTCCCTGTATTCAATACAATGTTGTAGCAGATCATGGCATAAACCATCACAAATACCATGATGATCGTAAAAATTACTTCCTGAAACTTGTTTTTTGGCATAAAAAATCCTCCTTAGATAGTGTGTGAATAACATAAACAGAAATTTGTGTTGTTCATAACCATCCAGGAGGATGTACCGTTTCCAATATAAAACCAAATATCTTTTTTCTTAAATTTACCGTTGATTATTATATGGATTCCGGATACAAAAGTCAAGATTTTTTTATAAATAAGGTGTCCCGGGGATCTCCGGGTAGCTGCCCATTGCGATCAGAAGCTCCAGACCAATCTGTCTGGCATTCAGTACTGCTGTTTTTGCAGCGCTGGCATCTCCGGAAACAGCCAGTATCACCTCATTGGAATGACTGGTTCCTCTGTCAGGTGTCATATATCTTGCAATAGAAAGGGACGCCGACTTCATTGCAGTATCTGCCATTACCAGCCCGATTGCAGCCGGAGAACCAGCCATAAAACCAAAGGCTTCTCCCATAGGTACTCCAAAAGCCTTATTCAGAGCCTGTCCTGCACTGGCGGAATAAGCAAACTCCAGATGACCGCTCTCACTGATATAGACCTCTCCTGCATATTTATTAGTAAGCTCCAACGCCATAGATATAGCATGACGCACATCGGAAACATCAGAGCCTCCAAGAACAATGTAGTTACCATGGCCGCCCCAGCCCTTTGTATCCCTTGGTAATTCTATGGAAAGAACCTCCGTGTTAGTTGCTTTTACCGCATCATCTATAGCAGTCAGCTGCCCTGCTGCTCCTGTACGGGAACTAAACAATCCCAGGCAATGATACTTCGTTCCTACATTCATCTCTTTAAGCAAAGTATCATCAATTCCAGAAATCACCAGTCCGATGGTATCCAGAACTGCTGTGCCTACAAATTCACTGCGCGTACAATGTGTACTGATTTCATGTACATCTATCATATAAAATTACCTCTCTGACTATCATATTTTCCAAATAATAAAAGCCTTTTTCATTTATATTTAGCTTACCATGTTCACATCTGATGTGCAATGAATTTTCTTAGCAGATTATTTTTATTACTATTTATTGGTAATATCCCGCAAGGTATTTTTTGTGAGCGAAGGTCACAGAAAATCCGAGACATACTGCGCGAATTTATGCGATTAGCATAAATTCTGTGCATCGCAAAGCGTATTGCTGTGAACGAAGTGAACAGTAATTATTTTTCAATATGCACTGCACCAACTGCGCGGATATTCATTGGATATACGTTTTCTTTTCCTGCAAATTCAGAAATATAGGAAACATAGTTCTCTGTCTCTTCCTCCGGCACTACGCACATAATAACACCGGCAAATCCACCGCCATGGATACGGCAGATACCTTTGCCCAGCTTCTCAAGGAAAAGGTCTGTCAATGCAAGTGCAACAGAAATCTTCTGCTCTGTATATGCCTTAATCGGATAGCAGTTCTGAAGCAGTTCCCAGGAAGATTTTCCGGATTCGCTGAGAAGCTTTAATACTGTTTCCCCGTCTTTCTCTTCCACTGCTTTTGCAGCCTTTTCTACTCTTTCATTCTCCTTAAAGAAATGGATTGCTCTTAAGATTGCTCTGTCATTGTCAATCTTATCCATATTTGCAAGCACTTTATCAAGAGTTGTCTCACAGAGAAGCTCTGCTCCTGCTGCCTTTGCTGCTTCCTTCATTTCCATAGGGATTTCAGAGTACTCTGCACTCAGATCAGCATGTCCTTTTCCTGTATTTACGATCACAAGGTGATGGTTATAATCATGGAAAGAGAAGTTTACTTTCTCATATTTCGGGTTCTCTCTGTCAGAGAAGTCAAGAAGGATCGGGCCACCGACTGCACATGCAAGCTGATCCATTAATCCGGAAGCTTTCAGCCAGTAAACATTCTCAGCATACTGTCCTGCTTTTGCATAGTTGATATATGTCATTGCACCATCATTGAAGAAATAATTAATGATAGAGCATACAAGCATTTCGAAAGATGCAGAAGAACTTACACCTGCTGCACGGATTACGTTTGTTGTTACATAAGCGTCAAATCCTGCTACTTTAAATCCGAATTTCTGGATTGCGTCCACCATACCAGCTACAAGAGATAAAGTTCCCTGAGCCTTCGGTACACTTGAAAGATTATCAATATCTACAACAACTTCTTTATCATATCCTTCACTTGTAATATGAATAATATTACTGTTATTCGGGTAAGCTGCACCGATGGTATCCATGTCAATGCTGCCTGCGATCACGCGGCCGCCGTTATGGTCTGTATGGTTTCCGATGATTTCTGTTCTTCCCGGTGCTGTGAAAAATTCTGCTGTATCATGATGGTAAATTTCTGCGAAATGATCAGCTACAGCCTGAAAACGTGCTACTGATTTCTCTGCTTCTCCGTAAATACGTGTTAATTCATTTTTATTTGGAATATTCATTGTAAAAATCCTCCGTTCATTTTTCCGGTCTGACTGCCGTTATGCAATAATATTGCATAAACCCGGCATCAGACATGAATATGTGTATGAAAGTTTGGGAGCAGCCTTATTTCGACTACACTCTTGAAATCCAGTATACTTTATCACAATAGAAAAATCCTTGATAATCTGAGGAGAAAATAGTAAAATCTTGCGTTTATACCAAAATACGTGTACAATAAAATTATTATACACGTACAGGAGGATACACATCCAATGGCAGAGATCATAACCGACAGCTCCCAGAAAGAACTGAAGAAACACGGCAGTGATGAGTTTCCGCTGCTGGTAAGCTATGAGAAACTTTCCGGTTACAAATCCGGCTCCTTTCTCTGGCACTGGCATCCCGAGATAGAGATCACTCTTGTACTGGATGGACAGATCCTCTATAAAGTAAACCAGTGTACTTATCACATGAAAACCGGGGACATCCTTCTGGGAAACGCTAATGTTCTTCACGCAGGTTTCATGGAAGATATGCATGACTGCAAATATGTTTCCATCACCTTTCTGCCCAAGATTATCTATGGTTCTTACGGAAGTATCCTGCGCAGGAAATATGTGGAGCCATTTTTACAGAATTTCTCACTTCCCGCAGTCTACGTGGATCACTCTCAGCCCTGGCATGAAGTTTTTTCCGAATATGTAAGAGAAATCATAATTCTGTATGAAGAAAAAAAAGAATTTTACGAACTGGATATCACCGGAACTCTGCAGAAGCTGTGGCGCTGTATGTTGCAGAATCTCCCGGAGAACCTCCCCTATACGGAACACAGCAAACTGGAGCGCAATCGTATGCGTGAGATTATGGATTATCTGGAACACAATTACATGAATAAAATCCAGATGAAAGATATCGCAGAGGAGATCCACCTCTGCGAGAGTGAATGCAGCCGGTTATTCAAGAGATACATGAATGTATCCCTGTTTACATTCCTACAGGAATACCGGGTGGAACGGAGCCTTGAATTTCTCCTCAGCTCCGATGACAGCATCATGGAAGTCGCCCAGAAATCCGGCTTCACAGACTCCAACTACTATGCCAAGGTATTCTCCAGAGTAAAGGGCTGCAGCCCGCAGAAATATAGAAAACAGAATATAAAGAAAGATATGTGAAGCTATACTTTATGCTTCTTCCACGATCTTCAGATTCCAAGGCAGAACAGTAATGCTTTCTCCATCTTGTACAGATTCCTCTGAAAACAGTTCTGTTCCGTCCGCGCCATGATATACAACATTCTGTTCTTCTGCAGAATAGTTCAGGATATATCTGACACATTTACCCAGATCATTGGTTCCTTTTCTCACGATCACCGGCCAGCTATACTCCGGAATTTCTACTTCTGCGCTGTTAAGTGCTTCTGTGAGTACTGCTTTTAAGGTGTTGTTATCTGTCATACAGCCAATGTAAATGGCAGTTCCTTTTCCATAATGATTCTTTGTGATCGCTGCGTATTCCTTCCAATTATAATGGTCATAGGATGCAAGTACTTCTGCTTCCTGTGGCATTAATAATTCCATGAATACTTTTGCTGATGCTACAGATAAATCTGCATTTTCTTTTGCTGCATTTCTTCCATCTATCTCAGCTACAGCGTTTTCCCGGATAATGCTTCCAGTCAGTCCGACATTCTTCGGGAAGGTAAACTGCTGGTAGTTGATTCCGAAACAGTTACTTAAAATATGGGGCTGCATTTCATGGCTTACTTTAATATTCTCATTTGCAAATGCCGTCTTGAATGTTGCCACCAGAGTGCCGCCATCTGCCACGTACTGATTCAGTCTCTCCAGAAGTTCATCCGGCGCAGCATAGAGTGCCGGGACAAAGATTGCTTTATACTGATCCAGGTTATCTGATTCCGGCCATACAAAATCACACTCAATATTCATCTTAAACAGTGTGTCATAAAGCCAGCGGACAACATCATTATATCCAATACCATGATCTCCTGCTGCAGTTGCTTCAATTCCAAACCATTTAAGAGCTGTTAATGCTTCATTACTTACAAGAATGGCAACATCATTTTTCTTTTTCAGATTTACCAGATGGCTTCCAAGCCTGGAAAATTCATTTCCGATGATGCAGGCTTCACGGTATGGTGCATTCTCCTGCATGTCATGGCTGAGAAGTCCTCTCCAGTATGTCTCAAATGAATTATGAATAGAATGCCAGTGCCAGTACATCACACTGTTTGCGCCGTTTGCCAGATGACTGTATGCCTGAAGTCTAAACTGTCCCTTATAAGGAGTCCATCCCGGATAACCCTGAGCTTCTGTTTCCAGAACAAGATAGTTATCTCTCTTTAAAGAACGTGTCATATCACCGCCAAATGCAATCTCTGCCCCTGTCAGGTCATCCTGTGTTGGATGATAAATATCTGTGCCTGCAATTGTCAGGGCTTTCGCTGCATGATAATGGTTTACATCCGGCTGTACTCCATAGGAATATCCCCGCCATTCAAAATCAAAATTATGAGTAATAAACTGATCTTCTCTGCGGTATTCATTTACGATATCTGCCTGCCAGCTTAAGAACTCATCTACCAGTGTTCTCTGGAACTTCTCAAATTCCGCGCCAAGGCTTCCATTAATCGTTCCTCTTACGTCCGGGAAATCCTCCCATGCATTGATACGGTTACTCCAGTAATCCAGACCAAATTCATAATTCATGGCATCCAGATCATTGTTGAATTTCTTACGAAGATATTTTACAAATTTCTCCTGAACATTTTTACCTGCTGTTCCGTAATACTTTGTTTCATTATCTACCTGGAAACCAATAACACATTTTCTGTGTGCAGTGCATTCCATTAATTTACGGATCACACGCTCCGCATAGAAACGATAGACCGGATGAGTGATGTCCATGATCTGACGGGCTCCGTAGATTCCTCTGCCCTTTACAGTTTCTGCCATAACATCCGGATGAGACTTCACCATCCATGTAGGGATCGCATATGTAGGAGTTCCGATGATCACATTGATCCCGGCTTCCTCCATAGCGTCCATAACACGTTCCACATGCGAGAAATCAAAAACACCTTCCTGTGGTTCACAGGTACTCCATGTGGATTCTGCGATCCTTACTGTATTGATCCCTGCTTTTTTCATCATTGCCACGTCCTGCTGCAGGCGGTCATATGGCATATATTCATCGTAATATGCTGCTCCGTAGAGAAGTTTCTTCATTAATAATATCCTCCTGACTGATACTCTGACTATAACATTTCTGTCAATTTTTCTCTTATATTAACCGAAATCTGCAGGATATGATATCACTTATCTCGGGTAAATATCATTTCTCTCAGATAAACATTATTTATTGACTTTGTATTCTTTTTTTATTACTCCATAGAAACAGTATTCTGTTCCAGATATTTCTGCAGAGAAGATACATACAGATTTCCTACCTTGCTGAGAATCGAATTCTTTCTGGTAATATAGCCGATCTCCATATCACTGTTCTGGTTCTGCTCGTCCCCTTCGAAAGGAATTGCCAGATAGTCACTGCCATTCAGCTCCTCACAGATGATTCCGGAACACAGGGTATAGCCATTGAGTCCTACCATCAGATTCAGCATAGTTGCACGGTCCGAAGCCTTAACTGTTCTGGAATATTCATTGGTAGACAGAATTTCCTCTGACAGATAAAAACTGCTCTTGTCTCCCTGTTCGAAGGACAGACAGGGATATTTTGCCAGCTGGCTGTAGCTGATAGATTTCTCATTTGCCAGCGGATGATTTTTCCACAAATATACATATGCCTGACAGTCAATCAAATGATGAAACTCCAGATTCGCAGAGTGGAGAAGCTTTAACAGTGCCTTTCTGTTGAAATCACTGAGGTAGAGTACTCCCACCTCGCTTTTCATGGTGCTGACGTCACTGATCACATCTGCAGTCTTTGTCTCCCTGATGGCAAATTCATATTCCGACACATCAAACTTCTGCACCATATCCACGAATGCTTTCACTGCAAAGGAATAATGCTGGGTGGAAACGCCAAATTTCTTCTTATAGGAGCCACCCTCACTGTATTTCTCAACCACACTCTCATACTGTCCGTATATCTGACGGGCGTACATCAGAAATTCTGTCCCGTCATTGGTCAGTGTCACACCACGGCCGCTGCGGTTGAATATAATGATTCCAAGCTCCTTCTCCAGCTCCTTCACTGCATTGGTCAGAGACGGCTGGGAAATATACAACGCCTCCGCAGCTTTATTCAGTGAACCGGTTTCGGAAATTGTGATGATGTAATTCATCTGTGTTAATGTCATATGGTTTCTCCCTTATATACCATTAATTTCTTTCTATAGCAATCCTCATAAATAATTCATCTGAGACAATTCTGCTAAATTGATTTCATTTTACCCATATAATTATTTTCCTATTTGTGACACTACCAGTGGCATAAATAGTTACTTCAATAATTTTACTATATCTTCTCAGGTTTCTCAACATTGCAATTTCTACAAAAGGGAAACATAAAATTACAATTTACTATGTGCCTCAAGTTTTTTGTTTTTATCAGTCTGTAAGAAACCGGCAATGATAAAAACTAACAATTGTATCCTAAACACATATAGGATACAATATCAGTAGATAGCACAATTCCCTGAAGAATTCATATAATGGAGAAATTATCATGCAGATAAAAATAGATCACTCCCTTGCTACACAGATTGTCAATACTGTCAAAGACGTATGCGGCCAGGATGTTAATTTTATTGATCAGTCCGGGATTATTTTTGCCAGCACTAATCCGGAAAGAGTTGGAACTTTCCACGAAATCGGGCAGAAAGCTGCAGCCACAGGAAATACTATCGAAGTATCTTCTGACAATAGCTTCTACGGCAGTCAGAAAGGGATTAATATGCCAGTTTACCATAACCAGTCTTTACTGGCTGTGATCGGTATTACCGGTGAACCAGATACCGTGAGAAAATATGCCCATCTGGCAGAACGCATCACCAATCTTCTAATCCGCGAACAGGAGCTGAATATGATCAGCCGTAATCAAAATGATAAACGTCAGTATATCATCGATTCTCTGATTCGTAATCAGAATCTCAATATGGAATATATCCAGAGTCTCCTGACAGAGTTTTCTGTAGATGTTCGAACTTCCAAACGACTCATATTACTACAGATAAATGCAAGATATAATATGGCTAATTTTTCACTTCTGGAACAGAAAGTAACTCAGATGTTTTCCATTTTTCCTCTGAATTTATATGCCTTTCATTATCCAGATGAGTATCTGGCAGTTGCAGATTCTGAACTTTTTGACAGAAAATCCTTTATACTAAAGCAGTTTGCCGCAGAACAGCAGAAGCTTCTGAAAATCGCAGTTGGAAAGAGCACTTCCATCTATCAGCTGGCAGAATCTTATTCTTCCGCTGTGACGGCTTTGAAAAGCATAACTAATCCTGACAAAAATTTTGTAATGTATGATAATCTCACGCTGGAACTCCTTCTCTCCGGATCAGGGAAACAAGAAAAAGAAGAGTTCCTCTCCCGGACTATCACAAATCTTACCGGAGAAGAACTCAAAATTATAACCACCTATTTTGATCAGGATATGTCTCTGCATAATACCTGTGAAAAGCTTTTTTTACACAAAAACACACTTCAATACAAACTCAATCATATCTACAGAAAAACCGGGCTGAATCCACGTAGATTTAAAGATGCCGTTCTTCTGTACCTGGCTGGGAAACTGTAGTATCAGAATTTGATATCTTTATATCAGATACACAATTACCGCCACAATTGTACTCGTAAGACCAATACATGCCTCAAACGGAATCAATTTCATTCTTTCCTTAATATTCATTCCTACAGAACCACCTGTCGCGTGGAAAAAAGAACCATGCGGCAGAGAATCGATTACTGTTGCACCGGCATGAATCATGGCTCCTGCGGAAATAGCCGGAATTCCTGCATTTAACAGTGTTTGTGCAAAAGTCTGAGACGCAATGGTCGCACCGGCTGTAGTAGATGCAGTAGCTCCTGCCATCAGAATACCTGCAATCGGCGCAAGAATAAATGCCGGCATCTTCATCATTTCCAATAGAGAAATCACATCATACTGTAAAGCAGATGCTTTAATGATTCCTGCAATAGTTCCTGTTCCAATAAGAAGAATAGATACTCCTGCCACCTTACTAAGACCAAATTCTGCAAACTCACGGAATTGTACCAGGCTTCCACATGCAATTGCACACACCAGACCGCCAAGTGGAAGGGCAATCAATGGATCAATTACAATAGAAAATATCGGACGCAGTGCCAAAAGTATAATAACTGTCAGCGGACCTGCAAATGCCTGAATAAAAGTTGGAAGTTTTTTATTGTCTGCATGTTTTTCCAAATCCTGATCACTAACCATCGTTCCTGCTTTTTTTGACAGTATTGTTGCAATAATTACAGTTACAATTAATGCACAAACTGCCGGAATAATATTTTTTATCATCAGAGATGTAAGATCAACCTGGAACGCTTCAGAAACAGCTATTGTATTTGGGTTTGGAGAAATAATATTTCCTGCTTTTCCTCCACCAATCATTGCCAAAAGAAGAGAAGCTTTATTATATCCTGCTTTTTTTCCAATCGCCAGTGCAATAGGTGCTACTGTAATAACTGAAATATCCACAAAAACACCTACTGCACATATTACCATTGTTGCAGCCGCAACAGCAATAAGGGCTCGTTTCTCTCCCAATTTCTGTACAATTACTTCTGCAATTTTTTCCGCAGCTCCGGTTTTAATAAGAGTTCCCGCCAGAATACCGGAAGTCATAATTCTCAGTACAGAAGAAATCATACTCTGCGCTCCACTTACCATAGTATCGACAGTCAATATCAGATTTCCACTTCCGATTACTCCGCCAATAAGAGCACCCAAAATCAGGCTATAAGCGGGCTGAACTTTTTTTATGATCAGAATAATCGCAACTGCCATTCCAATCAGAGCACCTATGGTTGTAAAACTATAATCCATTCTTTATTTCCTCCTTATGTTCAGCAGACGAAATACCTGTTCTACCGTATCCGCCATGTTAGCCTTTGCATTTTCCGGTTTCATAGCATCTTCCAGAGTAGTCACTCCTCTTAAAATCGGGAAAAATGCATCAATTCCATTCTGATTGCAGGCAATGGCCTCTTTTGTAACACTTCCTGCAAAAGCAGTCACAGGAATGTTATGTTTCTTTGCCAGACGTGCCACACCTACAGGTGCTTTTCCCATGGCAGTCTGACCATCCAGTCTGCCTTCTCCTGTAATCACAATGTCAGCATTTTCCATATATTTTTCCAGAGAAGTTTCTTCCAGCACAATCTTAATCCCAGACTCCAGAACTGCATTGGTAAAACTCAAAAATGCAAATCCCAGACCTCCTGCTGCACCTGTACCTGCCTGATTGGCATTGACCTTTGTGCATTTTTTCTCTGCAAGTGCGGCATATTTTTCCAGCCATTTATCCATCTGCATAATCATAGAGGGAGTTGCCCCTTTCTGCGGTCCGAATACTGCACTGCATCCTTCCTCTCCACAGAGAATATTTGTTACATCACAGGCAACACGAAATTCACATTCTGCCAGTTCAGGCAGCACATATGTATCGGTAATCTCCTCCAGTACCTCCAGTCCTCTGGCACCAAAAGGAACCTGTTTTCCTTCTTTATCAAGAAAACCATATCCCAATGCCTGAAGCATTCCAATTCCACCATCATTGGTAGCACTTCCTCCAATTCCTACAATAAACCGGCGGCAGCCTTTGGAAATAGCATCTTTAATCACTTCTCCCACACCATAAGTTGTAGTATAAAGTGGATTTCGTTTCTCATCAGGAACAAGTGTGATACCTGCCGCACCTGACATTTCAATCACAGCGGTATGACTGCTTTCAATGATTCCATATTCACAATTCACCGGCGTTCCAAGCGGACCTGTAACCATCACATTCTGTATGATACCATTCATACCACTCACCAGTGCTTCCACTGTGCCTTCCCCGCCATCAGCCAGTGGTCTTACTATAATTTCTGCATCCTGACCATGAACTCTGCGGATTCCGTCAGCAGCAGCATATCCTGCTTCCATGGAACTCAGACTTCCTTTTAGAGAATCAATTGCGATTACTGCTTTCATTATTTTCTCCTTTGATTTTTCTCTTTGTATTCATTTTTATACAATTTCAGCATACATTTAGTATAGCGGTTTAGAGATTAGATTGATATATTACATGTAACATATTTATATATACTCTATGTGTTTTATTGTTATACATACCATTTACAATTATGTGGTAATCCGACGTATTACAGGAACATTATGGAGTAATTTTATGAAGTAAGGCAGCAATATTTCTTCTCGCTTCTGGTAAGACACTTAGTCACGTAGACACCGCAGGATACACAGCGTTTGGGCTTTCTGTTTCATTCATTTAAGACGGATGATACATATTATGTTCTTTCTCCAATTCTTTATAAAGTTGCATACAGTTCCAGTTCTGATTATGCTCCGTCAGAACCGCCTTGTAATCCACAGGTGTGCCTGCTTTGCGTAAAGTATAGAGCACCTGGTCAAACAGATTCCCGGTGATTCCTGCAAGGATCAGCATTTCCTTCTCCATCTGCTCCTGAGATATCAGTGCTGACGGAATCTGTACCTGGGAAACCTCTTTCACTCCTGCCAGATATCCGATTGGCTGACTATAGTCCTGAGGTTCTACAGTTTTTAAACGTATCTTAAAAGGCAGCAATGCCATTTTTAACTTACGAAGCTTCTGCTGATCCTGAAAATTTATTAATAAAATGCTTGGTTTCATATGGACAATCCTCCTACTATTCTGAATAATTACAGCTATTATACTCTCTTCCCCTGAACCTGACAATAACACATACTCTGTGTTTTAACCGAATCAAGTAAATCGTTACTGTTCACTCCGTTCACAGTAACGTAGCCAAAATTCATTCCAGATTGCCTGCGGGGGGGGTGCGAAAAGCATTTTTCAAACACACTCTAACAACTTCCGTGATCTTCCCGCAACGCAGAAAAACAGGCTTCGATATCTGTTTCATCGATGCCTGTTTTTTCTGTGTTACAATTTTTACATTACTCCACCATGCGGCTTTCATCCGCTTTATACTCAAAGAAATCAAAGTCAGCGCATTTCTTATGAAGCACACGGTCTGCGCAGGTAATACCTACCATAGTTCCTGTGAATTCACCGTATTTACAGTACTCATCCGAAAATCTTGTAGTATCAAAAATACGGCCAATCTTCTCATAACTTTCCCCATCATAGCTCCACTCAAACCAGGATCTTCTTCCTTCGATATAAAGGCGCAGATAAATGGGCTTATCCTCTACAGGGATTCTGGTATTCAGAAATTCTGTTTTCACACCATTTTCCAGATGGATAATGGACAATGCACTCTGTCCCAGAGTTTCGCTGTAATATTTGCGAAGATTGATATAGTTCATATTGTCATAATACAGGATCAGTCCCGCACTGTGCTGGTGAACTTCCGGCACAAATTCCATCTTTGTGGTGATTCTTGCATAAACACTGGTAAGCTTTCTTGCAAGAATGCTGACTTTATTCAGAGAAGTCCTTGACTCCTGCCCCCGAATACGGACATAACCTTTTCTTGCTTTTACATCAGCAAATCTCTGCGGCATAATGCGGGGTGAATAATAGAAATTGCCAAGCCCATCCCCGTCAAAATCATCAAAATCCGGTGTTTTCTCCACTGGATATTCCGGCAAAGAACTCTCAGGTACTTCCAGCTTTGCCAGATTACTGCCATCTGCCATACGCAGCCAGTTATCCTCTGTCCACATCATTTTCTGGATTGCAGTTTCTCTTCCCAGAGTACAGCGCAGTTCCGGTACAAAAGGTCTGGCACAAAGATGTACCAGATACACCTCACCGGTAGGAAGCTCAACATAGCTTCCATGTCCGGATTTCTGAAGAACAGAATCCGAATTATAATACTTCGGCTTCAGATGATCCGGATCCTGTCTCTCATAGGATTCTCCGGGTACACTGGTCACAATAGGATTCTTCGGGTCTTTTTCATATGGTCCCCAGACATTTCTGGAACGCCCCATGGTAACACAGTGGTTATATCCTGTACCGCCTTCCGCACACATAATATAATAATATTCTCCGCGTTTTGTTAGATGAGGAGCCTCGATGCAGCCTCTGTCTGTACCGCCTCTCCAGATTCTTTTGGGATATCCTACGATTTCCTGATTTTCCGGAGAATATTCCACCATACAGATTGCACCTGGTTTTTCATATCCTTCTCTTGTTTCCCATTCCAGCGAAACAATATACTTCTTTCCGTTGGTGTCATGAAATAAAGATGCATCAAATCCGGAAGAATGCAGATAAACAGGTTTGCTCCATGGGCCTTTCATATCTCTGGAACAGATCAGGAAATTGTCCACATCAAAATACCTGGCATTCATGGAATTCATTACACCATAAACTACATAAAACATATCCTCCGCTTCACAGTAAGTCAGACATGGCGCCCAGATTCCCTTGGCACTGGGAAGCTTCTTCAGATCTACTTCTTCATCATCTGTCAGCACATGTGTATATAACTCCCAGTTTTTCAGATCTCTGGAATGATAAATGGGGATTCCAGGGAACCATTCAAAGGTAGAAACTGCCATATAATAATCATCGCCTTTGCGGCAAATGCATGGATCCGGATTAAATCCCGGAAGTATTGGATTTTTTATCATTATATTTTCCTCCTTGTATCACTCCATCACAATCCAGCCAAGATTAAAGGCAAAACACCGTTTGCCTCAACCTCATTTTATAGTATTATAATAGCATACCTCATACAAATGTATAAGGTATAAAAAGAGCTAATATATAGGTCGATATTCTCTTTTTATAGTCAAGCGGATAAAATCATCCGCTTCGTTACCTGTTCATAACCGAATAACTACTCCGCATTTTATTCGGTTAAATTTAAAATTTCACGCTCTGATAAACCAGAATAAATACAGTATCTGCGAAAATCGCCATATAAACAGGGAGAATGATAAAAAATGAAGAGTAAAGAAATTTCACATGAGATTATAGATGTACCTGTTGATACCAATGTCAAATTCCGCACTTCCACTGATCCGGGAAGCTACATCCCCATGCACTGGCATCGTGCAGTTGAAATCATTTATATGCAGGAAGGTTCTCTGGGCGTAACAGTAGAATCTGAAAGCTTCACTATCCAAAAAGGGGACTGCATTGTGATCAATGGAAATGTTCTGCATTCTACGAAATGCACTTCGCCAAACACAGCAATCCTCCTTCAGATTCCTCTGGATTTTATGGAAAAATATATTCCTGATCTTGGACAGCTTATTTTTCTCTTTGATTTTCGTACAAAAGATCAGAGACAGCAGACCAAACAGGCTATGTTTAAAACCATTCTGGAACAGCTTCAGATCATTAACAATGTGCGCCCGGATGGATATCTCCTCCGTTTCAACAGCCTGATCTTTGAACTTCTGTTCCAACTGTATCACAATTTTGCCGTCAAAATCCTACAAAGCAACACCAGTCAGAAAAAAAAGGATATAGCCCGTCTGGAACCTGTACTGGACTATATTTCCGAACATTACAAAGCCCCCATCTCCCTGAATGAGATCGCAGAAGTCGCCTGTCTCCAGACAGGATACTTCTGCCGCTTCTTCAAGGAAAAAATGGGAATTACATTTCTCGAATATCAGAATGAATACCGCCTTTCCTTTATTTATCGTGATCTGATCACAACCAGAGATCCCGTTCATGTCATTCTGGAGCGGCATGGCTTTACCAATTACAAACTATTCCGCAGGATGTTCCTTGATCACTTCGGAAACACTCCCACTCAAATAAGAAAACAGCGGGAAATATTGTAATTCACACATTATTGTGGTAAAGTATTGTCGTGCTATTTTCCATATCAGGGAACGAAAATAAAGAGGAGGGAACTAATGAAAAATTTCTATTCGTGGTATAAAAAACATATTACCGCAGCAATCTTTACCGGACTGATCCTGGGTATCATTACCGGTCTGTTTCTGGCAAACCGTTTCGAACCGGTTCTTACTGTCACAAGTCTTATCGGAAGCATTTACATGAATGCTCTGAACATGATGATCTTTCCACTGGTCTTCTGTTCCATTATCATGGGTATCTCCAGCATCGGTAATGCCCGTACTACCGGTAAAATCACAGCCGGAGCCATGATCTTTTTCCTGTGCACCACAGCACTTGCCAGCCTGGCAGGACTGATCATCCCGCGGCTGATCCATCTCGGCGAAGGTGTTAAATTCGAGATGGCAACTTCCGACATCCAGGCAACTGAGATGACCAGCATTCTGGACACCATCAAAAACCTGATCCCATCCAATCCGGTTGCAGCTTTCGCAAACGGAAATATGCTTCAGGTACTTGTATTCGCAGTCATCGTAGGCTTCACACTTATCGCTATCGGCGAAAAGGGTACTGCACTTCTGAAAGTCATTGATTCCTGTAACGAAGTCTGTCTGAAAGTCATCAGCACAGTTATGTACTTCACACCTATCGGTGTATTCTGTACTATCGTTCCTGTTGTAGAAGCCAACGGTACAGAAACCATCATTTCACTGGCAACTCAGCTGATCATCCTGTATGTAGCATTCTTCGGATTTGCCCTGGTCATTTACGGCGGCTCCGTGAAATTCATCGGCAAAGAAAGCCCTGTGAAATTCTTCAAAGCAATGCTTCCTGCAGCTCTGAACGCATTCGGAACCTGCTCCAGTTCAGCAACCATTCCCATCAGCAAACAGCGTATGGAAGATGAAATGGGCGTATCCAACAAAATCACAAGTATCGCCATTCCTCTTGGTGCTACTGTAAACATGGATGCCGTATCCATCCTGATGTCATTCATGATCATGTTCTTCGCTAATGCATGTGGAATTAATGTAAGCATTTCCATGATGATCGTAATCCTTCTGGCAAACGTACTCCTGTCAGTCGGAACCCCTGGAATCCCGGGCGGTGCCATCGCATCCTTCGCAGCCCTCGCAACTATGGCAGGCCTGCCGGCAGGTGTTATGGGTGTTTATATCAGTATCAATACACTCTGCGATATGGGTGCTACCTGCGTTAACGTTATTGGCGATATGGCAGGCTGTGTAGTTCTGAAAGAGAAAATTAAGCTTGAGGATTAATACATAAGGAATACAAAAAAGTTGTTGTATCTTTTCATATTGGAAATGAAAAGTACAACAACTTTTTTATCACCCTTTAACAGCTCCGCTCATTAAACCATTCTCTATTTTTTCCTGGAAGAAAATATACGCAATAATTACCGGAATGGTTGTAAGACAAATTCCTGCCATGCTGGAACTATAATCTGTACTGTATTCTCCAAAAAATGCAAGAAGTCCCATAGAAATAGTACCTTTATCTTTATCAGAAATAAAAATAAGAGGAAACAACAGGTTATTCCATACCTGTATAAAATTAAAAATTGAAACACTTACAATTCCCGGAACTGACAGTGGCAAAATCATCTTAAAAAATACTTGATAAATATTTGCTCCATCAATTACCATCGCTTCTTCTAATTCTGTCGGAATTCCATTCATAAATCCAGTAAGAATCAAAATTGTCATTGGAAAACAAAACGCCGCATAAAGCAAAATCAATACCGGATAATTATTCATAATTCCAAGTTTTCCAAAAATATAAGACAACGGAATTAATACCGCCTGAATAGGAATCATCATTCCTGAAATAAACAGTAAATATATTTTTGATTTTCCGCGAAACTTAAATTTTGCCAGAACATACGATGCCATTGCTCCAAAAAGACCTGATATCGCAAGAGTTCCAACTGCAAGAATAATTGTATTCAAAAAATATCTTCCTATATTTCCCACATTCCATGCAGTTAAATAATTTTCTATCCGTAATTTCTTAGGTAAAGCAGTAAATGATGAAAATATTTCCAAATTTCCTTTAAAAGAACAGAAGATTGAAAATACCATCGGATAAATATTGATCAAAGCAACTATAATAAATATCAGAAATCCTATATAATACCCTGCGGAATGTTTTTTTGTTTTCATGATCTATCCCCCCTAATATTCTATGGATTCTTTCTGATTCATAAGTTTCAAACTAAAAATAGAAACAGCAGCACTTAATACAAAGATGACCGTAGCAATCGCACTTCCAGTTCCATAATGACCATATCTATAAGCTTCATTATACATTAAAAGTGCTGGTACAATAGTACAGTTACTGGTTCCTCCTGTAGGTGTCAGAATGTATACAGTATCAAAAATCTTTAATACTCCAGTGATCACCATGATCGTAGACATTTTTAATGGTTCCCAAAGCATTGGAATATAAAGATTCCAAATCTTTTTCCAGCCAGTTGCTCCATCTAATTCTCCTGCTTCCAAAACAGAATCCGGTATAGAAGTAAGACCAGCCAAACAAATGATCATATAATATCCTACACTGGTCCATGTACTGACAACAATCAGACATATCAAAGAAGTTTTAGGATTAACCAGCCACTGCTGAATATAATTTCCAAGTCCAATTTTAATAAGAAGACTATTCAGAATTCCCTTGTCAGTAGGAAAATAAATAAAATTCCATAACAATGCTACTGCTGTCACTGATAAAATCATAGGAATAAAAAATGCAGCTTTAAAAAATCTCTGTCCTTTTTTGAAATGATGGATCAGTAATCCAAGTCCAAATCCAATAGGAACCTGCAAAATAACACTTACAACAACGTAAATAAGAACATTCTGCAACGACTTAAGAAAAACTGCATTATGGAACAGATTACTATAATTCTTAAATCCTACAAATTTAAGCGGCACCGCCTGAAGCCCAGGCCAGTCATTAAATGAAAAATAGACAGACATAACTACAGGTATCAATTCAAAACAAAGATAGATCAATACTGCAGGTATCAAAAATACCGCAATAACTTTCTTATTTTTCCTTATTTTTTCCAAAATAACCCCTCCTCTTTTCTATTTTTGAGTAAACAAAAGGAAGGGTGCTCTCCCCCCTTCCTTTTGCTTTATCTGTCAGCTCTGTGGACGGTTTGCATCAACATCTGCCTGAATAGTCTGTGCTGTATTCTCAGCGGAATCAGACAGCATCATGTTCAAAATTCCATTTCTTGAAGTATCTACTAATGTAGAGCAGGTATCATAGTCAAAATATTCTCCTACAGAATCTGTAATAGTACCTGTATATTCAACCATATCTTTGAAAATCTGCGGTGCGTCTTCCGGTGCATCAATATCTTTATATGGAGCAACTCTCATCGCTGCATTCATACGTTCCTGAATAGACTCTTTAGATGTCATATATTTCACCAGTTTTAGAGTTGCCTCTTTTTCCTCATCACTCATAGTTCCTGAAAGCATCCATCCGGAAGTATATACTACATGTGTATCTTTATACTCTGGTTTATCTTCAAAGTATGGGAATGCAAAGAATGAAATATCATCCAAAATTTCTGATTCAGAATTAAACATTTCAGGAATGATAGGGCTGCTGTGAGAAATCATTGCTACTTCTCCGGTGAGGAACTGATTCATCTGAGTATTATAATCCATTCCTTCAAATCCCTCTGCAAAAGCACCTTTATCTTTTAAATCTTTTGTAATCTGCAGGCATTCTACTACATCATCATCCGTCCATTTTTTCTCGCCAGTACCCAATTTTATAATGCCATCTCTTCCGATTCTTTTAGCAAGAATATTATTAAAGATATGTCCCATAACCTAGGTATTCTTTCCGCCTACTCCAAACGGAGTAATTCCGGCAGCAACCAGCTTATCAATATCCTCATACAGTTCATCCATTGTTTCTGGAGTTTTCTCAATACCGGCTTTTTCAAATAAAGCCTTATTGTAGAAAATAGCATCCACATTCAGTTCATTTGGCAATGCATAGATTCCATCCACTCCATAAGCACTCAGATCATATGTATCTAATGCTCCATCCAGGAACGTGTTCTTCCATTCTTCATCTTCGTTAAGTGAATCTGTCAGATCCAACAGAACTCCATTCTGTGCCCATTCTTTCAGGCCGGCAATTGCCGGATAATAAAAGATATTTGGTGTTTCTCCTGTAGATAATGCAACTTTCAGTTTATTGTTATAAGCAGATTCCTCATAAACAGAATCGTTCTGAACTTCAATATCAGGATTTTCTTCCATAAATGCTGCAATCTGGTCTTCATAAACCTTTGCCATAGGTGTATCACCACTGTCACGGCTCATAAATGTAATCTTAACTTTATCTGCTGCAAATACCGGTGTAATAGATGATAATGCCATTGCTGCCGCTAATACAGCCCCTAAAACTTTTTTCCCTGTCTTCATATAAAAACCTCCTCTTTTCCTTACTAATTTTTGTAACAAACAGCAGTCATCTGATGTCCCTTAATCTCTTTTAGAGTAAATTCAAGTTTTTTTCCATCCTGTACAAATGGAACTTCCTGTTTATCGGGTATTGTATAAATTTTCTCTACTTCACGTTCTTCTGTCATAGTAATCTTAAGATTATATAAAGGAATAATATCATCAACAATCTCAAGATTTTTACATTTCTTCACCGGCACATAATGAAGTACATGTACAATTCTTCTGTTCTCTTGTTCCTGATCTAACACTGTAACTTGTGTTGTTGATGGTCCATTATGCTGAATCAGCGGATTCGGAAGCATTCTGTCTAATTCATTTCTCAGGATCTTTTTATACCATGCAGGTGCCCAGTTCTGATATGTTGTAAAAATCGGATGAATAAAATACGCTGTATTTTCTGTTTCCACAATACCAGGATATACTTCTTTTCTTCCTGATGGAGAATGAAGATGAGAACAAAAATGTTCATATGTACGATTAAATACCGGCGGGATTACTTTCTGGACAAACTGAGCCTCATCTGTCGCTTCTACAAGTGTTCCTTTGTCATACATTACATGTTCTGCATCTGCAAGACCCTTTGCCAGATGTTCTTTCGGCCATATAAAATCCGGACTATATGGTGCATCTCCAAGATATTTTACTGCCAGTTCTGAGATCATAAATTTCTGGTGATCTTTGTCAAGACCAGACTGATAACTTGCCAGTAATTTGCCTCCTGCATTTATATAAGCACTCAGTTTCCGGCCTAATATTTCATCTACAGGAATTACATCCGGTAAAATTAACAACCTGTATTTTCCAAAATCAGAAGTACTGTCAATAAAATCAAACTGATATCCATATTCCATCAGAAGTCTTGCCACACCTTCAGATGCACCTGGAATCTGTCCTGCTACGCCTGTAGCATAAAATTCTTCTGCTGTAAAAACACCAATTTCAGATACTGGTTTTGCATTCTCACACCAGGGTTCTTTTTCTTCTACAGATTTATAAACCCTTCCGATCTGCTGATACATATCCTTATTCAATTTTCCCCAGTAATCCATCTGGTCACCAATCGTACATTTGCATCCATGGGAAAGCATGGAAAATACTTCATATTCCATAGCTGCCTCATTACGAAATGCATGAAAATCGCCCCATTCTGTGTGGAATCTGCTTGTCAGTCCAAGACACTCTTTTCCAAAATTCCTCATATATTTAGCAGAAACAGGAAAATCAAGATATCCCCATTCTACTCCCGGAAGAGATTCAAAAGAAAAATACGAATAATCCTTTATCACTGGTTTATCGAGATATCCAACATGTCCTTTGTTATAGCAGACATGAAAATCTGGATTATATTTTTTTGCAAATGCGGTCAGATCTTCGACCATATCATAATAAGTCCACCTTGCAAATTCCTGACGGTCTTCCTTTTTTGCAGGATTCAGACCTTTTTCCCGCATAAGTTTCTGGCAGGATGGACAGCAGCATTCATTCATAAAAGCTGCATCATACCATACTCCATCTCCCGGAATCGTTTCCAGAACTTCTCCGAACTGCTTTTTCAGGAAATCACGATACGGTGTATTTACACAAAGGTTTTTATAAAAACCAGCCTCAAAATACCCCTTTCCCTTATAGTCCTGAAGTGCTCCGTTTTCATCAATACAGATCCATTCCGGATGCATATCTGCGATTCTCTTGTTCCAGCGAATGGTTGTATAAAGGTTTACCTGTATTCCACGTTTTCTGCAGGCTTCAGCCTGTTCTCTCAACAAATCTCTGTGTGCCAGATGAGGATGGACCATTTCCGGAAACATTTTGGAATCATAATATAAATTTCCGTGATGTCCACAAGAAAACAAAGTAATAGAATTCACGTGCGCATCCGCAAGAGTCTGGGCAAACTCTTCCGCATCAAATTCTGAGCAGACCCCCTCAATGGCTTCACTGGTGTGAAAATCCAGATGAATTTGTCGAAATGGAATTTCCTTTTCAGCCATTTCCTTTTACCTCCTGTCTTTTGATGAGACAAGATTACCATTTTTGTGCTATTACGTGAATGTAGATTCTTTGGACGTCTGGGAAATATTTTGGATAATTACATTTTTCTCTCTTCCTGGTACTTAGACGGAGAAATACCATAATACTTTTTAAAATTCTTGCTAAAATAATAAACGTCACTGTATCCTATTGACTCTGCAATTTCTATAAGTGTTTTATCCGGATACTCTGTAAGATATTTCTTTGCCTGTTCCAGACGTGTCTGAGTCAAATACTTACTTAATGAACATCCTTTTTCTTTTTTAAATATATTACTTAGATAACTCGCATTCACCCCAATTGTATCTGCTACCAGATTCAAGCTCATATCAATCCTACTATAATTACTATCAATAAAATCTACTGCATCATTTACTTTTTTCTTTGTTGCAGGAAGTTTATTTTCTGCTGCACATATGCGGCATTTTTCCAATATACACATTAATACACTTCTAATTTCTTCAATTCCACCATTATTCTGCAATCCTGTTAATTGTCTCTGTTCTTTTTCCACAACTAAAGAAAAATCAACTCCCAGTTCAGACATATACAGACAAATATGGATCAGAATATCCGTAGATATATATACTGCTGTGTCAGAAAGGACATTCTGTTCTTCCATTTGAATAAACATTTCACCTATCTCTTTTGTAAGCATTTCATATTCATTTTTTCTGATATAATACAAAAATACTTCCGAATCATATAACGATGATCGTATAAATTGAAACATATCTACTGGCTCGTAAATCAGAATTTTCTGTTCTGTTTTTCCTTTTCTGGCTGCAGAATATGCCTCCTGATAGGCCGCTTTCAATTCTCTGATGTCTGAAAATACCCTGCTGATTCCTCCATTCCAGTTCCTTTTACTATTCATAATTTCCTGCATATAAGTACAGAGAAGCTGAATCTGATATTCCATATTCTCTTCTCCAAATAGAATAAAAGCATATCCTTGGTTCATAGAAATCATTTCATATACCGGAAAATAATCCTGGATTATTTCTTCCATTTCTTCTGCCATTTTGTTATTCTGTTGTTTATTTTCAGGTCTAATCAAAGCCACTGATAATGGTTTATCAAACGGAATCTTCATTTCCTCCCATTTACTCTGCTGATTTTCAGAAGGTACCATACCTGAAAGCTGTTCTAAAAGAAACTGATCCTTTTGCATTTTCTTTACAGAAGATTTCTGTCTATAAATATGTTCCAGTTTTTCTTTACACTTCTGAAGCTCTTTTGTTAATTCTTCAGGGTCCAACGGTTTCAGCACAAAACTGACTGCTCCAAAAGAAAGTGCCTCCCTTGCATATTCAAATTCACCATAAGCGGTCAATATAATTACTTGTATTTCTGGAAAAATAACCTTTACTTTTTTAGATACTTCAATTCCATTCATATATGGAATATTAATATCCATAATTAAAATATCCGGCTTTTCTTCCAAAATTTTCTTTAATGCTTCTTCTCCGTCTTCTGCTTCTCCGCATATTTCCATACCCAGACTATTCCAGTCAACTGTTTTTTTCACTAACGCTCTCTGCAAAAATTCATCATCTACAAGGAATACCCTCATTTTCTATCCTCTTCTCTCTTAAAATCTACAGGAATGCACACTGTTGCCTTCGTTCCCTGACTCAGTTTACTTTCTACTGTAAGACCATATTCTTTTCCAAAATAAATCTGCAATCTTTGTTGAATATTAAATAATCCAAATGCTGAGCCTTTTTCTCTGTAATCTTTACTAAACAGTTCTTCTAATTTTTCTTCTGGAATTCCAAGCCCATTATCTGACACCTGAATAAAAACCTTATTCTTCTCTTTCCATCCTTTGATTCGGATAATTCCTTTTCCCCTCATTTCCTTTATACCATGATATATAGAATTTTCTACCAATGGCTGAAGTGTCAGTTTTACAATCCACTCCTGCAAAATTTCATTTTCTATATCAATCTCATATTCTATTTTATTTCCATATCTGACTTTCTGTATTTTTATATAATTCTCTATATTTGTTATTTCCTGGTCCAGCGGTATTAATGTTTTTCCATCGCTAAGTGACGTTCTATAAAATGTACCAATCGCCTGAATCATGATAAATGCTTCATCCGGACAATTCATTTTGATAAGCGAACTTACACTATTCAATGTATTATATAAGAAATGTGGATTAATCTGTGCCTGAAGTGCTGCAAGCTCAGATTTTCTTTTTGCCCGTTGCTCTCTATATACCTGATCAACCAGCTGCCTGATTTGTTCAGACATCTTATTAAACTCTTCCGATAATATTCCAATTTCATCCTCATACAATACAGGAACACGTACAGAAAGATCTCCTTTTCCAAATTTTTTCATGGTATCTGTCAAATATATCAAAGGCTTTGTTACACTGTGAGAAACCCTCATGCTGAAAAATGTGCTGATTAAAGCAGCAATAATTCCTACTACATAAATAATCTGTGTCATCGCTTTCCCGGCTTTTGTAAGTTCATTCACTGGTGTCAGACCAATCATAAGCCAATCCAGTGTAGGGATTACTGACGCTGTCACAAGATATCTTTTACCGTCAATCCTGAATACTTTTCCTCCTTTTTTATTATCTTCAGCCCATTGAAAATACTCTTCTTCCGAAATATTTCCTGATACATCCTGATCATTTTCTATTTTTTTGTTTCCATCTGTATCAGCAATCAGATAACTGCCTGTCTCCCCATATCTGATATGTGCAAAATTATTTATCAGAAGTGGCGACTGATATTCTATAAGAACATATCCTTTAATAAGTCCCGAATCGTAATCTCTATAATATCTGATATAACCAATTCCATTTTTCTCATAATCTCCCAGGGATACTTCATATAAATCCAACCATTTTACGTTATAATTCTCTTTTATTATGTTAAAAAACTGTTCGTATTTTGATGCCTCAGATCGAATACTGTTAGAATTTACCATATGTCCATATGAGTCAAAAACAGAAATACTGCTATACTGTTTATCTGGATACAATGCATCCAAATAATCCAGACGTTTCTCTACCTGCATTTTATATTTTAACTGATCTGCTGATTCCTCAGAATCCTGTAAAAACCAGTTTTGTATTGCTTCATCTGTTAATATTACCTTAGCTATCTTTCCCGAATTCTCTAATATACTCTGACTGTTATCAGACACTATCTCAAACTTTTCCTTATAGCTTTCGCTGGTGATATTTAATACTGATTTTTCGTATAAAAACTGAATCAATACAGTTAATACAAGGATTGTGAGAAAAAAGAAGCCAATACTTGTAAGAGAAAATTTTTTCGCCAAAGACAGCTCATGATATTTTTTACGCATTCGCACCACCCCCACTTATTAATCCAACATTACCCAAAAAGCCGATACACTGTTTCCGTCAATGTATCGACCCTTAATGATTATTTCCTTTTTATTTACAGATACTGACTAAATTCCACCTTCTCCTTATTCGGTCCTTCAATTGTAAAGAACTTCACTCCATTTTCCCAGAATGGCAGGAAATGAATGGTATCTTGTGTAGAATTTAAACCAGCTTCATTGATATACTGGAAAATCTCTTCAATATCTTTTACGTCAAGTGCAACATGATCGATCGCGCCATGCTCCATTTTCGCTGCATGGTTCTCATAAGTCTCCACTACCAGAGTTCCCAGTTTCAGGAAAACAACCTTCTCGTTTGCTTCCTCATTTACTGTCTCAAATGCTGTTTCAAAACCTAATTTATGATAAAATTCTACTGTTTTACCAATGTCATTTGTCGGAATTCCAATGTGCTGTACCCCTGTTGAGTAGTTCTTTAAATCCATAGTTTTTGCCCCTTTCTGCTGATCCTTGTGACTTTTTGTCGCTCGTTATGTCAGACTGCTTTTCATAATCCGTTACTGAGAACGCAATAACCAGTAACCATAATCAGACTTCTCAGTCACTTAATATCTCATTTTTTTACAATATACGCAGAAGATTATTCGGTTGTCAAGTGAATTTGTAACTTCTATTTATACTTTATTTTATCCTCATCCATGAATAAACGTTCCTATCCCTTTGTCAAAAAGACTCTAAAGCTATTATTTCACGATTATATTTTGTGCAAAATTCCCATGACATAGAATCCCAATAACTGATAGAATAAATACGACAAAAAATGTCGCTTATCCATTGTCAGACGGGTAGGCGGCATTTTTGCGTTTATATGGAGTTTTTTATTATTTTATGAGGAGGGCTTAACTATGCCAAAAACAAAATTTCAGGAATTTATTTTCACCCTTATCACATCCGGCTGTATAATCTTTATCATGGGCGTTTATAACATCGCTATCCACACCGGTGGACTTCAGGCGGCTACATTCAGTCACGCACTGCATTCTTTTCCGCTGGAATGGTTCATCGGATTCCTCTGCGCATTCTTCATCGCCAGCAAAACATCCAAATATTTCGCGTTCCGCGTAGCCAAACCAACTGACCGCCCGATCTTCATCATCCTCTGCATCCAGACCTTCACCGTCTGCACAATGGTACCGCTGATGAGCCTGCTTGGAACCATCGAATCTTCAGGAATCACTTCAAATCTCATCTTCATCTGGCTCCAGACCATCTGCCTGAACTTCATCATAGCCTACCCACTGCAGATCCTGGTTGTCGGACCATTCTGCAGATTCGTATTCCGTCACCTGTTCGTATCAACAAGTCAGGAAAATGAAGGTAAAATAGAACATGAAATGGAACAGCAAGGATTTGCGGAATAAGTCCATATAATAATAAAGAGAGGGTGATTTCTCGCCCTCTGACTTTTCAGGTTCTCCCTTTATGGTGGAGACTCACCGCTTTTTTTAGTTCTCTCTTTGTGGTGGAGACTCACCTACTTTTAAAAGTTCAAATTTCTTTATTCTTTCATTTATATTATACTCATAGAAATCATTACCATCAACATTTTTTCATCGCAATTTTCGACAAATTGTGATTGAGTTATTCCATTTTTATTTTTTATAAAACATAACTCCAGCCATAACCAACATCGCAATTCCCACCATCACTAACGGCAGAAAACCATCTATATAACCTTTCCATTTTTCCAGATTATAGTAAATCATATAACAATACAAACTTCCAACAACCACTGCCAACGTCAAAACACAAAACACCACAGAAATTCCGGCAGAAAATAGCCCGCTGGCATACAGCGTATTAACCGTAACCAGATTCAACACAGCCCATCCAACAATCAAAAACAGTTCCGTTGTGACCATACGATGAAAAACAAGATTACTGATCACCAGCAAAACAACGTAACAGATTACACCGCCAGCCATAATCCATCCACCAGAAACTCCCTTCCGAATCCCTTCCGTCTGAAAAATCCCCTGCGACATCCAGTTCACCGCCATAATCCCACAAACCGCCGTCGCAACCAGCAAAATCCCCGACAACCACAACGGAGCATGCCTCTCCGGATAAAAAGCCACACCCCACCACAGCAGGTAACATCCCGCGCAAGTTGCAAGCATCAGCACTCCGTGAAATAATGTATTCATAGCTGATCCATAATCAGAAAACATTACATCATCTTCTTTCTTCTCTTCAACAAAGAGAGGGCGATTCCTCGCCCTCTGACTTTTCAGGTTCTCTCTTTATGGTGGAGACTCACCAGCTTTTTTAGGTTCTCCCTTTGTGGTGGAGACTCACCGCTTTTTTAAGTTCTCCCTTTATGGTGGAGACTCACCAGCTTTTTAGTTCTCTCTTTATGAAAAAGATTCACTAATTTTTGAAATTTCAAATTTCTATTATATTATACTCATAAAGATAATTATCAGCAACATTTTTTCTGCGCAATTTTCGTCAAACATTAAGACAAAAAATCATTTTGTGTTTTCTTAAAATCCATGATATATTCTTCTTATATTTTCATCTAATTTTACAAGCAAAAACTCACTTCAAACGAAAGGATTTTTATATTCATGGACTTCTACAAACGCGCCTCCATCGTCTGCCAAAACATCCCTTACGGCACCGTCGTCACCTACGGTCAGATTGCCCTCCTCTGCCAGAAACCCAAAAACTCCCGTCAGGTAGGCTACGCCCTCCGCACCGGCAAACTCGGCCCAAACATCCCCGCCCACCGAATCCTGAACGCCTCCGGCATTCTAAGCGGCGCCACCTCTTTCGAAACCTACGACCAGCAAAAAATCCTTCTCGAAAGTGAAGGAGTAACTGTCATCCGCACAGACAAGGGATGGAAAACCGACCTCAAAAAATATCAGTGGAAAACTACCCTTGACGATGCTTTGTATTTTGAAAGTGTATTTAAGCAAAATAACATATAAACAAAACAAGTAAGTTCTCTGCTTATTGTTTTTTACAGTTAAAACAGAAAACTTACTTGTTTATACCATCATTTATTCCAGTATCTCTCCAGCTTTATAACATTCTGCAATATAATCACGTGACTGATAATAAAAATCCGTATTATAGTCCGATATACTTTCATCTATCCAGGAATGATATACTTCCCATACCCCTTTCATAATCTCCTGATCCTGATAACAATCTTCAATCACCCGTTCATAAACTTCACCGATTGTCCAATAATCCGGAACACGATACCTGCACTCTCCAACATTATCAAACTCACCCTCTGAAATCTGATATTCTTCTACAAATTCTGATGCAACCTTCTCAATTGGTTCACAATGAAAAACATCCGCATAGTCATAAATCCGCTCCAGTGTTTCTCTCCCCATCAAATCCAGAACCATACAACGTTTCTGTTTCCGAATACGCCCTACATATTCAATCAAACTACACGTATAAAATAAATTGCTGTTATTTCTTGTTCCCATAAACTTCCTCACTTCCCATAAATGTTAATGTATCTAATGCAGAAATTGTATGACAACTAATCTGATGCGTTGGATGATTAAACTTTGTAAGCTCCCAGAATGCAGCCCTTGTTATTTTCCCATCCACAAAAGCCTGTACATAATTGAAGATTGTATCTTCAACCATAGGTCCCTCTACAATATCATAAGTATGCGATTTTCCCGTTCTGCATGCTGCAATAAAATCAAGCCATTCATCCGTCATTTTTTCAAACTTCAAATACTTCAATGCAGGATTCGGAATATAATCATAACTATTCACATATCCCTTTTTCCCATATCTGGTCGCCCACCGTTCTGCCTGTTCCTTATAAACAGTACAATAAAAACCGAAATAAAAATCTTTATTAAAAACCGCTCTTCTCACCTCAGGAAATCTAACGATTTCTCTACTTCCATGAAACAACACCATCTAAATTATGACCTCCCCTTCCTAATTTTATAATCACTGTATGTACTCATGTCATAAGTATATATCATCCCCTACCCTTCCACAACCACCCCAAGAAGAAATTGGCTCCACCCAATTTCTTCCAACAAACTCATTCTTCTAGCACATCCAATAATCAGCGCGAAGCAGCATCTCTCCGCAGGTGAATTTGGAGGGGGCTTAGTAACTCTTAGGTGGGGGAAATCCGCGTTATGAAGAAAAATAGCAACCTGTCTGAGCGGAGTCTGCGACGGAGCGAGTTTTGCATTTTTCTTCATGCTTTTAGCGGATTTCCCCCACCTTAGAGTTACTTAGCCCCCGGAACTGAACCTGCAGAGAGATGCTGCTCCGCGCGTCCCTTATTGTCTGTGTACGCCCCACACCAACAAACTTCTCCCAAATACTTACAAAAACCTCTTGACTTTCAAAACAAACAGCGTTAAAATTGCTTTAGCTTTTTAAACAGCTAAACCTATAACGCACAAATTCAACGAAGGGAACCAGTAAAAACAGTCCCCCTGTCCCCAGAGAGCTGCAGTCCGGTGAAATGCAGCGACAGACCTGTTTCGAATATCATCCCCGAGAAGGAAAGCCGAACCCTTGAATACAGCCATCACAGATATTGCCGTATTCACAGTAAGCTTCCCCGGCCGCCCCCCGTTACAGGAGCCGCGTATATCGGTACGTTGCAGAATCGTACTTGTTTCAAAGATGAAACAGGGTGGTTACGGAATATTATATGTCCGTCCCTGCGTGGGGCGGACTTTTTTTATGTCAAAAATGCCCTGACACACGAGACATACTTTCTTTACCAGGCTGTCGATCTGAAACCGAAACACTACTTCTGTTTTTCGCAGACAACAGAATTCACCACAGATGAAAAATGTAACTAATTACATATTATAACCATTACATTCCATCTGCCTTGAATCTGCTCCAAATTCCGAAAAACAGCGACAAAATTTTTGAGAGGAGTAGAGAGCATGAAAATCTACAAAAAAATCATGAACGCACTGGCTGCAGCAGAAAAGATCGTCCTTGTGATCTCCACACTGCTGATCTTGGTGCTGACTGTGGGAAATGTATTTTCCCGTAAAGTCATCCACCGTTCCTGGTCCTTCACAGAAGAACTTGTAGTAGCGGTATTCGTTCTCATCACCCTGCTGGCAGCCGCACTTGCCTGCCGCGAAGGAGAACTGGTCAGCCTGACACTGGTCACAGACCGTCTTCCAAAGAAGCTGAAGAAACCGTCCGTGATCCTGATCACAGTCCTGAGCATCATCTTCAGCGTCATCCTTTTCAAATACGGAATGGACAAGGTAATCACTCAGCTTCAGAATGGAAAAAGAACCTTCGTATTAAACTGGCCTGAATGGATCTTCTGGTCCTTCGTACCCATCGGTGCAGGATGCATGATTCTTCACTTCATTGAATTCTGTTTGGACTTCTGCTGCAAAACCGACAGCGCCAAAAGTGCCGACAACAACACAAAAAGTAACATGAACACAATCACAACAGACAAAAAGGAGGGCAAATAAATGATCAGTGCAATCTTATTTATCTCCTTCTTCATATTCCTGATCCTGGGTGTACCCATCGGAATCTGCCTGGGACTTTCCTCCGTATGCGCGATCCTCTACTCCGGTACATCCCTGACGATCGTAGCAACAAACATGTACTCAGGAATCAGCAAATTCCTGCTCCTGGCAATCCCATTCTTCGTACTGTCAGGTAACATCATGGCAAAAGCCGGTATCTCCAAACGACTGATCAAATTCGTTGATACCTGCGTAGGACACAAAAAAGGTGGTATCGCCATCGTATGTGTTATCGTAGCCTGCTTCTTCGGCGCAATCTCCGGTTCCGGTCCTGCAACTGTTGCAGCCCTTGGCGCCGTACTGATCCCTGCAATGGTAGAACAAGGCGGTTTCTCCGCACCATTCTCCACAGCACTGATGGCAACCTCAAGCTCCATTGCCATTGTCATCCCGCCAAGTATCGCCTTCGTTGTATATGCCTCCATCACAGGCACATCCATCGCAGACATGTTCATGGCAGGTATTGTACCAGGTCTTCTAATGGGCGTGGCACTGATAATCGTAGTAATGCTGGAAGCAAAGAAACACAATATCAAACCATCCAGAGAAAAAGCCTCAGGCAAAGAACGCTGGGACGCTTTCAAAGATGCTTTCTGGGGATTCCTGATGCCGGTCATCATTCTGGGCGGTATCTACGGCGGTATCTTCACACCAACAGAAGCGGCAGCCGTATCCGTTGTATACGGTCTCTTCGTAGGTATGGTCATCTACCGCGAAGTTTCCATCCGCGATATGTTTGACATCCTGGTAGACTCAGCCAAGACAACCGGCGGTATCATGCTCATCGTAGCAAGTGCCTCCCTGTTCTCCTTTGTATGTACCAAATTCGGTATTGCAGATGCAGCCTCCAATTTACTTGGAAGCATCGCACACAATCAGTTTACCTTCCTGCTGATCGTAAATATCATCTTCCTAATCGCAGGATGCTTCATCGATGCAAACTCCGCTATGTACATCTTCATTCCGATCATGCTTCCTGTATGTAAAGCACTGGGATACGATGTGGTAGCATTCGGCGTTATGGCAACTGTAAACCTTGCAATCGGACAGGTAACTCCTCCTGTAGGCGTAAACCTCTTCGTAGCAATCAGCATTAAGATCAAAAAAGGTCTGGAAGTTACTCTGCAGGAGATCTCAAGGGCAGTTGTGCCAATGATCGCAGCCTGCGTTGCAGTTCTTCTGATCGTTACATACATCCCGATCACCTCCACTTTCCTTCCGAAAGCTCTTGCAAAAGAAGGCTCCTACACAGGTGATCAGTCCTCCGCTTCCTCTGACACAGCTTCCAAGGATGCAGGAGACGGCAATAACTCCTTTGACACGATCGCAGATTACAGCGACCTTGACTGGCCGGAAATGACCTGGAACTTCGCATGCTCCACCACTGAAACAAGTACATGGGCTGATGGCGGACGTAAGTTCGGTGAACTGATGGAAAAAGCCACAGGCGGCAAAGTAAAAGTCAACATTTACGCTGCTGACCAGCTGACAAACGGCAACCAGTCCGAAGGTATCCAGGCTCTGATGAATGGGGATCCGGTTCAGATCTCCATGCACTCCAACCTGATCTACTCCGCATTTGACCCACGTTTCAACGTTGTTTCTCTTCCGTTTGTCTATGATTCTTACGACGATGCAGATGCGAAATTCGACGGCGAAGCTGGTGAAAAGCTGAAAGAAATCCTCAGTGAGTACGGACTCCACTGCATGGGTATTGCAGAGAACGGTTTCCGCGAAATCACAAACAGCAAACATGAGATTAAATCTGTAGACGATATGAAGAACCTGAAGGTTCGTGTAGCAGGCTCCAACCTTCTGATGGAATGCTACAAGAGATGGGGCGCTGATGCCACCAACATGAACTGGTCCGAAACCTACACAGCACTTCAGCAGAACACTGTTGAAGGTCAGGAGAATCCACTTCCTGCTATCGATGCTGCAAGTGTTCAGGAGGTTCAGCCTTACTGTTCTATGTGGGATGCAATTTATGACTGTCTGTTCTTCTGTATCAACGAAGACATCTACAACAGTCTCACACCAGAACAGCAGGAAGTAGTTGACGAAGCAGGACAGAAAGCAGTTGAATATGAGCGTTACATCAACCGTTCCGGAGATGACGAGATCAAAGAACGCTGGGCAAGCCAGAACGGTGTAACAATCACAGAAAAAGAAGACATGGACATCGACTCCTTCAAAAAAGCAGTTGACGGTATCGATGACTGGTTTGTAAACGAACTGAAGAGCCAGGGCTATGACGATGCCCAGGATCTGGTTGATCTTTTCACAAAGGATTCCTTCAATACAGTGGAAGATTACAGTGATCTGGACTGGCCGGAAACAACCTGGAACTTCGCATGCTCCACTACTGAAACAAGTACCTGGGCGGACGGTGGACGTAAGTTCGGTGAACTGATGGAAAAAGCTACAGGCGGCAAAGTCAAAGTCAACATTTATGCAGCTGACCAGCTTACAAATGGTAACCAGTCCGAAGGTATTCAGGCTCTGATGAATGGTGACCCGGTTCAGATTTCCATGCACTCCAACCTGATCTACTCTGCATTTGATCCACGTTTCAACGTTGTTTCTCTTCCATTTGTATATGATTCTTACGATGATGCAGATGCGAAGTTCGATGGTGAAGCAGGTGAAAAGCTGAAGGAAATCCTTGGTGAGTACGGACTCCACTGCATGGGTATTGCAGAGAACGGTTTCCGTGAACTGACCAACAGCAAACATGAAGTAAAAACTGTTGACGATATGAAGAACCTGAAGGTTCGTGTAGCAGGCTCCAACCTTCTGATGGAATGCTACAAGAGATGGGGTGCTGACGCTACTAACATGAACTGGTCAGAGACTTACACAGCACTTCAGCAGAACACAGTTGAAGGTGAGGAGAATCCACTTCCTGCTATTGACGCAGCAAGCGTTCAGGAAGTTCAGCCTTACTGCTCCATGTGGGATGCAATTTATGACTGTCTGTTCTTCTGCATCAACCAGGATATCTATGACGGCCTCACACCTGAACAGCAGGCAGTTGTTGATGAATGTGGCCAGAAGGCAGTTGAGTATGAACGTTACATCAACCGTTCCAGCGACAATGAGATCAAAGAACGCTGGGAATCCAAAAACGGTGTAACCTTCACAGAGAAAGCAGATATGGATATCGATTCCTTTAAGGAAGCTGTAGACGGCGTAGACGAATGGTTCGTAAATGAACTGAAGAGCCAGGGCTACGAAGACGGCCAGGATCTGGTTGATCTGTTTACCAAATAATCCTTACGCTTACAAAAACTCCATAAAAATAAACGAACAGGGTATGAAATTTCATCAGATTACGATGAGCTTCATACCCTGTTTTTTCAAGTGCCCTTTTTATAAATTCAAATCTCATATCTTCAGGTAAGACTTGATTTTAACCTTTATCGTATAGTAATTACAAATTGTGTTCTTCTCTGCGCTTTGCAGCTTCCAGATATACCTGTTCATCTGTTCTTGCCGATACAACAATAATTACCATCATATCATCTATTCGTTCCAGCTTATAAACCACCCTGATCCCCAAATCCCTGAACTTAATTTTTAACAGATTCGTAAGATTAGTTCCTTTTTTATTTCCAAGTGGCTTTCCATATCCTCCCTCCACAGTTGGAAGTGGGTTTTGACTTACTTTCTTGATTCCCTTCAAAACCTGGATGACAGATGAACGGTCCAATTTTTTCATATCTTTCTGGGCTTCCTCCAGAAATTCTATACGCCAGGTCATTCTATTTCTACATCCTCCCATCCTTCAAGATCTTCTTTATTAATCCCAAGATCTTTCATCACAGTTTCCACTGGTATTGTTGGTTTGTTACCATTCATATCCAGACGATTTGCAGCCTCAACAAGCAGTCTGTAATTCTCCTCTATTTCTGTAAGCCTTGTATACTCTTCCGGAGAAAGAATAACTGCAGAGGGCTGATTATTCTTCAACACAAATAACTCCTTAGTTTCTTTAAGACGATTGAAAATCTTTGCTGCCTGTCCTTTATTAAACTGCGAAATAGGAATCAGACATTCCATAATATTTGCCATAAACACACCTCCCTGAAAAAATACCTTTTCTAATTGTTTCATATTTTCACAATTAACAAACTACAGAATAGTTACTTTCACTTATATATATATTATATGCATTTTTCAGAGAAGTATCAATGTAGTAATGAAAATTAATATATAAATTTTCATTACTATTTATTAGTCAAGCGGATATTCGCAATCCGCTTCGCTACTTGCTCATAACCGAATAACTGCTTCGCAGTTTATCAGAAGGAGCTTGCACTCCTCCTGATACAAGCAAGTCCCCACCCACTGCTTATTGCTTTTCGCAATTGAAGCAGGGGACTTACCTGATTCGGCTAAATTTCAGATTTCAGGGATCTTCAGGTAAGACTTGATTTTCTCCTCCCGCAGTTCTTCCCCGATCACAATCAGAACCTCCTGCCCCACATGAAGCGGGCGGATTGTAATTTCATTCTTGGTAGCATTTAATTCAATCCACTGCTGTCCATCACTCTCTGTCCGGGCAGATAGTCCAGAGCAGTCTTCGCTATCACTGTCTGCTCTCATAAATCCCTTCATCCGAAACACACGCCCGCATTCAGGATCAGACAGGATCTTCTCAGCCGCTTCCCGCAGCTCCTTCTCAGTCATCTTCACATTCATAAAGTACAGAGAAGTAAAGGCATCCTCTGCCTCCAACTCCAGTTTCCTGTAACTTTCCATCACATATCCACAGGATGCGATCCGGTCAAAGTCCTCTTTCGACATTTCCTCCCAGTTTTTGTGGATAATATTAACCGTATCCACACCCTTCATTTCACAATGAACTCTCCTGCTGCAGTGAACCTTCTCCAACGCCTGATTCACATGCTCAACCGTGCCCCGGATTTCCTCCGGCGATGCATCCTGGCTCTTGCTCATCACAATGCATCCCGCATCTGCCACCTCCGAAGCCAGAATGAAATCCGCCTCCTCTGACAGATCACGCTCCAGCTTCGAATCCACAATTGCGATCACGTTTCCGATCTCATACCAGCGGTTCAACGGCTCCTCATGAAGAATATCAAAGAACTCATCCACATCAAAAATCCCCGACGGCTCCACGATTACCCGGTCATAGCCGCACATACCCATAGCGATCAGCTTGGTCTTAAATCTCCTCCTGTGGCAGTCCTTATCACACCCACCCGAGATCATCTCCAACTCACAGTTGTCTCCCATCAGATCCTGAAGCAGCATCATATCCACATTCACAGCCCCGTAATCATTCTCCAGGATCCCAATATTATTACCGGCATCCATCAGATACTGCGCATACTTCCTAATAAACGTGGTCTTCCCTGAACCAAGGAAACCAGTGATCAAATCTACCTTTACCATTTGATGTCTCTCCTTTGCTGTATTATTTTACTGTTCTTATCTGTCAAATAAAACTTCTTCATTTATCATCCATGAACCACTGCGGTTATTCCCTTCTCTTACAAGAATCCCCCTCTGCTGCAACCTGCTCATAACACGTTTCACACTTCTTAACGATATCCCCATTTCTCTTTGAATCTGGCTTTGCGTCAGATATGGATTCTTCTTAACCCTGTCAAGAATTTCCGCTTCTTCCTGAGAAAGTATACCCGCTGATTTTTCAGAAAAAGAAAAACTTCTTCTGTCTGCCGCATACGGAATTGATGGCTCACAAACACGGTCTGCAGAAATGGTGCCAATGGTGCCACAACTGCTGTCACCATTGGCACCATTCCCATGATCCAGAGAATAGTTGTCATCCAACGGTACACTAATCTTAAACAGATTTCGAACCCCGGAACCAAGCTGCTCCAGGGATTCCCCTGCCTGACATCTTGTTATCAAATCATAGCATTATAAAACAGGAAATACAAGAGCCAGACTGCCTCAGGGAATACATTTAGGAGACAAAAAAGCACCCCGGAAATCTGCAAATCTGAAGTTTCCGGGATGCTCCTGTTTCACTTATTTTTTATGTCCTTTACTTATCTTTTCCGTCCTCTGCTTATCTATTCAGCCTTTCACTTATCTTTTCCGTCTTTTCAGATATACTGCTGCGCCTGCCAGTATTGCCGCTGTGGCAAACAATCCCAGGAACCATCCAACCGGTGTGGTATCTCCTGTCTTTACCGGTGAACTTCCGGATATGCCGCCGGAACTTGAACCCGGTGTGTCACTGCCAGGAGTAGTACTCGGAGCAGGTGTCGGTGTCGGAGTTGTTGAGATCACAGTATTGGTGATGGTGATAGTCTTCTCATCATCTTCCGGCTGGAACACAACATTGCCCTCGCCGCCTACCTCAAATCCAAAGGTACTCTTATCTACAGGATTGCCGTCCTCATCAGACTCATAAACACGGTAGGTATGAACCTTATCCAACTCCTCCTCATCCAGGATCTGGAAATTCACTGCCACACGGTCATTCTGTGTCAGCTCAGTAGTGATAACCGTAGTCTCCTCACCGGTATCCGGATCCACCTCCTTCACTGTAGCATAGAAAGTATCCTCTGTGGTGATCTGCTGGCCATCCTTTATTACATTCTTCTGGATCCACAGATTTCGCTCCAGATAGAAGCCATCCGGCAGATCCGTATATACATTATCTACCACCACTGCCTGATCCTTGTAGGCATTGGTGAAATTCAGAGCCGTGCCATCTGTACCGTTGACAGCAATAAAGCAGCTTACCTCCTTGCCATTCTCATCCTGAAAAGCATCTCCCACCGGTATGGGGTTTCCCTCTGCATCCGTCTCGCGGATATAATAGGTGCCCTCAGGCAGATCTGTGAAATCCACGGTACCACTGCTCTGTCCCTGGATGCGGATTGCCTTTACCTCACCATAAGGAACTGTAGCCGCCTCATCCTGGAAAAGTCTTACATAGTAAGTAGCATCCGGTGCACTGATAGGCTTTTCGTTCAGGTCCTTATCCAGTGTGCACAGCTTCTTGGTCACTGTCAGTCTGCTTTTTTCCAGCTTGCGGTCTGCCTTTGGAAAAGCCTTCACATCATATTCCAGGGTCTTGCCATCTGCACTGTAGGGTACAGAGAGAAGCATGGCGGAAACTGTACAGATCTCTGTCTCACCGGTCTGTACCAGGAGATATACTCCCTTTGGCAGAGCCTGAAAACTCACCTGGCCATTGGCGTCTGTGGATGCCGTATAGGAAACCACCCCCGCCGAAGCCACAGCCTGGGATAAAGCTGCTGCAGCCTTCTGGGAATCTGCTGCTGTCCTTAGATTATTCAGATCTACACCTGTGGCTGACAGACTGGGAGACAGATGGAACTGCACAATCGGCTGAGTATCCATGGTTCCTACCTGGTACAAAGCCAGCGGCACCTGTGCCATAGGAACCTGTTTGCCATTCTCTGTCACAGTGAGAGTCATTGTCAGATTTCCGCTTGCAGGCTCAGAATCCGCTGCCCCAGCCTGGACAGCCAGCCCCATAAGGACCATACACATTACCCCAAGAGCAATGAAAACTCTCAGCCCTCTTCCCTTTTTCACCTTTTTCTCCATATACCATCAGCCTCCGTTATCTCTGTTGATTTCTATGCTTTCTGCGGCGTCTCACCGCGAAAATTATGATAAACAATACCACTACACCGGCCACAGCCCCTGCGATCACCGGCCTGATATCTGTCTTTGATTTCGATACTTCCTTCTGCTCCTGCACCTTGGTCTCCACATATTTTACCCGGTGTCCCCTTACCAACAGACGGTGGGTATTGATCCCATAGGGAGTACAGGTTACCAGGGTACACAGATCCTTGCCCTCCTGGATCTCCAGATCGGACATTTCCTCAGGCAGAACCACCTTGATCTGATCCACCTCATAGGCCAGCTTATGACCCAGAATATTCAGGATAAAGGTATCACCCTCCTCCATCTGATCCAGATCCGTAAAAAGCCTGGCGCTGGGTAGCCCCCTGTGCCCGGAAAGCACACAGTGCGAGCTCTTGCCGCCCACAGGGAGAGAACTTCCTTCCAGATGACCGATGGCAATCTGCAGAGCCCCCTCATCTGTCCCATGATAAATGGGAAGGGAACAGTCAATCTTCGGAACTTCTATATAACCCATAATACCAGTACCGGACACATCTAAAAGACTTTCATACTTTTTCTTATCCTTTTTGGACAGTTTCCAGTGATCGGCTTTCTTCAAAAGCTCTTTGTTGTATTTCCTGGCAGCCTTCAGCATTTCCTTGTTGCTGGAATCATCCAGCTTCTCCACCTGCTCTGTATAAGTAGCAATGGCCCTGGACTGATGGGCCTGATTCCACAGGTTACTCACTGTAGGATACAGCAGAAAGGAAAGCCCTGCCACAAACACAACCACAATCAAAAGCGTCATCAGACGCGACATCCACTTTTTCTTCATTTCCTCTATCTCTTCCTGCGTCTGCCGCCAAATGCCACATAAATCAGCAAAAGTACCAGCACAGGAACTGCAATACACATAGCTACAATTCTGTTATCCACCTGCATGGCATCCGCTGTGACACGGACAGCCTCTGCCTCCTCCTGGTTGGCAACTCTGTGGCCCCTCACCAGCAGGCGGTGGGTATTGATTCCATAGGGAGTACAGGTTACCAGAGTACACAGGTCCTTGCCCTCCTCAACTTTCAGATCGTCCACCTCATCGGGCAGGACAATACGGATCTGGTCAACCTCATAGGTAAGGGTCTGATCCAGAGTACGGATCATAAAGATATCTCCCTCCTCCAGCTTATCCAGGTTGGAAAAAAGCTTGGCACTGGGCAGTCCTCTGTGTCCGGAAAGAACACAATGGGTATTCAGCCCGCCTACAGGCAGGGAGCTTCCCTCAATATGACCCACAGCAATCTGCAGTACACCTTCATCTGTACCATGATAAATAGGCAGGGAGCATTTGATCTTGGGGATCTCAATATAACTCATGATCCCGGTGCCGGACACGTCCAGCAGCTCATTATACTCCTCTTTCTCCTCATCCTTCAGGCCCAGACCATGTCTGGACTGAAACAGCTTCTGGTTATAGCTGACCGCTGCATCCCACAGCTTCTCGTAATCCTGTTCATCCATGTTCTCCACCGAGTCCGCATAGGTAGCAATGGCCTGGGACTGATGCAGGGAATTCCAGTAGTCACTGACTGTCGGATATAACAGCACGGAGACACCCACGAAAAAAACAACGATTAATGCAATTGTGGAAAAATCTTTTTTCTTCATGTGTATCTCCCTGTTGTCATAATATTATCTCCGAAGGAACAGGAAACACTTCCTGCTCCCCGGAGGGTGTTACATCTTAATGTTTAACTCTCTTTTCAAGAATGCCAGCGGCATTCCTAAAAATAGGTTTCTTATTTATCTGCATTCATACGTTTCTTAGTAACAAGCAGAACACCAGCACCAAGAACAAGAACTACACCAACGATGTAGAAGATTGTTGTACCGATACCACCGGTGGATGGAAGGAGGGAACCGGATTTGTTCACAATCTGTCCGATAACAGCTCCATCATTTTCACCCTCAACACTTCCAGTAAATATATCACCTCCCAGAAGATTTCTAAGCTGCGGATTATCGGCCAAAATATCATGTTCTGCAGTTACAGTGAATTCAATAGGAGCCATCGTATTATAACCCTTTGGAGTTACGACTTCGACAATCTTATAGTCGCCATCATCGATTCCTTTAAATTCAAACTTTGTCATATCTTTCTGATCGTCTGTCTGTTCATATGTGCCGTCTGCATTCTTAGAGGCTCCGATAATACCTACAGAATTATAGTTATTCGGGGCAGTCTTAGATGAATCTTTCTTCAAAAGTTCGAAAGCAGCACCTTTAAGAGGAGTTTTCTTCTCATCTACTTTATTAGCAACTACTTTATAGGTAAATACAATATTTTTATCATCGGGTGTTTTACCAAGCGAACCACCTTCACCTGTGTTATTTGGGTTATTGCTATATTCAAGATACGATGTATTTGGGTTACCTTTACTACCAATATTAGCATCATCACCAAGAATTGCATAATAATTTACATAAACCTTTGTACCAGTCACTCCACCAAGTATTTTAACATCATTAATTGTAACTGTAAAACTCTTACTGTCCGTACTCTTCTCCAATATATAGTCGTTGGTATCTAATTTTTTTTCACCCACGAAAACGGTAAGAGCATGACTTGAATCATCGCCCTCTGCGACTGGATCAAGTGTTAAATTTTCCATTGTATCGTAAAACACTAACTTGTAAGTATCATAGTTTGTTAAATCACCCAATGTAGCTGTAAGCTGATATGGAATATGATCCCCAATATCATAATCTGCAGAATCCTGCCACTCTGTCAAGCCACCTACAGAATCATTGACATCTTTCACTTTTTTAATCAAAGTTGTTTTACTTGTTTTATTTTCAACTGTTACATCGCCCGCTGCATTAACCTTCAACAGAGAAAGGTTCAGTGCATCATCTACTCCACCAGACACGACCGTGGTATCTTTAATTAAATAATATCCAGCTTCAGGTAATGTAGCTACTCCTTCTGTTTTACCAGTTGTTTTAGTACTTGTTAAATAATTAGCAACCAGTTTTGCAAACTTATTTGCTTCTTCCGACTTATTTTGAAATCCTGCCACAACCTTAACAACATCGGCAGCAACCTCACAATTAGAAAAATCCGCAAATTTTCCAGTACCATTCAACTCCTTTAAAGCCTTTAATAACCTAACAGAATCTACGCCCTCTCCCCAAGTAATATTAGAAAGTTTCTTTCCATCTAAATCGCCTTTAAAAATCTGGTAAGCCTCAAAAGTATGTTTACTAAGATCCACATTATTTGTAGGTGCTATAACCGTAGAAGTTGTTGTATTAGTGTCATCTGCAAATGCTGGCATACTCATAGCTGGCACCATAGCCATTGCCAATACCATTGGTAATATTTTCTTAGAAAATTTCATAACTTTCCCTCTCTTTTCTTCTTATTAAATATTTTTCTTGTTCCCGGCGAAGCAGATGTTTGTATCTGCTTCGCCGTTTATTTTAATCGAACTGCTGCCTTGTCTCCTGTTCGATTAAATTTATTTGCTGAATACGTCTCGGCGCATCTTTTTCGCCGGATTGGAGAGGCTTAATTTCTCCTCCCTTCTCTGCGTTTCCGCCTCATCACGTATCCACACATCAATGAACCTGCCATTAAGACCAGACCCATTGCTGTAAACCTGTTGGTTCCGATTCCTCCGGTTTCGGGGAGGATGTAGGATTTTTCTCGTTCTTTATTTGTAATTACTATTTCGCTTTTACCTACTTCCACTCCATCATTATTTGTATAACTTACATCATAACCATCTGAACCAGAAACTTCCTGTACTGTATAATCCCATTTTTCACCATCATCAGAATTTGCTTCCACATTATTCCATGTATATGACCAGTTATTTGTTGAAGATAAACTTACTTCAGCGCCTACTTTCTCTCGCGAACTCCAGATTTTATCTTTCTGGTAGGTCACCACAGGTATTCCTGACGATGCTCCCACATAATAGCTACATTCAATATTCAGTTCGTCAGTAACTTTATCACCAGGAATCGTTATAACAGGATAACCTCTATCAGCATTATCTTTGATATCTATCGCGCATCCCTCTGGAATTTTCCATAAGCCTAACTCACTAGAATTCCATTCCTGAGGCCACAATATTTTTATACCTGTATCTCTTTTTACATAAATGGTATCTGTATACTTCAAATTATTGTCATGACTTGAAAAATATTTAATTGTCACCTTATGAGCATTGGAACTATTGACCATTTTAGATCGATACAATTGTACCTTGATTGTAGTTCCATCCGTTTTATTAACAATAGTACCATCTTGATTCTGCCAAACCTTTCGTACGCTGACACCGGCAAACTTATTTGAAACCGTCATGTTTACTGCTTTTCCATCATCATAATAATATACGTTTTCATTAATTCCGTTTAAAGGCGCAGCAGATGTAAAATCATTCTCTTTTTTGTCTCTTAGGAATACAAAATAATATGGTTTATTACTTATCTGATATCCGATGGGAGCCTCTGTCTCGGTTAGTCTATATACTGTATTTGTCTGCAATAATGTATCATCAAGTATACCTGACATACCCGTATCAGTATCAAACTTCAAATATCCATCTGCCCCTGTTGTATAAACTGTCATTCCATTTTCTGTAGATTTAGATGCCTGACAACCAGTGTTTATAGTAATATCTGCATTTTCCCAGTTCTGGGATGTGTCATCATATGCTTCCAATGTAAACTTCGCACCTGACAACCTGATTGAATAATCATCCTCATCTACTTTATAGATTGTCACATTACCCTGATCTACACTGGCAGAGGCTGAATTTTTCTGCACCTCTGTTGATGTAGATACTGAATATCCGCCCTCGAGATTGGCACTGTTTTTAACCTTAATAGTATTGTCAGCAATTGTTCCCCTGTCAAAGGTATATGTATATACCAATACACAAGCCAACTCGTCAGGAACCGTTACTGTCAGTACAGGAGTATTCGGATTACTGTCATCATACTTTACTTTGTATTTGGATCGATCCAGCAAATTCCCTAAGTGCCCTTCAACCGAATGATCATATGTGTATAACTTCAGACTATCCAACTCCAGATAAGCCTTTATACCATCTTTTTCAAATGTCAGTTTATCTACAAGCTCAACTTCATCTTTTCCCGGTATCAGATCTTTGGCTGTCGGATTGATAATAACGCTATAATCCACAATATCCGAATACACTGTTTTTCCGTCTTTATTCGTAGATGTTCTCTGCGTTCCCTTTTTCTCAACTTTCTCTGCCTCGTCCTTCTCCACCAAAGTACTCGTACTGGTAGTTACATCTCCCCATGAAACAGAGTTTCCATATACCTTTTTTACAGTACCAGGAGTATTCCATGCAGAGTCATCTGAAATCTTCACTCTGTAGGTAATCAGAAAGCCATCATGATTTTTATTGGCGTTACATTTATATCCTGGTTTTATCTCTATTTTCAGCTTTTGTTTTCCCTCAGAATCAGAGCTGATACTGACAATTGGTTTCTCTTCTCCTGATAAATCGTAAATATGATTACCATCCCAACATGTGTATCTTGAATTCCATGCATCAAAATAAAATTTTGTGTCAACGGAATCCACATCGTAGGACATACTCTTATCAGAAAGCTCGTCATTTATAACTATGTCACCATTTTTATCATTAGCTGGACGTACAAATAGACGATAGTATAAATATCCATCTATATCATCATAATTTACTGCAAAGCTTGTTCCTCCGTAGGTTATATTTCCATAACTGTCCTTGACACCAACCTGTTTTACCAGCTTTGATGGTTTTTTATAACTATGACTGTCCTCGCTTTCCTTTCCGGCATATTCCCCCTTATTGCGGAATGTCCATTCCCCTCCCTCAGACATTTGGCTGTAATCTATATGTGTATAGTACTTCATGCTGACAGAAGTTGCATCAACCTTATCCGCTGAGTTCTTCGATGATATCTTAACAGTAAAATATTTTACCTTTTGTGTTGAATCATTAGATGATATCTCATTTCCATCTTTTTCAGTATAAAATGCAAATGTTACATTGTATTTAGACTGAATATCTGCCCACCTATATTCTGCTCCTGCCTTGGTTTTGAGTAACAATTCTTTTTCCAGCTCTGTCTTCAACTCACTTGCAATACCATAATGTGTATTAGTAGCACTAACTTCGTTACCCTGCTTATCAGTTGTCGACAAAATTGTATCTGAATATGTAATCTCATTACCTACGTCTTCAGGAAGAGACAGTTCACTATACCATTGATACTTCGTACCAGTCCCATCGCTTATATCAGCAGACCATTTTTTTGTTATACCTGACTGACGTGGCGAAACAGAAACAGTACCTGAAGCTGTATATGTTTTTCCATCCTTTCCAATCTCAGCAGTATTACTTACCGCCTGTGTCTGTCCTGCTCCTACCGTAGGTGCCGTTGTGGTATAAGTAATCGTATATTTCTGCTTTCCGGCATCCGACGGAAAAGTAGCTGTTATAGTTCTGGTTTCACTATTATACTGTGGATTAATATTACATACCGGAGTGACAGAAATATCTGATATTCCGTTCGAAAGCGTCACTCCCTCAGGTAAAATGTCCTTAAAAGAATAACCTGCCATATCTGCCACTGCATCTTTATTCAATGTTACCGTCCATGTAATCTTATTTATGTTCTGATCATAATATCCTGTCTTCTCAATCATTACACCTGGAATTGTAACAGTCTTGCTATCCCAGGATGATTTATTTCCAGTCGTTTGGGCACCAGCACTGTTGGAAATACTTCCTCCACCTTTCTGCGAATTTTCTGTCACATCAGCTGTATAACTGACAATATATTTCTCACCGCTTCCTAAAGGTTCAAGGTCACTATACGTAAATTTAGTATCTTCGTCTGTAAATACAGGTGACATATTAACATCTGTTTTCTGTCCATTAGCATCTATTTTTACAATCTTAAACGAATTTTTCCTGTAGCTTCCAACCGCTGTATTGTTATAACGATTAAAACTGTCTTCAATTTTAATTAAATCACTTCCTGTTCCAGCCTCACTTGAAACTGTAATCGTATAATCTATTGATTTATAGTCTGCACTCAGCTTAGCTTCCTTCTTAGTTGTCAGATCATATTGCGATTTATCCTTCTCAATGATAATTTCCTTATCAGATCCCGGGAATACAATCTTCTCTTCATTCTGATTTCCAAGACGATTGGCAATTCCCTCGAACTGGAACTTACCTGTGAAACTTTCATTAGGATTGAATTTACTCTGATCAAGAGTAATCACAACTTCTCCACTTTTTTCTATCGTATATGAACCAACTTCAACACCTTTCTGAGTAACAGGTCCGCTTAACGACTCTGAAAGTGCAATATTGGCAGGTAACTGATAAATAAGTTCATATTTTCCGTCTGGCAGACCACCATTTACAGAGTAGCTGATATCTACCAGAACCTTGTCCCCATCCTTTAATGTATCAGTACCTGATAAATCCGACCAATTTCCATTAGAAAGCTTCTTCAAGTTGATATTCGTAATATAATCATCCAGTTTTACACTTGTGCTACTATCCGCATTGGCAGCCAGAACAAATGACTCATTCGATTGCACTGTCAGTTCATCTTCTTCGATATCATCAAACATAATTGGTTCTGCAGATAATTTTTCATCTGTATTTTGTACTGCGATATCCTGTTCAACAATACACCAGTTTATTTTTTCTTCTTTTATTATATCTGAATCCTGATCCGGTGTCTCTGTCGGAATCGGGGTTACCTCCGGTGTCTCGGTCACTTCCGGTGTAGGAGTTACTTCTATATTATTAGCAGTATCATCCTTCTTACCATCATCTTCCTTAACATCCTCATCCTGAGTTTTATTCTCATCCGCCTTATCTACTGCATCATCTGCTTTGTTCTCCGGCTCCTGAGTCGGTTCTTCGGTAACTTCCGGTGTTGCCTCTGGCTCCTGAGTCGGCTGGGCTTCCGGTGTTACTTCCGCTTCTTTGGTCGGCTCCGGTGTCGGGGTTGCCATTGCCGGATTCTCCGGGATGGAGACGTAGCCTTTGATATTATCGCTTCCTATGTTATAGGTGTTGTTTCTGACTGCTTTGTCGGCGTCGCCTACGATGGCGGTCAGGGTGCTGTCATCAGCGGAGGTTACGATTCCGGCGTGGTCGGCGCTGCTGTCCAGGTCTGTATCCAGCAGGAGCAGGTCACCGGTCTTTGGTGTGTAGCCATCCGGATTTGTGCAATTCCATGCGCTGCAATCACTGTTCTGTGGAACTGCACTTGTGGGTACTTCTGCGTAGCTCAGACAGAAGTCTGCGAACTGGGCGGACCAGTTGTCCCGGTATGGGTCGTTTGCCCATGCACCGTAGCGGGTGTAGCCGTGGATGGTCTGTCCGTCCTCTGCCACTGCGTAGTTAGCTGTGCTCTCTGTGTAACCGGTCTGGGTCTGGGCGATGGCTGCCAGGTCCGCACCCCAGTTACCTGTAAGTGTCACACTGCTTACTGTGTTCTGCCATACATCTCCATTCTCTACGTCTGCATTAGGATTGGAGTAGCAGGCAAGGGTATGGGTGTGTTCCTCTTTGCCGCAAATCAGCTCTTTTTTATAGCATTCTGCTGTGTGGCGGTGGCCAACGTTTTCCTGCTGGCCACAGATCAGCTCTTTCTTTTTCTCATAACATTCTGCTGTGTGGTGGTGAGCACCTTCGCCCTCCTCCATACCGCAGATCAGCTTTTTCTCTGTGGTATAGCAACCTTCAAACTCACTATGTACATGGCCCTCTTCTGTATTTGTGCAAGTCGGAACCTGTTCTTCTGTATAACAGGCATCTGTGTGCTGATGTCCATCGGATTCTGGAGTCTGACAGACCAGAGCGTCTACTTCCCTGTAACAGTCGTCCGTATGATGGTGGACTCCCTCTCCCTCCTCCTTGCCGCAGATCAGCTTCTCCTCATAGCAGTCCTCTGTGTGGGTATGCTCCTCCTTACCGCAGTAGGTGTCCGCCTCGGCGGTCAGTGCCGGGAGGATCAATGCATAGACAGTACAAAAAACCACCAGACAGGCAAGAATATTTACTATCTTCTGCCAGCGTTTACGCCTGCGATTCTGTAATTTATGCTTTGCCGCTTCCCGCAACAATAATTTTTTCATATTGACATCTCTCCTTATCCCCGGCGCTGATTATTTCACAGTGCCAAATGATTTCAAAGGCCAAAGCCTGAATACGATTTTCCCTACGATCTGCTCCTCTGCCACGCAGCCTACGGAAGTGTTACGGCTGTCTATGGAAGTGGATCTGTGGTCTCCCATAACGAAGTATCTGCCGTCCGGCACCTGATATGGAAGCTTGATGTTGCAGTCACCCAGGGCTTTCTCTGTCAGATAGGGCTCATCCAGAAGTTCGCCATCCACGGTGACATTTCCCTTCTTATCTATATCTACCCAGCTTCCGGGACCTGCGATCATTCGCTTTACCAATATCTTGTTATTGTAGTAAAAGGCGATCACATCTCCCTGGGTGAAATCGGCTCCTTTTACGGAAACTACGATCTGTCCCTCCTGGATAGTGGGGTACATGGAACTGCCGTAGATCTGAAGTACCGGGAGCAGGAGTACGGCGATCAGGACTGCCGTTGCTGCCACGGTAATCAGGGTTCCAAGAGTGTTTCTCAGTACCCGGTGGTATCTGTGTCTGTATTTTGTTCTGTTTAATTCCGCCTCCAGCTGGGTTACTGTAGGCATGGATGTGATTTCTTTGCTGGTCTTTTTCCTCATTCCTGAATGCCTTCATTCTCCTGACTGTCTGTGGGTTTTGTATCTGTATGGCCGGGGGCCTGCTGCCGGATGTTCTCCAGGTACTGGTCTGCGGCTGCCTGTGCTGCCTCAAATACCCGGTTGATCCGAAGTGCGGCTTCTGCGATGGATCCGGCTTCCTCTGTCATGATCCTTCGTTCCTCCAGCTGCTGTCTGGCTTCTGCCAGCTCCTGCTGCAGGCGCTCTACTTCTTTGCTCTGTTCCAGAAGCATTTCCAGTAAATCGGTACGGCTCAGACGCCTTAATTCTTTGTCAGTCATACTTATGCTCCTTATTTCTGATACAGCAATCTGCTGTGTTTTTGACAAATAAAAAAGCTGCAATCATTCTCTATCGTTAGTGAATAATTGCAGCCGAACTATCTCTCTGTAACTCTTATGTGGTCAATGCCGGGGGATGTATCCTGTGGGTATCGCTCCTCCCTGCCTGCCGTTCAAGAGACTCCTAGCTTTGCGTCCCTGGCTTGCACCAGGTTTGCTTTTTTTCTGTATTTGTATTTAGTATGATAATACGCTAAAAACGATTTGTCAATATTATCAGAATATTTTGGTTCAGGTTCATGCAAAGTCGAAATTGTTTCGTTTGAAATCCTTATTTTTTGTGAAATATTACAATGAAGGTCATGCTATATTTTATGCGGATGGTTGTAGATTATGACATAATATTGGTATCTATCTATTGTATCTTTCCATTTTTTATTATCTCTTCCATATAAATTTTTAAATATCATTGGCATACAAAAAGAGCCCCCTGACCAGACAGGCATTGCCTTCACAGTCAGGGGGTTTTGTAATTTTGCCGATGCTTTATGACAGCTCCAGCTTACCTGTATATAATTGATAGTAGGTGCCGTGCTGGCGGATCAGGTCTTCGTGGTCGCCGCGCTCTATGATCTTGCCGTGATCCAGTACAATGATGGCATTGCTGTTGCGGATGGTGGAAAGTCTGTGGGCAATGACAAATACAGTTCTGCCCTTCATCAAGTTATCCATTCCCTTCTGTACGATGCTCTCTGTACGGGTATCGATACTGGAGGTTGCTTCATCCAGGATCAGTACCGGCGGGTTGGCTACTGCTGCTCTGGCAATGGACAGAAGCTGTCTCTGTCCCTGGGACAGTTCTTCGCCGTCTCCGCTTAACATGGTATCATAGCCCTTGGGAAGCATTTTGATGAACTGGTCTGCGTGAGCCAGTCTTGCTGCCTCATATACTTCCTCATCTGTGGCATCCAGTTTTCCGTAGCGGATATTTTCCCGGATGGTTCCTGTGAACAGGTGGGTATCCTGAAGTACGATTCCCAGTGAATGTCTCAGGTCATCTTTCTTGATCTTGGTAATATTGATTCCGTCATAGCGGATCTTACCCTCCTGAATATCGTAGAAACGGTTGATCAGGTTGGTGATGGTTGTTTTTCCTGCACCTGTGGAGCCTACGAAGGCAAGCTTCTGGCCAGGCTTTGCAAAGAGACTGATATCCTGAAGGATTACTTTATCCGGGTTATAGCCAAAGGTTACATCCTCGAAGCGGACATCTCCGGTAAGTTCTGTATAGGTTACAGAGCCGTCAGCGGAATGGGGATGTTTCCATGCCCACATGCCGGTTCTTTCTTTGCATTCTGTAATATTGCCCTGAGCATCTTTTTTCGCATTAACAAGCTCTACATAACCTTCATCTTCTTCCGGTTTCTCATCGATCAGGTTGAAGATTCGCTCTGCACCTGCCAGCGCCATGACAATGGCATTGAACTGCTGTGCCACCTGCATGAAGGGCTGGGTAAAGCTCTTTGTGAACTGCAGATAGGAAGCCATAACACCCAGAGTGATGCCGCCTACTCCTGCTACAGAGAGAAGTCCTCCCAGAACTGCTGTGAGCACGAACTGCAGGTTACCGATATTTCCGATGACAGGACCCATCATGTTGGCATATTTGTTGGCACTGGCTGAGCTTTCAAAGAGAGCTTCGTTCAGACGGTCAAATTCCTGTTCGGATTTTGCTTCATGGTTGAAGACTTTAACTACTTTCTGGCCATTCATGCGCTCTTCCACAAATCCGGTCACATCTGCCAGAGATACCTGCTGTTTGATGAAATATTTACCACTGTTTGCCCCGATCTTACCGGTGACTGCCAGCATAATAAAGATAACAGCCACAGCCAGAATGGTCAGCAGGGGGCTGAGCATCAGCATGGAAATAAAGGTTACGATAATAGTAAACAGTGCCATCAGTCCCTGGGGGATTGCCTGGCTGATCATCTGTCTCAGCGTATCCGTATCATTGGTGTAGAGACTCATGATGGAGCCATTGGTATTCTGGTCGAAGTAACGGATAGGCAGAGTCTGCATGTGTTCAAACATATCGTCACGGATACGCTTGAGTACGCCCTGTCCGATGAATACCATCATTCTGCTGTAAATAAAGGTTGCGATTACACCTACTGCGAAGATGCAGCCCAGAACTGCCATAGCCTTGTACAGCTCTGCATAATTGGGGTCTGTCTGTCCGATCAGCGGGATAATATAATCATCCAGCAGATATTTCAGGGACAGGGATACGGAAATGCTGGCTACTGCACTGAGAAAGATGCAGACAAATACCAGTATCAGCCGCAGCTTATAGGTTTCGGTTATATATTTCAGAAGTCTTTTGGCAGTTTTGATGGTGTTCTGGTCTACTTTTTTCTTCTTATTCATCTTCTCCGCCTCCTTTGACCTGTGATTCATATACTTCTCTGTAAATCTCATTTGTTTTCAGTAATTCTTCGGAGGTTCCTACTCCTGCGATCTTACCGTCATCCAGTACAATGATCTGATCTGCATCTTCAATAGAAGAAACTCGCTGTGCAATGATCAGCTTGGTGGTATCCGGGATTTCCTCGCGGAAGGCCTTACGGATCAGGGCATCTGTCCTGGTATCTACCGCACTGGTGGAATCATCCAGGATCAGGATCTTTGGCTTCTTCAGCAGGGCTCTGGCAATACACAGACGCTGCTTCTGTCCGCCGGATACGTTGTTTCCGCCCTGGACGATCATAGTGTTGTAGCCATCCGGAAATTCATTGACGAATCCGTCTGCCTGTGCCAGGCGGCAGACTCTCTGAACCTCCTGGTCACTGGCATGTTCATCACCCCAGCGGATATTTTCATAAATGCTGCCTGAGAAAAGCACGTTCTTCTGGAGAACCATGGATACCTGGTCACGGAGCGCTTCCAGATTGTACTTGCGCACATCAACGCCTCCTACCTTTACACTTCCCCCTGTAACATCATAGAGTCTGGGGATCATCTGCACCAGGGTAGACTTGGCGCTTCCGGTACCACCGATGATTCCTACGGTCTGGCCGGATTTAATATGAAGGTTAATATCCTTTAGGGAAAGGTTGCCACCTTCTCCTCCGTAGCTGAAGTCCACATGTTCAAAGTCTATGGAGCCGTCTGCCACAGTTTTCACTGCATCAGCCTGATCCTGCATTTCCGGAACCTCATCCAGCACTCCTACGATTCGGTCTGTGGATGCCTCAGCGATCATGATCATAACAAATACGAAAGTTACCATCATCAGGGAGCCGATGATCTGCAGGGCATAGACGATTACACTGGTAAGCTCTCCTACTTCCATAGTGCCGCCTACGATGGATCTGCCACCGATGGCTACCAGGATCAGTACTACCGTATACATGGTAAACTGCATAACCGGGGAGTTCCATGCCACAATTTTCTCTGCTTTGGTGAAAAGATCATAGACATATCTGGAAATCCCATGAAATTTCTCGATCTCATAGTCCTCACGGACGAAAGCCTTTACCACACGGGAGGCGTTTACATTTTCCTGTACGGAATTGTTCAGCACATCGTACTCGTCAAATACCTTGATGAAATGAGGGTGGGCTGCTTTTGCAATAAAAAGCAGGGTGCCTCCCAGAAATGGTATGGCAATGAGGAAAAGGATTGATGCCGGTTTGCTGATGGTCAGTGTCATGATCCATGACAGAATGATCATAAACGGTGCCCTGGCCAGCAATCGGATACTCATCATATATGCCTGCTGCACATTGGTAATGTCTGTGGTCATTCGTGTGACCAGTCCTGAGGTGGAAAAATGGTCGATATTTTTGAAGGAAAAATCCTGTACCTTGTAGAAAATATCATGTCTCAGGTTTTTGGCATAGCCTGCTGCTGCATAAGCTGCCATATTTCCTGCCTGTACGCCGAAAAACAGCGAAAGCATTGCCATCACAACCAGGATGATTCCTCTCTGTAAGATGTAGCTCAGATTTCCCTGGGCGATGCCGATGTCAATGATCTTGGCCATCTCCAGGGGAATCAGAACTTCCATCAGAACCTCCAGGATTACCAGAAGCGGTGCCAGAATGGACTGCTTTTTGTATTCCCGGACGGAACGTAAAAGTTTTTTGTTCATCTTTGTTGATGTCCTCCTTGTATTTTATTTTTTGTAATTACTGTCTTTTTTGTTGCACATTTTCTTTCTGTTTTCGCACATCTGCCACAGAACCTGTTTGCACAGCTCCACATCCTCTTTTGGGATGCCCTGGATCATTGCTGCTTCATCCTCTTCAATGCTGTGAAGGATGGGCTGGCGCAGGGACTCTGCCTTTTCTGTGGGAAGGATCCGTTTCAGACGGGCATCCTGCTTCGCACATTCTCTGTAAATGTATCCGTTTTTCTCCATTAGCTGCAGGATTCCTGTTACTGTGGGTTTTCTGATCTGAAATTCCTCTTCGATATCTTTCTGATAAATATCTCTGTGTATGGTTTCCAGAAGGATAAATTTCAGCACATGTTTCTGCATAAGTGTCAGATCATCATTCTCTATCATTTCCGCCGGATTGTGACGTCTCATGGAATGGGATAAAATACGGATCAGACGGCCTACGTGCATATTGTTCAGTTTCTGCCTGGTTTCCTCGTCTATTATGTTCACCTCCCGGATTCTGTCATATGGTTAGGATGCTATCTGTTAGTTTCCTAACCATTATAGGGAATTGCTTTTTTATTGTCAATACATATTTTTTAGCCGAATCAGGTAAGTCCCCTGCGGAGGTTGCGAATATCCGCTTGACTCCATTCTCAGTAATATTAGCCTGATATATCTGTCCATAAATAACAGTAACTTGCAAGGCCTTCCAGAATATGTTAAGATATTTTCGTCAAATAAAGCGGTAAAGAATATTTACAAATAAAGATGTTTTTCACAAAGGAGGATTCTATCATGTATATCACTTGTCTTGATGTAGAGGGCGTTCTGGTGCCTGAGATCTGGATCGCATTTGCAGAGGCCAGCGGCATTCCGGAGCTGAAGAAAACTACCCGCGATGAGCCGGATTATGATAAGCTGATGAACTGGAGACTTGGAATTCTGAAGGAGCATGGTCTTGGACTGAAAGAGATTCAGGAGGTTATCGCAAAGATCGATCCCCTTCCGGGTGCAAAGAAATTTCTGGATGAGCTTCGTTCTTTCTCTCAGGTAATCCTGATCAGCGATACTTTCACACAGTTCGCAGCGCCCCTCATGGAGAAGTTGGGAAGACCCACTCTGTTCTGCAATACACTTGAAGTTGCAGACAACGGTGAGATCACAGGCTTTAAGATGAGAGTGGAACAGTCCAAGTTAACTACTGTAAAGGCACTGCAGTCTATTGGATTCGATACCATTGCAAGCGGCGATTCCTACAATGACCTGGGTATGATCCAGGCAAGCAAGGCAGGATTCCTGTTCCGCAGCACAGACAAGATCAAAGCCGATTATCCGGAGATTCCGGCATACGAGGAATATGATGAGCTGCTGGCAGCAATCAGAAACGCTATGAAATAGTCTTATAAAAAAACCACCATACAGGTCAGGCTGTTCCTGTATGATGGTTTTTTATTTTGTGATTCCATTACTGTTATTATTCTGTTATGCCATATTATGACAGTTCAAAGGCCTTCTTTATACTATCATAATGAAGGAATTTTCCCTCTGCTGCAAAGGCTTTGATCTCATCAACAGTGGCAAACATATATCCGTCTGTCTCTTCTGTCTGCAGATGCAGGTCATTCTCGTCAATGTCCATAATGAAGCGATACACATCCACAAAGTAGTTATCTCCCTCACCCGGATTCTCACGCTTATAAGTAAACAGATATCCGCCTTCTGCATTCCGGGCATCCAGTCCTGTTTCCTCTTTTACTTCACGAAGAACTGCTTCATAAGATTCCTCACCAGCCTGGGCTGCACCTCCGGATACTTCCCACCAGCCAGGTGCCCATGCCTTGGTCATCACACGCTTGGTAATCAGAAATGTACCATCCAGTCTGCCGATGACGCCCAGTACAGTTAAGTGATACTCTCCATCCTTCAGGCACCAGTCATTTCTTTTCATTGTGCGTCCTGTTGGTTTCTTATTTTCATCATAAATATCCCAGAATTCCATTTTTAATTATCTCCCTGTAAAATTGCTGTCTGACTGTAGCTTTATACATAATATCATCTTGCCGGTCTTATTGCAAATAGTTACTGTCCTGTTTATGGTATTCTTATCTGAAAAACAGGTTTTTCTCCACAAAATAAGTCTCTATACGTTGAAATCTCCCCCATTTTTAAGTATAATTGCACTAAAGCGGTTATTCTGTTACATCTTTCTGATCCAGACTTCAACAGCATTAAGTCCGCTTCCGGATAAATGTACCTGAAATCGCATCTATTCTAAAGGAGGAATATTATTATGGCAACATGGAAAAATCTCGACACTCTTGCTTCTTACAGCAAACTTGCCGAACTGAAAGGTCATGTAGATATCGCAGATGCCATGGCAGGCGAGAAAGGTGCTGAACGTGTAAAGAAATACAGCACACCAATGGCAGCCGGTTTAGCTTACAACTATGCTGCAAAGCAGATTGATGAGACTGTTCTGGATGCACTTGCAAAGCTGGCAGACGAGGCTGAACTTATTGAGAAATTCCAGGAGTTATACAACGGTGCAGTGATCAACACCGGTGAGAAACGTATGGTACTTCACCACCTTGCACGTAAACAGCAGGGTGATGCTGTAGTGGTAGACGGCGTTGACAAACGTGAATTCTACGTTGCACAGCAGAAGAAAGCTGCAGACTTCGCAAACAAGGTTCATGCAGGTGAGATCACCAATGAGAATGGCGAGAAATTCACATCTGTAGTTCAGATTGGTATCGGCGGAAGTGACTTAGGTCCACGCGCATTATATATTGCTCTTGAGAACTGGGCAAAAGCAAACAACACATTTAAAATGGAAGCGAAATTCATCAGCAACGTAGACCCTGATGATGCAGCTGCAGTTCTTGCTTCTGTAGATCTTGCTCATTCTCTCTTCATCGTTGTATCCAAATCCGGTACAACCCTGGAAACACTGACAAACGAAGCTTTCGTAAAGAATGCTCTGGTGAAAGCAGGATTAAACCCATCCAAACACATGCTTGCTGTAACAAGTGAAACCTCTCCTCTGGCAAAGAGCGAAGATTATCTGACAGCCATCTTTATGGATGACTATATCGGCGGACGTTACTCTTCTGTTTCCGGTGTAGGCGGAGCAATCCTTTCCCTGGCATTTGGTCCTGAAGTATTTGCACAGATCCTTGAGGGAGCTGCAGCTGAGGACACTCTTGCTACAAATAAGAACATTCTTGAGAACCCGGATATGCTGGATGCACTGATCGGTGTTTATGAGAGAAATGTACAGGGATATCCTGCTACAGCAGTTCTCCCATATTCTCAGGCACTGAGCCGTTTCCCTGCACACTTACAGCAGTGCGACATGGAATCCAACGGTAAATCCGTTAACCGTTTCGGTGAGCCTGTAGACTATGTAACAGGACCTGTGATCTTCGGTGAACCAGGTACCAACGGACAGCATTCCTTCTATCAGTTATTACATCAGGGAACTGACATCGTTCCTCTGCAGTTCATCGGCTTTAAGAAGAGCCAGCTTGGTGTAGATGTTGATATCGAAAACAGCACCAGCCAGCAGAAGCTCTGCGCAAACGTTGCTGCACAGATCGTAGCATTTGCATGTGGCAAAAAAGATGAAAACCTGAACAAAGACTTCAAGGGCGGACGTCCTTCCAGTATTATCATCGGTGAGGAGCTTACACCTGCAGCCCTTGGTGCACTTCTGGCACACTTTGAGAACAAGATCATGTTCCAGGGCTTCCTCTGGAATCTGAACAGCTTCGACCAGGAGGGTGTACAGCTTGGTAAAGTCCTTGCAAAACGTGTACTTGCACACGACACTGACGGAGCACTGAAAGTTTACAGTGATCTGCTTGATATCTGAGAAATCCTGATCAGACCATAGCAAAAAACAAGCCACATTCAACTTCTTTTTCTGTTGAATGTGGCTTGTTTATTTTCTCAGTCAGGTTTTTTTCTGACTCCTGACCTTTAGCTTAAATATTTCCTGAGGGTTTCTTCAAGCTTCTCCATACTCAGCGGCTTGGTCAGATGTTCATTCATTCCACTGGCTATGGATTTCTTCTGTTCCTCCTCAAAGGCATTGGCTGTCATAGCTACGATAGGTATGGTCCGCGCATCCGGTCTGTTCAGCTTACGGATCTCTCTGGTGGCCTCCAGTCCGTCCATCACAGGCATCATAATATCCATCAGGATCATGTCATAATAACCCACCGGCGAAACTGCCATCTTATCCAGCGCGATCTTTCCGTTTTCTGCAGGATCTACAAGAATTCCATAATCCTCCAATACTGCAGAAATGATCTCCATATTCAGCTCATTGTCCTCCACAGTCAGGATCCTCTTGCCCTTCAGCTCTACAGCAATATTTTCAGATTCCTCCGGCTTCTGCTCTTTCGGCGGCTCTGTCAGAGACAGCCTTAGTGTGAAGCTGAAAATACTTCCCTGTCCCGGTTCACTCTCCAGCATAATATTGCTGCCCATCATATGAATAAGGCGGTTGCTGATCGCCAGTCCCAGACCGGTTCCCTGACGGTAAGCACTGTCCTTTTGTCTTGCCTGCTCGAAGTTCTGGAAAATCCTCTGCTGATCCTCTTTCCTTACACCGATTCCATTATCCTTCACTGCAAAATAAATCTCTGAAGTATGGTCGTCTATGCAGGTCTCTACTGCCTCAAAGCAGATATTTCCGCCCTCAGGCGTATACTTGGAAGCATTTCCCAACAGATTGACCAGCACCTGGCAGAGACGAAGCTCATCTGCCAGGAACCAGGAATTCTTCAGGACAATGTGCTCTGTATATTCCTGCTGTTTTTCCCTGAACCTGGATTCAACCAGATCATGAATACCCAGAAGCTTCTTTTTCAGATTCACTTTGGACGGCTGAAGCTGCATTTTACCGCTTTCAATCTTAGACATATCCAGAATATCATTTACCAGAGCCAGCAGATACTGGGAAGAGTTTCTGATCTTTTCCAGACATTCCACTCTTCTCTCCTCTGTCTGATTCTCCTTAAGGGCAATGGCTGTCATACCCATAATCCCATTCATCGGTGTACGGATCTCATGAGACATCCGGGCCAGGAAGTCTGATTTTGCCTGTGCAGACAGATCGTGCTTCTCCTGATTGATCCTGTTCTGGATAATCGTTACAATCTCACGGATTTCCTTATAATTATTATCCGATTTCAGGATTTCCTCATTTTCTCCCATGAAAAAGAGGGTTCCGGAATACTGTCCATTGTCCGTCATATCTACCCCTATTCCCTTACCCGGGGCAAGGAAGGAAGCAAACATTGGATTCTCTGTAATCTCATTGCTTACAGGCCAGATATCCCTGCCTGCACGCGCCTTCATAAATCTTCTGAAATCCACCTCTGTACACCGGGCCATTTTTTCAGATTTCCGGCTTTCTTCAGAATACTCACCGGACTCTATATGGTCAGCCTCCGGTTTCTTCCGCCATTGATACTCCAGTGTATTTACCATATTTTCCCTGTCATAGGCAGTGATCACCAGATTCTTCAGCGAATATTTGGAGTCCATCTCTGCTGCAAACAGATCCAGTGGAACACTATAATCTGCTCCTCTGTCAAAAAGATTTAGGGTAATAGATATCAGGCTCATCTGCTCCGTGTAAGCTACAGAAATAATTTTACCAAAGTCCCAGTCATCTGAGAGGACTTTGTTCTGCTTCAGCCTGTTTTCCATCTGCTCTGCCAGTTTTTCAGTATCAGTCACTCTGTCGGCCTGTACCGTTTCACTGATCAACACAGGTTTCAAAACATCCCTGTGGATCAACTGACTGAATTCCTGCTCCACCTGACGGATCATAGTCTGGGTAGTCTTCTCATCCAGCTGCGGCATCCAGCCCCCTACTGTCCCTGCGCTTACACGCACCAGAACCGGCTGATCTTTCATGGCTTCACAGGTCTTTCGCAGAATCTCTGCCAGCTGTTTCAGAAGCAGGTCTCCAACGATCAGTCCATACTGCTTATTGATCTGTCGGAAAGGATATATATGAAGTGCAAAAAGGGTGCCCGCCTGCTGGGTGCTGCGCATATTCTGAATTACCTGCATCCCTTCTTTCATATTATAAAAAGAAGTGACCGGGTCCATTTTTTTCCTGCGGATCTCCTCCAGCTCCTGTTCCTTCTGCTGATTGATATTGTGCAGATATCCTGTGATCATAGCTCTGACATCTGTTTCATCAGAGACCACCTTTGCCGACAGGTTAAACCACTGGTAATCCCCTTCTTCATTCTGTTTCAGCCTGAAATCTTCATCTATGGTATCCACAGCATACGCAAAGCGGTCTGTGATCCTTCTCAGGTCCAAAGGATGAACATAAATGCCTGTAAGGATTTCCGGTTGCTGGCTGCGGCTCCAGACGCCATCCCTTCTTTCGCTGTTTATAATTTCAAGCTTATTCTCCCGGATCCTGTAGGTAAAAAAGATATCCTCCGAGCTCTCCACAGCAATCCGGTAACGTTCCTTTTCCTCTCTCAGCTGATCCTCTGTCTTTTTCTGAGCCTCTGTGGCACTCTCCAAAACATCATGAAGTTCATCTATCTCTAGAATCTTAGAGGGTGGAAAGCTCCGGATTCCCTCTGCCCCGTTTCTCACACTGTTCATAAGAGAATGAATCGGTCTCATTACGCGCTTTACCACAAAGATAACCACACAAATCCCAATGGCAGCACAGACAAACAGAACATTTAAAATACCTCTGTACAGCCCTTCTCCCATTCCGAATATGGACTTCTCTGTCACCAGGGCGCACAGCTCCCATTCTGTATTGTCATAGGGGACATTATTGCTGTACAGACTCATGGGACTGGTCAGCGCGTAGATCTTCTGCTTTCCTCTGAGCACATCCTTTACCACATACAGATCTGTTTCCTTTTGCGGTAAAAGTGTAAAGGTTCCTCCCTGTCTGTGCACTGCTTCATGCAGGCTTCCCTGTCCGGTCACGCAGATATACTCTTCCTCTCCTTGTTTATAGGCCAGTATATATCCTGCATCCAGATTCTCATCCAGCTCCCTCACATCCATATATTCTTCCAGCAGATTGAGAGATACCTCAACTCCCAGGATTCCATATACCTCATCTCCATAAACCAGGGGCAGAGAATAGGTTATCATCTTATGGTTGTCCATGGGATTCTCTTCCAGGATAAAAGGCTCTGACCAGTATCCCAGATTCACCATATCTGTATAAGGATGGGCGATAGCCGCTTTATAGGGCTGGTAAAAGAACTCATCTGCTGCCCGCTTTCCCTCTCCTGCCAGGCTAAATCGGGTAGACCAGGCATAATCCAGGGAAATGGATGCCTTGCGGGCCAGATTCTTGTTCCCCCTCTCCAACAGCAAGTCTGTATTGGTAGCAGTTTTTCTCTGAGGATCAGAATCCCTTATAAAGAATCCGTTATAATCTGAGGCTTCTTCCACCGGATCCCCATTGGTCAGAACCAGAAATAATCCGGAGGCTGTATTTCTCTGCGCCACTCTGATCATATGGGGGAAAATTCGCTGCAGATAGGTCTCCTGAAGGCTTTTACTCTCCCTGAATTCTACAATATCTTGCTCCTGCTCTTCCAGAAAATCACCCAGAACGTTGGTCAGATCCTGGCGTTCCTCCCGCACAGAGGACCACTGGTCTGCCATTGCATTCTGAAGCATCAGCTGTCTGTTCCGGAGAATATTGGAATCTGCCTCCAGTATATTTTTCTCCATCTTTGATTTTGCCCCACTGCACACAAGCATGGTAAACAATAAGATTCCCTGAAGCAATACAATTCCACAAAGAGGAATCAAAAAGATTCTCAGCAAAGGCTTTTTCTGCTTTTGGATCTTTTTCATCTTAATCTCCTTTTTCATTTTTCAACACTTGCACTTAATGCTTTGCAAAATTCCTCATACCACTGGTCAAAGGCCTGATCTGTGAGATACTCAGCAGCTGCCTCCTTCCTGGAAATGCCGGAAGCCACTTTTTCATCGATGGCTATTTTATCTGCTGTAGCTTTATCAGACAGATTATGCTCCAGGATCTGACGGGCATCATAGCTGTTTTCAAAACATTCCGAAGTATAAAATTCCGTCTTGTCAAAGCTGTCCATAGTATCCTTCAGACAGTCATAAGCCTTCTGGCTGATGTCAATGGAATTCTCTTTAACCACTTGATCCAGGGCCTTGATGGTATTTGCATCCTTCCGCACAGGCAGATAAGCCGATTCACACACAAATCTCAGATTCTGCTCCTTCTGAGTAAACCATTTCAGGAATATACTGGATGCATATTCATGTTTCTCGTCAGATTTGGACACAGCCATACCCGCGCCCTGCTGTACCTTGTAGTTTTTTCCATCCTTAAGGAGCGGTGCATTCCGGACAATATAATCAATCGTATAGCTTTCCTCATCATCCTCTACCTTATCCGGAAAGTACATGGCAGATGCCGTAGAACCTGTGTAAGCCAGGATATCTCCTGTCTTTACATCATCGGAACGGAATTTACCAAAAGCTGCGAAATATCCCATAACATAGGGTACATAATAATCGTCCCACAGCCGGCGGATGCTCTCCTTGTCTGTATCCACAGTAACCTTGCCGTCCTTCACCTGGAACAGATTTTTTCCCAGCTGCTTCATCCCAATGATAAAATAATTTGCCATAGAATCTCTGCCATAGAAAGCCTTGCCGTCATCAGCCACATCCGGAGTCATGGCATCTGTCCAGTCATAATATTTCTCAGCCACCTCTCTTACCCCCTCCAGGGTAGAAAGCTGATCCAACGTAACCCCTGTAGCACTGGCAAAGGGTTCCCAGTCTGTCTTATTGATCATCATGATCTCTGTTGATTTGGCTACAGGAAAGAGATACAGGGCTTTATCTCCCTCAAAATATCCCTCCTGGATATAGGAATCCACATATTCCGACAGTTCCTCCTCTGTGAAGTACCGGGACAGATCTGCCAGGCCGGATTTTTTCTCAATGGTATAAGCCACATCTGCATAGGAAGAAAAGATGTCAGGCATCTTATCCGCACCTACCAGTCCATCTGCTGCATCTGTGATTGCTTTCTCCAGATCAGGCACGGATCCCTGGCTGTAGCTTTTTACTGAAATTCCTTCATCCTTGCCTACCGTATTATTAAACTCATCTACCAGATTATCAAAAGCTGTCTGCTGCAGGCCATTGTAATAATGCCATACTGTCAGGAAAACAGGATCCTCAGGATCCAGCTTTACTGTTTTTGCAGAACTCTTTTCTGTATGATTGCTGTCAGTAATCCCACAGCCCGTCAGCGCAGAGGCTGCTATGGCTGCGGCCAGCATACTGACCAGAAGTTTCTTTTTCATCTTGTATGTTCTCCTATTATATTATCCTATTGCATTTTTTCCTGTTGTTATTGTATCCTTTTCTGTCATTGGTGTAAATACCAAGACATAAAAATGCCCCGCGGCCGAAGCAACGGAGCATTTCTTATTTTACATGCTTATAATTCCCAGTACATTGGCAATAGAGCTAAGCAGGATAATGATCAGGCAGGCAGGAGCAAAGTATTTCAGGAATACTTTGTACAGCTTCTTTCTGCGGAAGGGAGAGGACTGCTCAATCTCCTTTGTGATTCTGTTAATTCCAACTACCTTCAGTACCAGAATACAGGTTGCAAGTGCTGCCAGAGGCATCATAACAGAGTTTGTGGCAAAATCAAAGAAGTCGAGGAAATTCATTCCAAAGATACGGATGAAATCCAAGAGTCCATATCCCATAGAGGAAGCAGTTCCAAGAACGATCATAACCACCGCCATCAATGCGCAGCTTCCTTTACGTCCCCAGTGAAGCTCATCCATGATTGTGGAAACACTGGTCTCCATCAGAGAAACTGCACTGGTCAGTGCCGCAAGCAGTACCAGTACAAAGAATACAATTCCTGTCACAGTACCCAGCCCCATACTTGCAAATACTTTGGGCAGGGTAATAAACATCAGGGACGGTCCTGCCTGAAGAGTCTCAGGGTTTCCGCCTGAAAAAGCAAACACTGCCGGAATGATCATCAGGCCGGCAAGCATGGCAATACCTGTATCAAAAATCTCAACCTGTGTGGTAGATTCCTCAATATCCATATCCTTTGGAACATAGGAACCATAGGTATATAAGATTCCCATTGCAATGGACAGGGAATAGAACATCTGTCCCATAGCTGCCACTACCGTCATCCAGGAGAAGTTTTTCACATTGGGGATGAGGAAATATTTCACACCCTCCAGTGCACCCGGACGTGTGACAGAATAAATGGTAACTACAACTGCCAGGATTACCAGAACCGGCATCATGATCCTTGACATTCTCTCTATTCCATTTTGTACACCGCCCAGAATAATGGCAAAGACAAATACAGCAAAAACAATAAACCACAGCTCTGCCTGCCAGGAATCTGCGATAAAGCTTCCAAAGTATCCGTCCTCAGATACTTTCTGTACATTTCCTTTGAAATATTCCACCAGATACTTAACTACCCAGCCTCCGATGGTACTGTAATAGGGAACGATCAGCATGGGAATCACTGCATTCAGCCATCCTCCCACCTTAAAGACTTTCTTTTTCCCAAAATGTGCAAAGGCACCTACCGGACTCTTTCTGGTCATTCGTCCCAGAGCTGTCTCTGACATGATCAGCACATAACCAAAGGATGCTGTCAGAAGAATATAGATCAGCAGGAAGATCCCACCGCCATATTTCGCTGCAAGATAGGGAAATCTCCAGATATTCCCCAGTCCTACTGCTGAACCGGCAACTGCCAGTACATAACCGATCCTGCCGGAAAAACTCCCCCTGTGGTGGCTATGCGTAGAATTTTTTTCGTTTTTCATCTTACACCTCGTTAGAAAGGCCTCCCTCCGAATTTCTCCCGGGGGAGGTCTGAATTTTTTCTACTCATATAGTATCAAAAGGGAGCAGGAATGTCAAAGACTATTGCCTATATATCCCTCTGCACAGATCCGCTCTGCGATCTGCGGTAAAGCGGACATTCGCAATCCGCTTCGCTACTTGCTCATGAACGCAGTCGCTTCGCGATATGTCAGTGGGAGCTTTCAACTCCCACTGACATAAGCATCCCCCTCACTCACCGCTTAGTGCTCCGCGCACTTGAAGCGGGGGAATGCTTATCTGCGTTCAACTTATTCAAACTCTACAGTTCCGGTTGGCTTTGGTGTAAAGTCATAAAGTACACGGTTGATTCCGGCAACTTCATGAGTGATACGGTCCGTAATGTGAACCATCAGTTCATGTGGGATCTCAGCAACAGTTGCTGTCATAACATCTGTTGTACATACTGCACGAACGATGCAGCACCACTCAAAAGCACGCTTGCCATCTTTGATTCCGGTAGATCTGAAATCCGGAACAACGGTGAAATACTGCCAGATCTTTCCTTCCAGACCGTTCTTCTCAAACTCTTCACGAAGAATCGCATCAGACTCGCGCACTGCTTCCAGACGATCACGTGTGATCGCTCCCGGACAGCGAACACCAAGTCCCGGTCCCGGGAATGGCTGACGGTAAACCATACCATGAGGCAGACCAAGCTCATCACCTACAACACGAACCTCATCCTTGAAAAGAATTCTGACCGGCTCTACCAGTTCAAAATTCATATCCTCAGGAAGTCCACCTGCATTGTGATGTGCTTTGATACCTTCTTCTGATTCAAGAATATCCGGCCAGATGGTACCCTGTGCCAGGAATTCAATTCCGTCAAGCTTTCTGGCTTCTTCGGCAAATACTTCAATAAATTCTCCACCGATAATTTTTCTCTTTGTCTCAGGATCCTCAACTCCTGCAAGCTTGTCCAGGAAACGATCTGTTGCATCCACATAAACAAGATTTGCATTCATCTGATTGCGGAATACTTCAACCACCTGCTCTGGCTCGCCCTTACGAAGCAGACCATGATTTACATGGACACATACTAATTGCTGTCCAATCGCTTTGATCAAAAGAGCTGCAACAACAGATGAATCCACTCCACCGGAGAGAGCAAGAAGAACTTTCTTATCCCCTACCTGTTCTCTGATCAGCGCAACCTGCTCTTCAATAAAAGCCTGCGCAAGTTCTGGTGTTGTAATTCTTTCCATGTCAGCCGGACGTCTGATTTCAGTAACGTTCATTGGAAACTCCTCCTCATCCATTTAATCGTATAGATGGATTAACTTTACCATAAAATCAACAAAAAATAAAGTCCATGATACAATTTTAGCTTTCTTTGGCCTTCTTAATGACAGCTGTGACTTCCACACCCATGCTCACCACATGTATGTCCTTCCCCGTGGCTGTGCTCGTGATGGGAACACTTCACATCCGGATTATAATCCAATGTTTTATTAATAAAAGCTTCCACCGCTTTATCCGCATCTCCGGAAACTCCTCCAAACAGCTTAATGCCTGCTGCCGCTAACGCTGTCTGCGCGCCGCCTCCGATTCCGCCACAGATCAAAACATCTGCATTTAATGCATTAAGAACTCCCGCCAATGCACCATGTCCGCTTCCATTGGTATCTACTACCTCTGAATGTACCACTTTCCCCTCTTCTACATCATAAATCTTAAATGTTTCTGTGTGTCCAAAGTGCTGGAAAATCTGTCCGTTTTCATATGTTACTGCTATTCTCATAATACCTTCTCCTTTTTCCACTGCATATTTTTGATAAATCTCCTGTTTGTAACACCCTCCAAAACTGCAGTTACTGCTCTGACCATCACAGATTCTGAAATCCCCACCCTCAATTCTAAGGGGATGTCCATCAATAAGTGCATCTGCTATTTTCTTCCTGGCGATCTCATAAATTCGTTGAACTGTTGTTCTTGCGATCTGCATAGATACTGCACACTGCTCCTGACTGTAACCTTTCTTGTCCAAAAGACGAATTGTCTCATACTCATCTACCGTCAGAACAATGGGTGCTTTTTTCTCCGTATCATCTGCCGGAAGGAATTCTAAAACATTGGGAAAATGGCAGACTTTTCTGCATTTTACTGGTCTTGGCATAGACTGCTCCTTTCTTGCTTTTCTTATATAAGAATAGCCCTATAAAAGGCATATGTCAATAACTTTTTTTGACATATGCCTTTTTAATTTGAAACATATTATCAAATTTATTACTTACAAAATTCATATGCTACATAATACACATAATCATTTTTTGAAAGAAAATCTGTTTGGTTATTTATAAAATCGTCTAAAGTTGGAACACTCATTTCGTCATTATCATAAACAAAGGCAATAAGTGGCTGTTGCTTATTGTATCTAATGTCTACGACATTTTTTATTTCAGTTGCTGCTCTGCCATAGTATTCTCTATCTTCTACATTTTCTAAAATAGGAATTTCAGTTGACAACTTACTACCATCTCCAGAAATAATTAATTTAATTACATAATTATCGAAATCAGGCACCATTACGATTTCGCCACTTTTGGGCGAACCAATATCTTCAAATCCCATTTCAACTTTGTCCTGATCACTCAATTTTCCTGATTCGTATCGATAAATATGTAATCTGAGTTTTTTATATTCATCCGTTGTGATAAACTTGTAGACGAATACTCCATCTGGTCCAGCAAGCAGTTCTACCGTCTGCATTTCTATGCTATCCTTTGCAACAGGAGAAATATAATTCTGTGGTTTTTTCAGACGGTATATGGTAAATCCGATTACTGATGCCGCACAGATAGATATGACTAATAATATACATTTCATAACCTTTAGACATTTCTGTTTATCTATATTATCTCTGATTACTTCAACAATATTTGTTTCTGACTTGTGAATCATGTTCTCTTGGGCTATATCTTCTCCCGCAAGAAACTCATTGAGGCTAATACCAAGAATTGAACAAAGTTCTTTATAAACAGATACATCCGGTAGGCAAACTCCTCGCTCCCATTTAGAAACAGACTTATCACTCATACCTAATTTTTCTGCCAGTTGCTTTTGTGTCATACCCAATGACTTTCGCTTACCTGCAATATATTTTCCAATTTTGATAAGATCCATCCATCTACCTCCCCTTTTTTATATTAATCGTACTCTATTTTAGAGGAAAATCATACCCCTCGAAGGTAGAATATGCTTTTTAAGCCAGTCCCTTCGCACACCCACTTTGCATTCTTTAGCAAACTCACTTGTAAAAACTTCCCTTTCCGGCTCTTCCAGGATACTGCACTATTTTTACTTTTTTCTTTCTGCCTTTTTCTCTCAGTTCCGGAATAATCATCTCAGCGTCTTTTCAGATATACTTTTGATAAGATTCTTTTGTAACTTTTCTCTCAGAGCGGCTTGAAACAGCTTATTTACCGCATTTCCCCGGGTATGGAGTTCTTTAAAGTTTCTTTATATCCATAGGCTGTGCTGAACGGTGTTATCATATTCTTTCAGTTCCTTTCTTTGATTTCAAATTGTTTCTGCTACTTCTAGCATACACAAAAAGCTTCTTTTATGCCATTCTATTGCGATAAGATCTGATCTTTCGTAACGGTTATGTCCTTGTAATTGTTTTTTGTTTTCCCTTTTTTCTTATTTTCCAGAATCTTGTAATATACGTCGATTGCATCTTGATATATCTTCCCCGTATTGCTTTTCAGCCACTTTTCTGACTGAAAATCAAATATCCTGCTCATCTAATAACCGTCTGTCCGCTTCTGTCTCCAACCATTTCCGAAGATTTCCCGCAATTCTTGGTGTAAACAGTTCCGCATATTTCAATCCTTCATTTGTAATGTGGAGAACCGGATATTGCCCGGTGGTCTTAATGATATAATGACGTCCAATCAACCAGTAGATCATTCTTGTAACTTCTTCTCCCGTCAAATATGATAATGCATTATATTCTTTTACTTTGTCCAATCCGTTCTTTTTTATTTTTTCCGCATTTGATCCACGCAAAACTCCAGTCAGTATCGACACACCAAAATATTTCTTTTCACTTATATGAACCAATGCATTCATGATCGTTTCAATAATTTCAAACAAGCTGTGACCTTTATATTTCGGATACTTCTTGCGGCTATTTTCAGAATCGGCATTTTTATCCAGAATTTTCTGTTCCCAATTATCATTTTTATGTTGTTCATTATGGCTTACATATTCAATTGTTTTTTGCTGTGGTTTCGCATTTTCTTTCTTTATTTCCTTTTTTGGTAACCAGTCCAGTTCGGTAACATCATAGCCCATAAGCTTGTAATATTCTTTTGCAGATAATGTTTTATTACAACCCTTTCCATTATTCTGATAATTCGTGCACCCCAGAAAATACTGTCTGTTCTCGCTGAATTTTACAATCAAATATCCGTCCTGACAGTCGGGACATTTCATAATTCCCAGCTTTTTACCCATAATATGATTTGTCATAAAACTACATTCTTCAGGTTCATTTGTACAAATATACAGGCGCAGTCCATACGCCGGTTTGTATCTGAGCTGCATGGGAAATCCACATACCGGACATCTTTTTCGATCCAAAACAATCGGCTCTTCTGACCAGTTCCCGCAAAGTGAAACATTTTTATATTCTTTCTTAATTTCAAGAAGAAACTCTGATGGATTTTGCTCCGGAGCTATAAAGTAAACTCTGTTTTTTGTTCGAGTCATCGCCACATAAAAAAGGCGTCTTTCTTCCGCATACTGCATGCTCCTGTCCTCTTTTACAACCAGTGACAAAACAGGATCATCTTCAATCTTTGATGGGAATCCATAAGTTTCATTACGTCCATTAATTACAATTACCTCATCATACCCCAATCCCTTGGACGCATGCGCCGTCATAAAGGTAATATTCATCTGCGGATGTTTTACTGACTTAACTTTCGATCCCCGATTAATATATTCAAACATACCGGTTCTGGTCAGACGCTGTCCGTCAAACCCAAACCTTCCCAGCAACAGTACTTTTAAACTGTACGGATCTTTTCCATCTTTTTTTGCATAATTTATAATCTGTTCCAGCGATGTCTGCACTGCATAAGCAATTGCATAATCTGCCCCACTTCTTCTATTCGCATTCGGAGATTTCATTGTACTGTCATATGTATAAATAAGCACAGGATTTTCAATATGCTTTGGTGAAATGAGGGATTTACGTATCTGTGAAGTATTTTTCTGAATAAAATTCCCCGCTATATCAATGACTTCCTGCGAATTTCGATATGTATGAACAATTTTCATGAGTCTGGCATATCCCATCTTTTCTTCAAATTTTGTAAAAAGAGTGATATCCGAACCACTGAATGCGTAAATAGATTGCCAGTCATCACCAACCGCCATAACCTTCGCTGATGTCACTTCCGAAAAAGCTTTAATCAGATCAAATCTCTGCCGCGAAATATCCTGATATTCATCAACAATCAGATATTTAAAGTCCAGTTTCTGCTTCATTTCCTTTACATTATTTAAAACACGGGCAGACTCATTGATCATGTCCTCAAAATCCACTGCATGATTTTCAATCAGCCACTTTTTGTATTCCAGATAACATGCCTGGCTGATCTCCAGAAATAATTTTGTTCTTACATTATCTGTTTTCTGATTCAATACTGCAAAATCATTTTCATCATATCCATTTACTTTGAAATTTCGAATAAAATTTGATACCAGTATAATCAATCTCTTAATGTATCTGTTTTCTTCCGAAGATACTAATTTTTTCGCCACTTCCTCATCAGAACGGCGTTTCAGTTCAATTCCATGCTGAAGCAGTTTCTCTTCCAGATGTGCAGAAATGCTTCGTCCATCTTTATAAGAAGAAAATGTATAAATAAGTGTTGTTCCATGTTTTTTATGAAAAAGGATTTTATCATTTACTGCCTTTTTGTACATTTCCAACTGTTCTTCAGTATAAAGCGAATTGTGACCATCTTCTGTAATTCCAAAATGTTCAATATATATCTCCTGCTCATTCTGACGGATAATAAAATCGGGAGTGTACGGTTTACGGGACAGCATAATATTATATTTATATACAGGTTCGTATTCGTAATCAATATTATTAAGATAGAAAAAATTAGCAATTTCTACTTCCTGATAAGAACGTACTACTTCATTCTGAATTGTTACTTTATTTCGTGTTTTACGATCTATTACTTCTGTCCGAAAATCTTCAAGTTCACTTCGCATAGTCGCATAATTTGCATGTGCCACATGATTAAAAAAATCATTAATATCATCACCTTCATAAGGCGCATCAAAATATGACGCAAAGAACAATACCAGTTTCTTCACCATAACCGGATCACGCAAAATTTTATCTTTCAGGTATCTCTGTATGCAAAAAAACAATTTATTAGAATCTACAATATTAAGATTCTGCGGATCATTCTTATGAAGTATCGCATTTCCTGCTGAATGAAATGTTGCAATCGGACAGGGAATATTTAAGTCTTTATTAATTCGTTCCCGCAACTCATTCACGGCTTTATTTGTAAAAGAAATTATTAAAATCTGTGACGGATCAATATGTTGTTTCTCCACCAGATATTTAACCTTTGCCGCAACAGTTGTTGTTTTTCCCGCACCTGCCCCGGCAACGACCAACCCATAATCCTCATCAGAGAGAATTACCTCTCTCTGATTTTCATCCAGACAAATATCAGGATCTATGTCTTTCAAAATGTTATCCAGATACTCTTTTTCTTCTTGTTTCTTTCTTGAAAGATAATTCTCATTTATATTATCCACAAAAGATATAATGTTTTCATAATTTGTGCACAGCTCCTGCACATTCTCCGGAGACAGCCCATTTTTACTGCAAAAATCCTCCAGCATATCCTCCCCGTCCATCTTCCGCATAAAGGAAACCGTTTCTGCATATCCACCGACCTGCTCATAATATTCACTTCTCGCAATATAGTGGTCACTTTCCTGCAACTTGCACAGAAATCCCTCTAATTCTTTAAGGCTCTGAGCTTCTTTTGATTTTAATACGGGTGTATTCGCAGTAGTTTCCGTCTCTTTTTTCTTTTTGAATATCGCATCCAAAAATTTCATAGCTGGTCTCCTGATTTTTATCTTCCTTATTTTTTGTGCATTTAAACATTAATAAACTGTTATTATCTTGCTACAATTAAAAGTACTTTCTATAAGCCTTCCATATAATCATTCGGTATCTTCATTGTTCTTTTTCCCACAATCTATAACTTCCCAATATCCATTTTTAGGAGAACCATGCCGGATAAGAATACCAAGTTCTTTTAATTTCTTAATATTTTTTTCTATGCTCCGGCTTCCCATACCTAATTGTTCTGCTATTTTTGCTGCCGATAGCTGCCTATCATAGAGAAGAAGATTCACAATTTTCTTCTGTGTATCTGACAATTCATAACCTCTAATTATATCCGAACCTTCTCCGACTCTTCTCCGAACTTTCTCCGAACTTTCTCCGGCTTCTTTTTCCGACTCTGTCATAGAATTATTTCTAAATAATTCTACCCGAAACATATTATCGAATTCTTGAAATTTTGGTTCTGGAAGTCCATATTCCTTCGCAGCATTAAGAATTCTTTTTATCCCACTACCCCATGCTTCTACCAGTCCCATCTGGCTAAAAATATTGGCAATTGCTCTATTTCGGATTTTAGAATGACCATTCATGACTTCCTCGTATGTCAGTCCATTGTACAGTCCCCCCGGAGAAGTCACCTCCAGTCGATTATCATATATTGCAACTTGAATGCAAGATTCGTCCAATAAATTTCGATGACAATGTGCATTGATAATCATTTCTCTGATTGCTTCTGGCGGAAGTTCATATTTTTCCTTTCTCACCAAGCCATCAATTGTTGCTCCAAGTCTTATGTTTCTCAAAACAAAATCTACTGCTGATTCAATCTGTGTATAGATTGGTCCTATAAATTCTCTCTTATCCAGAAATACTGCCCTATCTGTTCCTTTAAAGACTGCACATTGGGTTTTAGAAAATGGAAAATAGTCAGAAGTTAATAATGCATAGGCATTCGTTGCCAATAGCTGCCCCTCGCTTTGTTTCAGAATTTTCCAGTTAATAAGCTGCTCTTTCTTCACTGAACGTTCTGCCATTCCAGCTTTTTCCCGAAAGTTTTCAATGTCACTACAAAGCTTTTCTGTTGCCTCTTTTGAAACAGGATAGCCTACACAAGTAAGTTCATCCCAAGAAATTCTGGCACCCTCCATTTCAAGTTCTCTAATCTTTTCTGGAAATGCCTGTCTGGATGTACCTGCCACACGAATATAGGTACCATTCTCTTTTCCTTTTGATTTCAGATAATATGGGCGATTCTTTCCAGCTTCTACGGACACAATAATAACCGTTTTTCCATCTATTGTCTGTGGTTCAATATCCGGAATAATCTGCGGCATACAAGAGTCTGAAATAGCATTGGCAATTCCATCCATCAACTGAAATAATATTTCGTTTGCCACACCCACAATCTCGTGTGTTTTATCATCTATACCTACAATCAGCTTTCCGCCCTGAGTATTGGCAAAAGCTACGATTGTTTTCATGTACTTTTCACTTTTATCTGGTAAAGTGATTTTGTATTCAATATTTTTTGATTCTCCAGAAAACAATGTGTCTCTTGCCATTTTTCATACCCCATTTTTCATTATTTCTCGCACCACTGGTGCGATATTTTATTTTGCTAATTATATTGTACCCTATCATAAACATTAATCAAACATTTTTATTGACAACATTTATAATATTAGAATTCAGCAAATAAGAATAAGTGAAACAATAGCAGGCAACCTTATCGACTACCTGCTACGTAAAATATCTTATGCAAATTAGAAATTATTCAAACTCTACTCCGTTCTCTGTAACATGGTGTAAAATTGGTTTGGTACAGACGTCAGATTTACTACTATTTTCAATTTTTTCCTATCCTGCATCTCGTTTCAGAACTTTTTAGAACCAATCCAGAACCACGGTACTATTATAGAACCAGAAGTTTTTAATCTTTCAGTCTGCTTAACAGCATCTGATAATGTCGCTGTCCGATGTGCCGTCCGGCACGTTGCAGACCATCCACGCATTCCCTGGCCTCATCTGAAGTCAATTCGTGTTCCTCATAGGCAGCCATAAGAATCCCTATCGTCCCCATGATTCTAAGCCCCATCTGTGCTGATACGTTTCTTCCCTTTGCTTCATCCATCAATAACAGATCTGCTTTTAATTCATCTGTCAGAACAATCGCTTCACTCTCGCCCTGGTCAAGACCTGTGGCTCTTTTTAATATACTGGCGGATTCTGGATTATTTACAGGCTTCACTATGATAAATTTCGTCTGTTTAATCCGATTCGCTTCAAGCTGAAAACGTTAATCGGCTGTCAGTTCATCAAATACTGCCTGCAGAATCAGAACATCTCCAAACAATTTTTCCAGCAAATCTATACGATTGATTTTAAGAAGTGATATCAGCGGTGTTGTATCTGATACGACGATCATACCGCAGCCTCCTTCTTTTTAAGCTCTCTGAAAGTATTCAGTTCATCATCCAGATCATACATCGTCATATCAAAATAGGAATATCCCAGCTTATCATACAGATCAATCAACTCAGATTTTCTGATGCCAAGAATTTCAGCCGCACGACCATGAGATATCGTCTGATTCAGTATATATGGATACAGCAACAGTGCATTTCGGGTAAGCTCTGTTTCCGGATTCATAGTTACCAGATATTTTGACATTCCTACCGGAACTTTGATAGTTACAGATTCTGTTGTTACCATAATATCACGTCCTTTCTGTTAGAAATCCATATTCGTTTTCTTTCCTATATTATATCCATTATTTGGATTTTCTACAACTGATTTTTTATCTGCTCCACTGTGCCATTTTTACTAGCAATATCTTCCCTGATTGCCTCGCAATACTCCTGAATCTCCTTCTGTTCTTTCCAATGCCTGTTATCGGAATCTGGCTTCTTATCAAATAAATAAGCAGCTCCATTCAGAATATCCACCATTGTAATCATAAACGCCATATAATCTTCTTTAAGCTCCTTGTAACTTTCCCCAGATATGGAAAAATCACCGGACAGAATCTGCTCAGTGATCTCTTTCATAACAATCTGTGTTTCTCGTAATTCTTCTACAAGGTACTGTACACGTTGCTTTGTTCCTACTACAACAATATTGGAATAGATACAGCTTCTTGCAATAAAATCTTTCTTATACAACCCACTGGCTTTTACTCGTTCTTCAATCATTGACCTTTCCCATTGCGTAGGACGAAACGCTATTGTTGGATTGCTGTGTTGCCTTGGCATATTTTTCGGCTCCTTCCATTAATTTTCATCCGCTTCCACTAACTTCTCCAACTGATCTGCCAGCTTTCGTGACTGGTCTGGATACAAATGAGAATATGTAGATAACGTTGTCTGAATCTTTTCATGTCCTAGTCTGTCCGCTACCAGATTAGGCTGTACTCCAAGTTTAGAAATCAGCAAGCTGGCGTGAGAGTGTCGCAGATCATGTAAGCTGTGTAGCAGCTGCCCTTATAAAAATGAATTCTATGAGACACTTTCAAATATAGGTAAGCTGAATGTACAGCTGGAATAGCAACTATTAACGAACCTTGACAGCTTAATAACCGCTCAGAACTCTGCCACAGGGATTTTATACCCTTTTTGGAGATTGATTGAGCGATGTTTAGGCTACATAGGTCAATTTTCGGATTCATGGTACAATTATCAGTTCAGATACTGTTCCGTGAATAATTCAGGTTACATTTGTTGTTTACATTTGTTTGCGACTGCATTAAAATAATCAGAAAAGAGTTATCATGGATAATTGGATTGATAATCTCAGAAGAATTGGACTTAAACGTTATGGTGACAAAACCGCCGGATTCTTTCTTAATTATTAAGAAACGGTATTCCTGCCGGAAACACTGTTATGTCGGAAGCATCTGCTGAGACTCTTATCATTGCTGTGGCAGCCATGATTGAAGAAAACAATAAAGCAATGCTCTCCGATTTATCATCGATGCAACTCTCTCTTTTTTTGTTTTGCATTAAACATTTGTTTATTACATTTTTAATATTAATCCCAATCTGTGAATTTTTAGGTGCGTCTAGTGATTATTTGCTTACGGGCAAAGAAAGAAATTCAAATCAAAGCACTCTCTCTGAAGATTCTGAATGGTTGGCATTGATTCATCAGCTTCCGCATGATGCGCAGTTGGAATTTCGAGGTGAATTGAAGGGGTACATAAAATGTTTAAAGCGGCAGGAAGAAGATACTGTCGAGCCTCTTAAGAAAGCAAAATAATAAGCTTCGAGTGGTACCGGAGCAGGAAAGGGAAATAAACATATGAGAAGAAAAGTAGTCGCTATCATTTTGGCAAGTAATCTTATTTCAAATATTTTTATTTCAAATAATCTTTTTGTATACGCTGCTTCTGAAACTGCACCTGCTATTGCAGACAATAGAACCATAAGAATAGATGCCGAATCTCCTGTTTCTCTAATTTGTGATACTGAAGAATATACAGTAAATGTACAACGTATTTTTTACGAAAGAGGAAATTACACCATAGAGTTTATGATCCAAAATCATTCAGATCATGATTTTAACTTTGGTTTAGACGGTTCAGACATAGATGGTTTTCAAATCACCATATATTCTGGGGGTGCTTGTATAGCTGCAGGGAAAAAAGGAGTTGCTAAATTTCATTTCAGAGAACAGGATTTAACAGATTATGGAATAAATGATTTTCAAGTATTAAATACAACTTTTTCGGAATTTCCATTTGGCACGGGTGCTTCATATCCATTACAAATTCAAAAAGATGCTTTTTCTCAAGCACCAGCTCAGAGCCAAGGAACTGCAAACACAGAACTATTGAAAACGGTGGAAGAATTAAAGAAACAAATTGAGGAGTTGAAAGCAGAAAACGCTTTGTTAAAAGAACAGCTTGACAGTAGTACAACTACTTCTGATTTAGACACTTCGCCCTCAGGTTCTATTCCGGCTACAGACAATGAAAACGATCAGCGATTGTTAAATGCTATTATAATGTGCGCTGATGTAACAAACGGAATTGGTACTGATGTAATTGGACAGCGTGCATATATTGTTATACCCAAAGAAGTCTTGTCGCAGATTTCAGAAAACGGATACGCAACTTTTCTTGAAAACAAAATAAAAAATAGTGGATATAACTGGTTTTCTATAATATGCGATGACGGAACTGGAATAGTATTTTCCAATTCTTTCACTGGTCTTGGAACATATGGCGAATTAGATGGTGAAGGGTGTGTGACAAGCCCATTAGGTTATATATCGGCTTCCGAAAGCGGATACGAGTACGACCCGGCGAACTAATCAAGGAGATTTTATGACAATTGGTGAACGAATAAAAGAATTGCGGGCTGAGGCTAATCTGCGTCAGTCCGAACTTGGAAAAGCAATAGGTTTTTCTGCCCAAGTAGTATCGAATGTCGAAAGAGGCTACTCTTTCCCATCAACAGAATTTGTTAATCGCAGTGCTGCATGCTTCGGTGTGCCAGCAGATTACATTCTTGGCCGGACTACTTCAAGATATGCTGTTGCGGATCCGAAAGAAGTTTCCGCAGTGCAAGCAAGAACAAAAGCCCGTTTGGCTCAGTTGCAGATGAGTCTTCCGGACCTGATCAAAAAATCAACGCTGACAGAGGAAACCTGCTGTGACATTCTGGCCGGAAAGACTGTTCCGGGAATAGATGCCACTGCAAGCCTGTCAAAAGCCCTTGACACCTCTATGGATTACCTTGTGGGTAATTCTGACTACAGCTGTGCCATTGCTTCAGAAGACGAACAGGATATCATCCTGCGGTACCGTCAGTTATCCAAGAAGGGAAAACGTATCTTTTTGGGAATGATGGAGAATATGGAAGAAGAAAAAACAGAATAGTATATTTAACTGGGGAACCGTTGGGGTGTTATGTCAGCCGCCGGACACTTTTGTGAAAGGAGGCTGGTGCTGATGGTTACATATGGTGATTTATTTACTTTTGTAATTATGCTTTGTGCAGTTGTAACTCTTGTTATCAATTTAATGCATAAAAAATAGCGCCCTCGTCCTGGTAAGATAAGGCGCTATTTTTAGCTATTGTTTTATCCGGCGGTCAGGTGTACGCTGACCAACGGCTCTCTTGTTAAGTACATTATATCTATATTCAACATTTTTGTCAAACATTTGTTGATTACATTTGTTTGACACATTTGTTTAATAATGGAGGATTCAGATGCCGGCTTATAAGTATTTCACCAAAGATGGAAAGACAAAATGGTATGCCAATTTTTACTATGAAGATTGGCTTGGCAAGCGCCAACATAAATGTAAAAGAGGTTTCTCTACCAAAAAAGAGGCTGTAGAATGGGAACGTGACTTTCTGGCACAAGGCGCAAAGGATCCAGATATCCTGTTTTCTGCTCTGATCAAGAACTATATGCAAGACTGCAGCTCCCGGCTGAAGCTGACCACTCTGGAAAATAAACAATATCTGATTGATATGAAACTGCTGCCATTCTTTAAAGATATGAAGATCGGTGACATTACTCCGATCGTAATCCATCGATGGCAAGATGCCATGATTAATTACAGGGACGAAAAGGGGAACCCTTATTCTCAGACGTATCTGAAGACTATCAATAATCAGCTGTCCGCTATCATGAATTATGCCGTCAAATACTATAAGCTACGGAGTAACCCGTGCCTTGCGGCCGGTGCGATCGGGAAAAGCAGTGCAGATGAAATGAACATCTGGACAAGAGAACAGTTCGATTACTTCCTGACATTTGAAAAGAAAAGCGCATACCGGATGGCATTCAGCCTCATGTTCTATGGCGGGCTTCGGTCTGCAGAGGTTCTAGCCATTACTCCGGCGGATATCCTGCCGGACTGCTCCGTATCCATTAATAAGAATTTTGTGGTGATAAAAGGCGAACAATACTTCCAGACACCAAAAACCGAAAAGAGCAAGCGTGTCGTGAACATTCCTCAGTCATTGTACAGAGAACTCCAAGACTATGTTGCCAGTATGGCTATAGAGCCGGACGAACGCATCTTCTACTTCCAGAAGTCCGGAATGCGGTCAGAATTTAAACGGGCAACTGTCAGATCTGGTCTTCCAGAAATCAGGATCCACGATCTCCGGCATTCCCATGCAAGTATGCTGATCGATATGAAATTTTCTATAAAAGAGATTTCAGACCGACTCGGATGTATATTACGTTTAAATAGTGCAACCTTTTCGGAAATTCAAAGCACCTAAATCCGATATTTCAGTGCAGACATTTCCGTTCTACAGTGCACTCCTCTATAATGAATCCATACACATGAAGATGTGTAAATTCATTATAGGAGGACGATAACCATGATTGATTATCGAGAAATCATCAGGCTGAAAAGCCTAAAATTCAGCAATGTCGCCATTGCTAACAGTTTATGTTGTTCCCGCAACACAGTTTCTGAAGTGCTCAAGCTCGCAGGATCACATTCTCTTGAATGGCCTGTTCCTGACACTCTGACAAACAATGACATTGAGCATCTGTTCTATCCGGACAGAGGTACAAATGAAGGACGAAGACTCCCTGATTATGAGTATGTCTACAACGAGCTTGCCAAGCCAGGAGTTACCCTTTCTCTTTTATGGGCAGAATACTGTGCAAAATGTGAAGCAGAACATACAATCCCTTACCAACATACGCAATTCAATGAAAAATACCATGCTTATGCTGCATCAAAGAAAGCAACTCTACGAATCAAACGTAAACCGGGAGAAACTATGGAAGTTGACTGGATCGGAGATACCCTTAAAGTGTATGATACTTCCAGCTGTTGCGAAATACCGGCATATATTTTTGTTGCTGTCCTCCCATGCAGCCTGTACGGATATGCCGAAGCTTTCCCGGATATGAAATCGAATCATTGGATAGAAGCACATGTACATGCGTATTCCTTCTTTGGCGGAGTGACCCGTATCCTTGTTCCGGATAATCTAAAGACCGGTGTGATCAAAAATACACGGACTGAACTTATCCTTAACCGTTCTTACCACGAAATGGCAGAACATTATGGAACAGCAATCATTCCTGCCAGACCTGTAAAGCCGAAAGATAAACCCAATGCAGAAGGTACTGTAAAAGTGTTGGAAACATGGATCCTTGCAGCACTTCGCAACAGAAGGTTTTTTACTTTTCAAGAACTTAATAAGGCTATCCATGAAAAGCTGAAAGAATTCAATGCCAAACCTTTTCAGAAAAAGAAGGGAAGCCGGTTATCCGCTTTTATTGAAGAAGAAAAGGACTTCCTCATGCCATTACCCGCCTCCCCGTATGAAACGGCCGTCTGGTCAACTGCCACCATACAACCTGATTATCTCATAACTGTTGGGGATTGCAAGTATTCTGTCCCATATGAATTCATCGGTAAAAAAGTAGATATCCGAACTACTGAAAACAGCATTGAGGTTTTCTATCAAAACAACCGCATAGCATCTCATGTGCGAAAAATGTATTCGGCCGAACCAATCTACATACCAGAACATATGCCCGAAAATCATCGGAGATTTCTGGAATACAGCACAGAAGGTTTCCTTGACTGGGGAAAAAATATGGGACGTTCTACACTCCTTGTGATAAAACATTTCCTGTTTATGCATAAAGTAGAGCGGCAGGGATACAAATCCTGTGCATCACTGATGAAACTTGCTGACCGTTATGGTACAGAACGTTTGGAGAATGCCTGTACCAAAGCGCTTAGTTACACACTGAGCCCCAGCTTGAAAAATATCAGTACGATCCTCAAAAATGGTCAGGATAAAGTTGCCCTGACAACGGATCCTGTTCGAATATCCAACAAAGAAAGCTCTAAATATGGCATTACCAGGGGAGCCTCTTATTACAAAGGAGGAGGTGACCGTTCATGATCCGACAGTCAACATTAGATAAACTCCATGAAATGCGGCTGTCTGCTATGGCAGAGGCATTTGAAAACCAATGTACTGATGCTGCTACATATCAAAACTTATCTTTTGAAGACCGTTTTGGTATGTTGGTCGACAGGGAATGGGAGAGGCGTAAAAACTCAAAACTTCAAAAACTCATCCGTAATGCCGAATTCAGATATCCCAATGCCAGTGTAGAAGCAATTGAATATCACCCTGACAGAAATCTGGATAAAGGACAGATGCTTGAATTTTCGACCTGCCATTATATAACGGATGATCATCATATCATACTGAAAGGGGCATCCGGAAATGGAAAAACTTACATAGCATGCGCATTAGGTATCGCCGCCTGCAGAAACTTTATTAAAGTCCGTTATATCCGGCTTCCAGATCTTTTAAACGAACTTGCAATCGCACATGGTGATGGCACATTGAAAAAAGTGATCAAGGCTTATCAAAAGATTGACCTTCTGATCCTGGATGAGTTCCTGCTGAGTCCTGTTTCCAGTGAACAGACCAGGGAATTACTGGAGATCATTGAAGCACGCAGTATAAAAGAATCTGTTATTTTCTGCACACAGTTCGAACCTGCTGGCTGGTACAGCCGAATAGGGAATGAATGCGATGCTACAATCTGCGAAGCCATTATTGACCGAATCGTTCATAATTCTTATCAAGTAATGATCGATGGCCGCGTATCTATGCGGGAACGCCATGGAATAAAGGCTTCCCAGAAAGGAGTAGCCAATGAATGAGCACTGTTCCTTCTGCAAAGATTATAAATGTATTAAACAGGCCGATTATGAGTTACTTCGCTATGAATTAGAAGAGGCGAATGAGCTATGCCATGGTAATTGGATAGAGATCCAGCATCTGCGGGAATATATCGGCCAGTTACAGGAGTTACTTACCAGACATGGAATAGCTGTCCCGCCTGAATACTAAAAAATGAATTGCACTCTGTTCCGGAAAGGTATGCTTTGCTTTTCTGGAAAAGAGTGCTCTGAATTCCCGAAAAAGGTGCTCGTTTTAATCGGAATACTCACTCGGACATGAATCACCGGAAACAACCTGGAAAGTTTATGCTCATTTGTATCCAGGAAAAGACAGGAAACTTGCTGACGCTCTCAATGAAGTAAGATCCATAAATGATAATGTAGAAGATAAAAACGAATGAAACATATAACATCATATAAGAACAAAAAATCCCCAAAAATAAGACACTTTCTCCCAATTAACATCACCGCAGCATCACGGACAAAAATAAAATCCCAGAAACCCTTGCAAATAAAGGGCTTCTGGGATTTTGCTCATTATTCAAACTCGCAAACAAAATCTTGTCACTATACTTTTTAGTATTGGCATTATGGTTCTATTTGGTTTTATATGTGTTCTACTCTCCTAAATCCATAGGCTGTACTGAACGGTGTTATCATTTTGTTATCAAATATATGTTATCATTTTCCTAAGACAATTTTTCAATATTTCTTCAAACCGATTTTATCCATATTTTAAAGTCTAAATTTAAATTTGTTTTATTGCGTATATTTATAATTGCAATTATAATGCCTACAGGAGTTAAACTATAATCCTCTGGAATACTATTCATTGCTAATGGTAGTATTTCTTTAACCTTGCCTACATCCAAATTGTATCCTTTAGCATACACCTCGGCTGCACTTCCTAAAGAAATAGTTAATAATCTAAGCATATTCAAAAAGGGGATACTACTCTTTATTTCATTTGTAACTGGCATTTTTGAGCAAATATATTCACAATGTTCTTTAAGTGATTCAATAGAATTAATAGAATTCATCCTTGTTTCTTTACATAAAAATATTAGTGAAAGATAATTTAAATGCACTTCTGATAGTGATTTTACAATTTCTACAGCTTCATCTAAAAGGATTTTCATATAGTAGTCATTATCATAATTTATTCTGTTAACAATAAGATTACTTAACAAATCACGTAATGTTTGAGTTCCGAATCGTGCATACTCCTGATGTGACTTATTTAAAATATATTGAATGTCCGGATCTGAAAATTCAGAGAAATTTGTTTTCCCTTGTTTTTCTAGTTTGTCTACTATATCTTCACATAATTCCTCTGCTCGCTCTTTAGCAATCTTTTTTGCTTCCTCTTGCAGTCTGGGGAAATTATCCATAAACAGTTTTATAGCTAAATTGCTCGCTTCTTCCGCTGTCATACCATAATAATTATTTTGTTCCCCTATCTGTGTTGTATCAGATCCCAGTGCTGCTTTTTGTATTATTTTTGTTTCATCACTCACCGCTTTTCTCCTTCGTATAATAGTTATTTTGAATTCCTATTTGAGTACTTTTTGTACCATAATTAACTTGCTCTATCCTTGTCTGCTTTTTTTCTTGCTTTTTCTTACAAAATACTTTTCTTATTGCTGCAAATATCAATGTTACAATAGTTACTCCAATACCGCTAAAAAACCATTCCTTGTTTTCATTAACCCAAATTATTACTTTATCCATAATTATGCTTCCTCATGCACCGGCTTTTTAAGTATTATAAATCTTACTCAAAAATCCTTGTAATGTCCTGATACCTATTAATCACACGATAAATCTCTACATACTCTTTTCCTATTTTGTAAATAATCACATAATCTTCCCATATCGCATATTTATAGTCCGTCCGAAAGCTGACTCGTTTTGAAAGATCTGAACCCATTCCCGGAAACATCTGAAGATTCTCAAATTTACCGTAAATTTCCTTTATGGTCTTTGCTGCATACTCTTCATTATCCTCGGCAATGTAATCCCGGATATTCTTAAGATCCTTTGCAACAATCGGATTGATCCGCAATTTTAACATCTTATTCCCCCACAAGTGCTTTCAGTTCGTCCAGATCCAGCCAACCTTCGCCATCTTTCACTGCTTCTTCAGCTTCCTGCAGCTTCAGGAGAAGCTTTTTCTCTGCACGATCACGCTCATAGTCTTCAATATCCATAACTACAAAACGTCCTCTGCCATTCTTTGTCAGATATACTGGTTCTCCTTTATGACAGTTCTTCAGAACTTCATTATAATTTCTCAAATCAGACACTGGTAAAATATTTGCCATATTTTTTCAGCTCCTTTCCTTGATAAAGCGGACATTCGCATTCGCTTCTCGCTCATGAGCACAACCTACTATGCAGTCCATATTCATATTGTTTCTGTTACTTTTATTATACACAAAAAGCTGTAAAATTCAACGTGAATTTTTACAGCTTTTCTATCTCTATATCTTTTTTACAACTTATTTCAAGTGTTCCTCAAAAATTGATTCGAGTTCCTTATTCCCTCTTAAGAATTCATACTCTTTCTTATTTTCAATTTCCGAATACAACTCACGAACGAAATTTTTTCCAAGTCCCGAAAAGGCTTTTCCCTGTGCAGTATCTTCATACCTGTAATACAAAGGGGATTGTGTCATATTCCAAGGCTTCTGTGATTCACTTAATAATTGCTTAATTAATTGAACACATTTTTCTACGTTTTTTCGATATCCAGCAATCAGCAGATATGGCACTGTGTTGCCGTAATTCCATAGTCCAAACAGTGATATCATTTGATCTGTAATCTCAGCAATTTTCTCTGCTTTATCATGATTTCCTGTCTCTTCTTCCATTTCTATTAACTTATACAAGTAGCTTTGGATATTGATAACTGCCTGTAGCAATTTTCCCTCCAAGAATAACGCAGCAGTATCTGTTCCTTCCTGATGCGCTAGTACACTTGTTTTCATAATCGTTGCATCAATTACAGTATCAGGAATTTTTTTCAAAAGGACATTTACTTCTTCATATTTCTCCATTTGGACATATTTCGTTGCAAGTATAAAAACACTTGAATTTCTCACTCTTTCGTCCTGACTATCTGCTGTTCGTTCCAGCCACTCAATGATAGCTGTATTATATTCCATTCGTTCTTCGTCATTATGATCTGACAAAGTCAAAGATGCGTTCAGAACAGTTGCGATCTTATAAATTAATAAGTCGCAATGAGGATACTCCTGTATTTTACGAGATGCCATCTCGAAAGCCTTTGTAAAGCTGTCCAATGAAACTTCCGAAAGTTCATTCACAAATAGTCCAATCTCTTTTTCGGTCAATTCTTCACGAAACGAAAATAATTCATTCATATCAATTTTTAATAATCGAGCAAGTGCCGGAAGTAATGATATATCTGGATATGTGTTTCCTTTTTCCCATTTATTTACCGCAGGAGTAGAAACATCCAAATAATCCGCCACCTGTTCTTGAGTTAATCCCGCAGTTTTCCGATAGTTTTTTATCTTCTCACCAATTTGCATTGTTCCTACCTCCTGTTTATATTCTCATTATAGTATTTCTAATATGTGTTTACAATTGAGCTTTCGTTTAATTATGGCTTCGATTTCTTAACTAACGGTTAAAATCTGCGAGAAAAATGCTCTATTTTATAATTCGGCAGATCAAGATATCCTTAAATTCAATTAATTCAAAAATAAGTGTATCAGTACTCCAATCAAGAAGCAAATCATCGCTGTAACACCCGCACTGATAATAACCTTTAATATATTTTGATAAGGACGTTTTCCCACTTCAACTGCCTTATGAAGTTCATCCAATTTTTTTCCCTCCGTAAATGCAACAATTTCCTTATAGGTTTGTATATCATTTTTCTTTTTTAGTTTTTCAACCTTTAACGCCCAGTACATTGTAATAATAAATAAAATCCCAAACGGAATATACGCATACCTTCCGAGCCACATAAACAAAGGTACTGCCGACATAATCAACACGGCCAAATGAACTGTATAGATGGAACCATAATAATTAAACTTTTTAATTTCTTGCTCGCTAATAATTTCTTTCATTTTCTCTATATCTCCTTTAATTAATTGATCGAGAGATACATTAAACAATGAACTAAGAAGTAACAAGCTATGAATATCAGGATAACTCTTTTCGTTTTCCCAATTAGAAATTGTCTGTCTTGTTACATATACCTTTTCTGCCAATTCCTCCTGTGATAGATGAAGCTCTGTTCGGTATTTTTTTATCTGTATACTCAGCTCCATATAATTTCCTCCCTTCGCAAGTAATTTGTTCTCTTGATCTGAGCCAAGAATAATCATTTTTTCATTATCTGTCTATCAAAGATATTTTACTTAACGGAAAACACAATGTCAAAAGAGTTTTACACTACAATACTCATGCCTTTTCAGCAATTTTTATTTTCATATTTGTAAAGAGTAGCCTTTCGACTGCCCTCTTTACTCACATATACACAATCCCTTGTAGCACAATTTCTTCCGCACATATATTTATATTATTCATCAATCCAACCCATTTCATCTGATCCTGCATTCTCAGTTGTTCCGTCACACCCTGTTTTTCCGTCATCTGCTTTATCAGGGTTTCCACCTGCTCTCTGGTTTCCTGATCAACTTAGTTCAAATGTGCTACCAATTCCCCCGTCATCAATAAATACTGGTATCGTGCCGGTCTATGCTCTTTCAGAAACCATTTCCGCAGTATTCCGTATTTACCATATGTCGGTTCTTCCTCATTCACTGCCAGATCCGGCAAATAATAGTCTCCATGCAGTGTGTAGCTTAATCCATTGCTTTCATCATAAATGTGCTTTTTCATCGTCTTATCTCTTCATTCCTCTATTTTTTGTTTTATTTTTCTTACGCTGTTGATTCTCCATTTCACTTTTACGGGCACCCCAAGCCAATCTTTCGTGAATACTTCCTTTGGGCATTTGCTCCATTTGCCGTTTTTCTTCTAATGCTTTCTGCTCCTGTATATCTTGCTGTACCGCATCCTCTACAACATTTTCCCCAAGTACACGCACTACCCGGTCATATCTGTCGGAAACGCCCTGCAATTGTTGCTTTTCCTCAGATAACTGCTCTTTTTCTTCACGCATTGTATCTAACTTTCTCTGCATTCGGTTATATGCCTGCTTTGTTTCCTGATATTTTTGTTTCCATTTTTCTACTTCTTTGGTAAGTTCTTTGACCAGGGCTGCCATTGCCGCAATTTTATTTTTCATCTGGGTAAACAGTGGTTTTATCTTTTTATCCCGGTAAGTTGTTGCACGTTCTAATGTCCCTGCTTCCGGAAGTAAGGTTTTCACTGCCCCATATTCCTTTATTTCCTTACTGACATTATCCATAACAGGCTGTAACCGTTCTCTGCGTTCTTCCAGACTGTGCAGATCTTTCTCAGCTTTTTCCGCACGTTTCTCAGCTGCCTCTTTATCTTGAACGGCCTGCTCCTTATCATCTTTTAAAAGCTGGATATCTGCTCTTACTTCCGCAATCTGTGCAGTTAGTCCTTCATTCTCAGCAGTGAGATATTCTTTCTCCTGTTCCAGTGCCTGTACTTCCTTTCTACGTTCTTTCTTCTTAAAATTATAAACATCCAGATGTTCCTCATGTGTCCCTTTCTGCTCCCATTCAATTCTATGCTGTCGTGCAATCTCTGCAAGCAATTCTTTTTCATGGTTGATCCACTGATTCAACTCTGTATCGTGTTTGTTCCCGCCTTGAAATCCCAGACTTTTTAATGCCTGCTTCAGGGAAACCCTGGTATCCATTCCTTTCCCTTTCCAGCCAGTTACATAAGGGACAAAATCAATGTGCAGATGTGGTGTAGCTTCATCCTGGTGCAGATAACAGCTAAATACATGAAGCGTTGGATTTCGTTGCTGAAAATTCTTTACATACTCATCCAGTACTTTTACCGCAGGTCTCCTTCTGTCGTTCCCACAGCCATATCTTCTCGATTTCCAATCTGGAAAATCACTTCGTGGAACAGCTTTCCCTGACGAATTTTTTCATAGTAATTTGTAATCTGCCGATCCTTTCTTTTTCCCACATTGTACCGTTCCACAGAATCATCAAACAACTCTTTATATACTTCTTTCAGGTTTTCATTCTGGTAACAGATATTCAGATATACTCTGTCCGGGTCTACATTTTCAGCTATAAAATCCCGTCTGTTATGGGCCAGCGATCCAGTTCCTATCATGCCGCTAATCGTTCTTCTCATCATTATGCTCCTCACCTCTCCTTCTAAAAAGCGTGCCAGATATGGCACATAATTTGTATTTCCGCCAATTATGGCGATTATAAGAAATCTTCGCCGGATACGGCGGTTTTGTTACTTTTGTCAAAAGTAACGCAAAAGCACTTTCGACAGCCGTACCGCCCATCAAAAGTACCCTTGCGCCCTACCGGAGGACGTCTGTTCTGCACCGACTGAAGCGGAGCGGAGACCATTATTCCTTCCGTTGGTCGGATTACTTCTACGTTACTCACTTAACTAATCTATTACTGTATTCTTGCCCGGATATATTCTAGGTCATCACAATACGGTGTTCCTACAAGATACCATTGTCTTGCCTTCAGCTATATCCTTCCCACTACCGGGTGGATTCGGGACTTTAACCCGTTAGAAACGTGCGCCGCTAGGCGCACATGAAAAAAAGGCCTTACCAAATTGATTTCACTCAATTCAGTAAGACCTTTTTGTTGGTTTCACACATATTACCTGATAACCACAAGATTCCGGATAAATAATGCCAAAATCTCTTGTGTTATCATTTTGTTATCAAATAGAACTTTATCTACTCGGAAACGCCCTGTTTATAAGGCTTTCCAGAAATTTTTAATTACTCAAACTCGGCGTGTCCTTTGCGGTTCTTAACTGTATTTATTTAAGTTTTGTGCAAATACACCCCTGTTTTTACTTCAAATACATCAATTATTCTGGCTTACTGATTTTCTGTTGCCAAAATGTTGCCAATACGTTACTTATTACACTTCATAAAAGTTCTAACCACATCCCATCTTATTTTCTCAAAAAATTTATCAATTGATGCATAATTTATCAACTCATTTGCAAATTTATCTATCCAACCATAATATTGCTCTTTGTTCATAAAAAAAGCAAGTGGCGAAAACTTCAAATCTATTCCAATCATTATTTTGTAACACGAAATATTTGAAAGATTCTCAATTTGCATATATCTCTTCTCGAAATCACGTGGCAAAACCGTTCCAAATCCGGTAAAAGTTGGTGTGATTTTAAGTTTAAAATACGGGTGCTTCAAAGTAATAGTATTAGATTTTTCTTTAACAAACCGACATTTCACTGGTACATAAAGTTCGAATTTATCATATATTGCACCATTTTTACCAATACTATATACAACATCTCTTTCGAAATCTTTATTATCAAACGCTGCCCTTTCATATGGCTGCTTTGAAAATAAATTCACAAAAATATTAGAAGCAACAAAACTTTCATCAATTACAGATGCCAATACCTCTTGGTCAATCACGATGGATTCATATACAAATAAAAATTATAATATAAAGGCAACTTCCGGAACACTTACGATTAATCCGGCAACCTTTGATAAAGATTCCATCAAAATTACAGCATATAGTGGACCATATGATGGCAGTGAGCACCCAGTTATAAATGAAAATTCAGTCTATCCAGATGACAGTAAGGTCGAATATTCAACAGAAACCGGAACTCCTAACTGGAATACAACCTGTCCGAAAGTAAAAAATGTATCTGATTCTAAAAAAACAAAAGTATGGATACGTATCAGCAAAGATAATTATGAGCCATGGTTGTCTGGTGAAATTCAAGCAATAATCTCTCCAACACAGATAGAAAATCTTCCTTTGAACCCCCAGATATCCGTTCCATGGACTTGTAAGAAAGTTGCAGACATAACCACTAAATTACCCACAAACTGGAACTGGCAAGATTCTTCTAAGGATTTACAGATAGGAAGTAATTCTGTTATCGCAGTTTATACCGGTTCTGATGCAGGCAAAGGCAATTATGTAAAAGAATCCGTTAAATTTGAAATCACGAGAAGTAAATGTACACACGAACACACCGCCGGACGTTATTACTCCTCTCCATCCTGTACTTCCAGCGGATATAGCGGAGATACCTACTGCACAGACTGTGATAAAACAATTTCCTATGGTCATATCATTCCCGCATATGAACATGACTATGACAACGGTGTTATCACTACAGAACCAACTGTAGAAACTGACGGAATCATAACTTACACCTGTAAGCGATGCTAACATCAGGATACAAAAACCCTCGGAAAACAGAACTTTATATTTACTGAGCCATCTAATTTAACATATGACGGAACAGAAAAAAAAGCTTCTTTACAATGCAATATTCAAAATATAGGAAACATTACCCTGTCCTATTACAAAAATGGTGATAATAACCCGCAAACAAATGGAGCTGTCGATGTAGGAACTTATACTGTAAAGGCAAATATAGCAGGAAAAAGTTTTACAGCGGATAAGTCTTGGACTTTCACGATTAAGCCGGCAACCTTTGATGAAAATTCCATTAAAATTACAGCATATAATGGAATATATGACGGAGATGAACACCCAATTATCACGGGCATCTTTCCAACTGGCAGTAATGTGGAATATTCAACAGAAAGTCCAAACGAAACTACTATTTGGAGTTCAACCTGTCCAAACGTAAAAACAGTAGCAGATGCCCAAAAAACAAATGTATGGATAAAAATCAGCAAAGATAATTATGCTACAAAGATATATGGTCCAATACAGGCAACTATCAATCCAGCTTCTGAAGCACCAGGCTATCCATCTACAGCCAAAATATCCGTTCCGTGGTCCTGTAAGAAAGTAAATGAGATTGCTGCTAACCTTCTTCCTGCAAACTGGAAATGGCAGACAGAAGATGCAGCTAAAGATTTACAGGTTGGAAACAATTCTGCTGCCGCAATTTACACTGGCGAAGACAAAGGAAATTATGTAAGCGAAACTGTTACTTACACAATTATCAGAAGTAAATGCGAACACAAACATACTGCAGAACGCTACTACTCCTCTCCATCCTGTACTTCCAGCGGATACAGTGGAGATACCTACTGTAAAGACTGTAATGAAACAATTTCCTATGGTTATACCATTTCCGCATATGGACATGACTATGATAACGGTGTTATCACTACAGAACCAACTGCCGAAACTGACGGTATCATAACTTACACCTGTAAGTGGTGTAAACATCAGGATACAAAAACTCTCGGTAAACTTGGTGACGGGGAACCTTATATTGAGGGAAGTTTCCAGAAGAAAGGTTGGGATGCTGTCAATGATCTGATCAAGGTTTCCAAAGAAAAAGATACCATCTCCATTATCATGAATGGTGCCAGGACACTTCCTGCTTCTGTTTTATCCGGGATAAAAGGAAAAGATATTTCCCTGAACCTTGATATGGAGAATGGTTTCATCTGGAAGATCAACGGTACTTCCATTACAGCAGAAACACCTGTTGATACCGATCTTTCTGTTACAAACACAGCAGAATATATCCCGGCAGCGTTATACAGCCTGATCTCCGCAAACCAGAATGATTTCGGTTTCCATCTTGGAAGAAGCGGAGCTTTTGATTTCCCGGCTGTGCTTTCCGTAAAGGCAGATGCCTCCTGTGCAGGACTTATGGCAAATCTGTTCTGGTATGATGTTGAGAATGGGGTTCTGCAGTGTATCCAGACTGTAACTGTAGGCGGTGCATTTGAGCGCAGTATTCCATATGCCGACTTTACCCTTTCCAAAGGACAGGATTATTTCATAGCATTTGGTACAGAATCTCTCAATGGCAGAGTCATTCACACAGACGGAAGTATCACAGATGAAAACGGTACATACCTGCGACCTGCCGACACAAAGATTTCCAGCTACTCCATTGACAGAAACAAGCTTACTGTCAAACTTGCCAAAGGATGTGCCGGTGCTCAGGGTTATGACTTCGTGATCAGCAGGAAATCAGATATGCTTAAGACCGGTAAATTCAGCAAAACAATTTCCTCAACCGGCAAGCCACAGGCATCTTTCAGATATCTTTCAAAAGGTACCTGGTATGTGGCAGCCCGAAGCTGGGTTCTGGATGCACAGGGCAATAAGGTCTATGGTTCCTGGACAAAGATCAAGAAGATCAAGATCACTGTTGTCACACCACAGCAGCCAAAGATCAAGAATATTACTGTAGAAGGAAACACTGTGACTGTTACTTACACAAAATGCAAAAATGCCACAGGTTATGAAATCCTGCTTGGAAACAAATATAAGACTTCCGCAGGTGAGAAATATCCGGTTAAGAAATATCTGAAACGTACAGAAGGCAAAAATACCGTAACTGTAACCTTTACAAACGTAAAGAAAGGTACCTGGTATGTGGCAGTACGTTCCTGGAATAAGACCTCCAAGAATAAATCCAGAGTTTACAGTCCATATTCCACAATGAAGAAATTCAAGACAAAGAAATAGGTTCTCTTTCTTAGATGCTACAGTGAAATGATAAAACATGATATCATCTGAATATATAAAAGCAGGGCAGAAACAGTTTTAATGCTGTTTCTGCCCTGCTTTTGTCTGATTTCAATGGGAATTCCCTGTAAAAAAAGGAGATCAACTGTGATATTACTTAAGCAAGAGTAAAATACGTTCCTGTTGTCCTGTTTTTTCATTAACTACATCAGCACAGATTACAAAACCGAAAGAAAAATATGTTAAACTAAAGAAAATGCCAGAGGAGGAAATGCCTTATGATAAGAAAACAACTCTTAATCGGAATACTGGCAGCTATGACTGTCGCACTGCCAGTTGTCGGCATATATGCCGTTTCCGCAGAAGCCAGTGAAATCCAAAGCAGCAATGAAGACACGGTGTCCGGTAATAAAGGAGCCAGTATCGACAAAGCTGTGACATTACAGAATTCCGTAAAAATGACAGACCAAATCTCTGCGGCAGTCAATGGGGAAAATATTATGTTCAGTCCAACAAGCCTTAATTTTGCGCTGGGCATGATCGCAGAAGGTGCAAAAGGAGAGACAAAAGAAGTTCTATGTAATTACCTAGGAACCGATGATTTTGCATCTTATGCAAAGGAATATCTGAACAAGATTAAAGAATATAATACTGAAGATGAGAGTTACGGATATAAGTCAAAATTAAAGATTGCAGATGCAGTCTGGGTGGATAATAATCTGACATTACAGGAAGAATTTAAAAATTCAGTAACGAACGGTTTTGGGGCTGAAGTGGAAAATGTAGATTTTTCCGCTGCCGAGAAAACATGCGGTATCATTAATTCCTGGTGTGACAAAAATACGGAAGGGCTGATCCCGAAAATCATAACCCCGGATCTGATCAATGATACTACCGGACTGTGCTTAACTAATTCACTATATTTTGAGTCCGGATGGAGTGGAGAACCCTGGAATGTTTCTGATACAGAAGAGAAGTTTGGAAACAATGAAAAGACAAAATACATGACCTGTGCCGGAGACAGGTATTATGAAAATGATAAGGCAACAGCATTTGACAGGGAGTATGCAAATGGATTGAGTTTTGTCGGAATCCTGCCTGTCGATGAAGGCGATTTTACACTTGAGGATCTGGATATTGGTGGACTTCTGAAATCTCAGCCAGAGTATGACGAAGTACAATGTAAGATGCCAAAACTTGATTTTGAGACTACCGTCGTCCTAAATGACATACTCTCAAGCCTGGGGCTTGATAATATATTTTCCAGCAACGCTGATTTCTCCGGTATTGCAGACAAAAATGTAAATGTAGATACGATACTGCAGAAAACAAAACTGGAACTGGATGAAAACGGCACGAAAGCAGCAGCGGTGACAGCAGTTATCATGGAATGTATGTCAGCTGTAGAGGAGAAAGAACCAGTTATCAAAAATGTGGAACTCACTCGTCCTTTTGCCTTCCTGATCTATGACAGGAGCAATGACGAAATACTGTTTATGGGAAAAGTAATGACAGTTTCCTGATGAAAAGGGGATGCCATGCGTGGCATCCCTCTTCATGAATTATTTTTTCTGTTCTCAAAATAAACAAAACGGTCAATTGCATCCAGAATATCTTTAAAAGTATCCCTTGGAGCCTCCTCTATATAAGATTTGAGGATTTCAGTTTCGTTTTTACGGAATCTTCCGTAAAAGATATCATATAAATTATGTCCGCGGAGACAGATACGGATTTCTTCCATATGTTCTCTGATATCTGTAGTATTTTTGAGAGCATGGCCGATCATTTCTGTGAGATGCTGACCGCTTTTTAATTTGTATAGATATTCATTCCACTTTTTCAACAGGATTTCGTAGAAATCATCCTCACTTTTTATCACTCCGATTTTTTCCATTATCTTCGGATCCAGGAAATAATTCTCAAAGGAATAATACTTCAGGATCAGAACATTTTCTCGAGTCACACGCGGCAGTCTGTCCATATCCTCACGGTTACGAGCCTCATAATACCTGCACAGGGAAGAAGCCAGTTCTTCTGCATCTTTACCATCCCCATCCCGGATCATCAGGAAATTATCACGCAGATATGTCTGATTGATATATTTAAGATTGGCATAAGTTTTTATGTTAGTGCAGCTGTTAGTAGAAATAATGGAAATCCTTGACAAATTTCCTTTCTGATCGTAAATTTCAGAATAATATTTTTCCAGAAGCAGTGGCAGCCGGCTTTTGTCCTGTTTACCTTCCACAATAAAGACAAAGCTGACATTCAGAAGGTCACTGGCAGTAAATCCCAGATCATCCAGGATCGCAGAAAGATTTGTATGGCTTCGGATCACTGAATATCCATCCTCATCCAAAACCATCTGACGAATCTGCCTGCTGTTAAACTGGAACAGCAGATTTGGGGAATGTGTTGTAAAAATAACCTGGCTTTTTCTGGAAAGTCTGTACAGAATTTCACTGGATTTCTTCTGTAAGGTAGGGTGCAGGAAAATCTCCGGATCTTCCATAAGAATCATTCCAGGGACACGTTCTTCATCCTCCAGATAGGATTCCAGCAGAGAAAGCATATAAATACTGCGCATTCCTTTTCCCAGAGAAGAAATATGTTCCGGTACGTGCGACTCTTTTGACTCCAGATATGCATTTACCTGAAAAATCCTGTCTGTATTGCAGGTCAATTCATAACAGATGGTTCCGGAGGTACCGCCGTTTTTATGAAAGTTTTCGTTGACTCGCTGAGAAAAACTGTCAAGATTCAGTTGGTACAATTTATATTCTAAAAGTTTCTCAGTCTCAAAAGCATTTAGCTGAGACGGCATTTTTTGATTAATCAGTCCGATACAGGAAAAACAGTGATTGCATTTCTTGGAACGGTCAAAAAGGCAGCAGTCGGCGCGCATCTGATTCAGCAGATCATCTTCCATAAATGATAAGAGACTATCCTGAATTCCGTTCAGATCACGTTGACTGTCCAGATAATATATCTTTGGAAAAACTTCTCGAATGGCAGGATTGTTTTTGTGATATCCATCCGACAATCGGATACGCCCATTGTAATTAGCAATGTAGGAAAATGTCAGCATATTACCTTTATAGGATGGGAGCTTTTTCTGAAATTCCCTCATCCAGATTTCCATTCTCCGGTAGGAACTGACTTTACGGAGTCTGTGAAGAAGTTCTAGGTCTTCCTGTGTGATTTCAAGAGTGATATCAATCTCTATATTTTGTTTTTTTTCATTAAAATCAGTTTCTGCAATCTCGTATTGCCCGCCTACTGCGCAGAGTGCGCAGAGAACTGCTGTTTTTCCCACGTTATTTTTTCCAACCAGTATTAAGGCATTTTCTATATCACAGATTTCAAGACTGCGAATGTATCGGAAGTTTTTAATGTGAAGTTTCTGGATACGCATAAGATTCCCTCTCTTTTTTACAGAATTGTACGATTTTTATAAAAATCAAAGACTATTCTGATAGATTTCCATATATGAGAATACTATAATTATAGCATCTGCAAAAGTAAAAAATCAATCGGAAACAATGTAGTTCTTGCATCTTCTATTTATTCATGTTAAAATTTTAAGATGTCAAAAATACAATATATACGAGATAAAAAACAGCAGTGAGCTGTTATGAAGATAGGAGATAACAATTAAATGGCAATGAGTCCGATGATGCAGGAATACTGCAAGACAAAGGAACAATATAAAGACTGCATTTTATTCTACCGTCTGGGAGATTTTTATGAAATGTTTTTTGATGATGCATTGCTTGTCACCAAGGAACTGGAGATTACCCTTACAGGAAAAGACTGCGGATTAGAGGAGAGGGCACCCATGTGTGGTGTCCCTTATCATGCTGCGGAGACTTATATTAATCGTCTGATTGAGAGAGGACATAAGGTAGCAATCTGTGAGCAGGTAGAGGATCCTAAAAAAGCCAAAGGACTGGTAAAGCGTGAGGTTGTAAGGATCGTAACCCCAGGAACCACACTGGATGCTGCTGCTCTTGATGAGACAAAGAATAATTACCTGATGTCTATTGTGTCTATGGAAGAACATTTCGGATGCGCTATTGCAGACATTACAACAGGTGACTGTTTCCTTACTGAGGTGGACAAACCTCAGAAACTTCTTGATGAGATCAATAAATTTGTTCCTGCAGAGATTATCTGTAATGATTCTTTTTATATGTCTAATATAGATACAGATGACTTGCAGAACCGTCTTGGGATTTGTGTTTTTTCATTGGATTCCTGGTATTTCGATGACGAGTTGTGCCGCCGCACACTAAAAGAACATTTTCATGTAGGTTCTCTGGAGGGACTGGGCGTTGGTGATTATGACTGCGGGATCATTGCAGCAGGAGCACTTTTCCTTTATCTGAAGGAAACACAGAAAACCGCGCTGTCCCATATGGCGACGATCCGTCCGTATGCAGCAGAAAAGTATATGCTGATCGACAGCTCCAGCCGCAGGAATCTTGAACTTGTAGAAACATTACGTGAAAAACAGAAAAGAGGTTCTCTTCTCTGGGTACTGGATAAGACAAAGACTGCCATGGGTGCCAGAACACTTCGCAGTTATGTAGAACAGCCATTGATCGACAGAGATGAGATCGAGGAACGTCTTGAGGCGTTGGAAGAGTTAAATAAAAATGGAATGCTTCGCGACGAGATCAGGGAATATCTGGGACCTGTCTATGATCTGGAACGACTGATCAGCCGTATCAGTTATAAGTCAGCTAATCCGCGGGATCTGATCGCTTTTGCTTCTTCACTGGAAATGCTTCCATATATAAAACAGGTACTAAAAGAATTTAAGACTCCCCTGCTTCAGAAAATTTATGAAGATATGGACTCTCTGGAAGATGTAACAGATCTGATCAAGCGTGCCATCGTGGAAGATCCGCCTCTTGCACAGAAGGATGGCGGTATTATCAAAGAAGGTTATAATGAAGATGTAGATAAATTCCGCCGTTCCAGAACAGATGGCAAAAAATGGCTTTCCGAACTGGAAGCAAGGGAACGTGAGCGTACCGGTATCAAGACAATGAAGATTAAATATAATCGTGTATTTGGTTATTCACTGGAGGTTACCAATACATTTAAAGACCAGGTACCTGACAACTATATTCGTAAGCAGACACTTTCTAATGCAGAACGTTACATTACACAGGAATTGAAGGAATTGGAAGATTTAATTCTTGGTGCAGAGGACAAGCTTTATGCGCTGGAATATGAATTATTCTGTAATGTGCGTGATACTGTCGGTAAAGAGGTTGTGCGTATTCAGAAAACAGCCAAGGCAGTAGCCGCATTAGATGTGTTTGCTTCCCTTGCACTGGTTGCAGAACGAAATCATTTTGTGCGTCCAAAAACAAACACAACAGGTGTGATTGACATCAAGAATGGCCGTCATCCGGTTGTAGAGCAGATGATAGAGAACGATATGTTTATTGCAAATGATACATATCTGGACAACCATAAAAAAAGGGTATCCATTATCACAGGTCCAAATATGGCAGGTAAGTCTACATATATGAGACAGACTGCCCTGGTCGTACTGATGGCACAGATCGGAAGCTTTGTCCCTGCTGAAAAAGCAAATATCGGAATTGTTGACAGAATCTTTACACGTGTTGGTGCATCGGATGATCTGGCAAGCGGTCAGAGTACCTTTATGGTGGAAATGACAGAGGTTGCGAATATTCTGAGAAATGCAACTGCAAAGAGCCTTCTGATCCTGGACGAGATCGGACGTGGTACCAGTACATTTGACGGTCTTGCAATTGCATGGGCAGTGATCGAGCATATCAGCAATACGAAGCTCTGTGGCGCCAAAACATTATTTGCTACTCATTACCATGAGCTTACTGAACTGGAGGGCAAGATTCCGGGAGTCAATAACTACTGTATCGCTGTCAAAGAAAAAGGAGACGATATCGTATTCTTACGTAAAATCGTTCAGGGTGGTGCAGATAAGAGCTATGGTATTCAGGTTGCCAAGCTGGCAGGTGTGCCTGATTCTGTAATCCAGAGAGCAAAGGAACTGGTGGAGGAGCTGAGTGATGCGGATATTACGGCAGCAGTAAAAGACCTGACATCTGCGAAAAAGAAAAAGCCTGTATACGATCAGATGGATATGGCACAGATGTCTCTGTTCGATACAGTTAAGGATAACGATATTATTGATGAAATCAAGGGCCTTGATATGGGGAATATGACTCCAATGGAGGCAATGAACACACTTTATAACCTGCAAAACAAGATTAAGAACAGATGGTGATAAAAGTTGAGAAAAATTGCAGTATTAGACCAGCAGACCATAGATAAGATCGCTGCCGGTGAGGTAGTGGAACGTCCGTCCTCCATTGTGAAGGAGCTTGTGGAGAATGCAATTGATGCAGGAGCAACTGCTGTAACAGTGGAGATCACAGACGGCGGCAAAAAGATGATACGTATCACAGATAATGGCGGGGGTATGGAAAGAGATCAGGTACCCCTGGCATTTTTGCGTCATGCCACCAGTAAGATTGAGAAGGTTGAGGATCTGGAACACATTGCCTCTCTTGGATTTCGCGGTGAGGCTTTGTCCAGCATTGCCGCTGTTGCACAAGTGGAACTGATCACAAAAACCCCATCTGCATTAAGCGGAGTCCGCTATGTGATCAATGGTGGTGTACAGGAGTCTTTAGAGGATATGGGGGCTCCAGAAGGAACTACTTTCCTGGTAAGAAATCTTTTTTACAATACACCTGCAAGAAGCAAGTTCCTGAAATCAGATACTACGGAGGGAAATTATGTCAGCACTTTGATGGAGCAGCTGGCATTGTCCCATCCTGAAATTTCTTTTAAATATATCCAGAATAAACAGGTGAAGCTTCACACATCCGGTAATTATAATGTAAAAGATGTGATCTATAATATATATGGAAGAGATATTACCAAAGCACTTCTTGAAGTATCCTACGAGAATGATTTCATGAAGATTGAGGGTTTTGTGGGAAAACCGGAGATTTCCAGAGGCAACCGTACTTTTGAGAATTACTATATTAACGGACGTTTTGTAAAAAACAGGATCATTGCAAAGGGAATCGAGGATGCCTATAAGGGATTTCTCATGCAGCATAAGTTTCCCTTTGTTTCTCTTCATATCCAGATGGAGGGAAATGATTTGGACGTAAATGTACATCCAAGCAAGATGGAGGTACGTTTTGCAAGAGGAACGGAAGTTTATGATGCAGTTTATGAGACAGTCCACAAGGCTCTTACTACAAGAGAAATGATCCAGACAGTACCTTTTGGAAAAGAAGAACCGGTAAAGAAACTGTCGTCTGTGGTGAAACCGGGGGATGTACCGGAGCCATTTGAAACTAGGCGCCGGGCGGAAATTCCAGAGTATCGTACACAGAATGTAAATACAGCTTGCAGAGTTTCTGAGCATGCTGCACTTCCAAGGGGAACTGTCACAATGGCAGAACAGGCAGTGCGTGAACAGCAGATTTATCAGACCAGGGATCCTCTTACAAAGGCAGAGGAACGGTTTTTTGAGGGAACACTGAGTGATAAAAAGAATGAAGAACAAACGGTATTTTCAGAGACAAAACAGGAAATTGCAGAACAGAAAACTGCAGAATATCTGAAGACTGCTGCGGATTCAGAAGGAAACAGAAAACAGATAGAACAAAACAAAAATGTCATATCAGAAGAGATCAGGCCACAGCAGCTGGAATTATTTGAGGAGAAACTTCTTGCTCCTGAATCCCGAAACCGTCATCAGCTGATCGGACAGATTTTTGATACTTACTGGCTTGTTCAGTTTGAGGATAAATTTTTTATTATCGACCAGCATGCGGCACATGAAAAGGTTTATTATGAACGTTTCGTAAAAAGGTTTCGTGAGCAGACAATAGAATCCCAGTACCTCAGCCCGCCGCTGATCGTATCCCTGAATCTTCAGGAAGAGGCTCTTCTTAAGGCTAACCGTAAGTATTTCCAGGATTTTGGATTTGAGATTGAGCCGTTTGGCGGTAAGGAATACTGTATCAATGCAGTCCCGGCCAATCTGTATGGTCTTGAGGAGGAAGAACTTTTTCTGGAAATGCTTGACAATCTTGCTTCTGAGAAAGATAAGGATCCTCTTGGGATTTTTGCTTCCAGACTGGCCACCATGGCATGTAAGGCTGCGGTAAAGGGAAATCACCGGATGTCCGATCAGGAGGCAAATGCATTGATTGATGAACTGCTCACACTGGAGAATCCCTATCATTGCCCTCACGGAAGGCCAACCATTATTTCCATGACTAAAACAGAGCTTGAAAAGAAATTCAAGCGTATCGTATAATAAAAGTATCTGACAAAAAGGGAGAGTTGAAAATGAAGAAGCCACTGATCGTTCTCACAGGGCCAACGGCAGCAGGAAAAACACATCTTTCCATTGCACTTGCAAAGGCAGTAAACGGAGAGATCATTTCTGCAGACTCCATGCAGGTCTATAAATATATGGATATCGGTTCTGCCAAGATCCGGCCGGAGGAGATACAGGGAGTAAAGCATTATCTGGTAGATGAACTGCTGCCTGAGGAAGAATTTCATATCGTGAAATTCCAGCAGATGGCAAAAGCTGCCATGGAAGAGATTTATGCAAAGGGTAAGATCCCGATCCTGGTAGGTGGAACAGGATTTTATATACAGGCTATTACAAAGGATATTGATTTTACTCAGGCAGAGCAGGAAGACGGATACCGTCAGGAGCTGGAACAGCTTGCTGCAGAGAAGGGAAATGAATATCTGCATCAGATGCTTTTGGATGTTGATCCTGTCAGTGCCGGGGAAATCCATGCCAATAATGTGAAACGTGTGATCCGGGCACTGGAATTTTATCATCAGAACCAGTCGCCGATCTCCGCACATAATCAGGAACAGAAGGAACACGAAACCCCTTATAATCTGGCATATTTTGTGCTGAATGTACCAAGGGAACTTCTTTATAAACGGATTGATGACCGTATTGATGAGATGTTAAAAGAGGGACTCCTTGAGGAAGTGCAGAAGTTAAAAGATATGGGATACCACAGAGGAATGGTTTCCATGCAGGGACTTGGATATAAAGAAATCCTTGCATATCTGGATGGCGAGTATCCCTTAGAGGAAGCAATCAGGATCCTGAAAAGAGATACCAGACATTTTGCAAAACGCCAGCTGACCTGGTTTCGCAGGGAGAAGGATACCATCTGGATGAACAAGGATGAGTTTGACTATAAAGAAGACAGAATCCTTGATGAGATGATAAAGATATGCAAAAGCAAAGGAATTCTATAACCGAATTCTTCTTAAAAATCACTGATACAGAATAAGTGAAATTCAGAGATAAAATAAAGATAATAATGTAAACAGAAATGAGGACGAAACAAGTTATGAAAGAAATGTACGCACAGCTTGGAATTTCTTCAGAGGTTTATGACTTTGGTCATAAGATTGAGGAATCCTTAAAAGAAAGATTTGAAAAATTTGATAAAACTGCAGAATATAACCAGATGAAGGTGCTTCTTGCCATGCAGAAGAACAAGGTAAGTGCAGAATGCTTCGGAAGTTCTTCCGGTTACGGATATGACGATATTGGCCGTGAAACTCTTGAAAAGGTTTATGCAGACACCTTCCACACAGAAGCATGTCTGGTACGTCCGCAGATCACATGTGGAACTCATGCACTGGCAATCGCCTTATTCGGAAATCTCCGTCCGGGAGATGAACTTCTGGCACCTGCCGGAAAACCATACGATACTCTGGAAGAAGTCATCGGTATCCGTCCGTCAAAAGGTTCTCTCGCAGAATATGGTGTAACTTATCGGCAGGTAGAACTTCTGGAAGACGGAACCTTTGACTATGACAGTATCCGCAAGGCAATCAATGAGAAAACCCGTCTCGTAGAGATTCAGCGTTCCAAGGGATACCAGACACGCCCCTCATTTTCCGTAAAGCAGATCGGGGAACTGATTGCTTTCGTTAAGAGTATCAAACCAGATGTGATCTGTATGGTAGATAATTGCTATGGCGAGTTCGTAGATACCATTGAGCCAAGTGATGTTGGTGCAGATATGATCGTAGGTTCTCTGATCAAGAACCCGGGCGGCGGACTTGCACCGATCGGCGGTTATATTGCAGGTACTAAGGAGTGCGTGGAAAATGCTTCTTACAGAATGACCTGTCCCGGACTTGGCAGTGAGGTAGGAGCAACCCTGGGGGTTAACCGTTCTTTCTTCCAGGGATTTTTCCTTGCACCGATGGTTACCAAGGGGGCATTAAAGGGTGCTGTTTTTGCAGCAAATATATATGAAAAACTTGGATTTCCGGTAATCCCAAATTCCACAGAGCCACGTCAGGACATCATTCAGGCAGTAAGCCTTGGTACACCGGAAGGACTGATTGCTTTCTGCAAGGGAATCCAGGCAGCAGCACCTGTGGACAGCTATGTGGATCCGGAGCCGTGGGATATGCCTGGATATGACAGCCAGGTTATTATGGCAGCAGGAGCCTTTGTTCAGGGATCCTCCATCGAGCTTTCCGCAGACGGGCCTATGAAACCTCCTTATGCAGTGTATTTCCAGGGAGGACTTACCTGGGAGCATGCAAAGCTTGGGGTATTGATGTCTCTGCAGAAGCTTGTTGATAAAAAACTGGTTACTCTCTAATTATGTGGCCTGAAAGGGCCGGGAGCAGATCATTATGAAGAAAAAACATGTAATCATTGTGGGAGCAGGGGCTTCCGGACTGATGGCCGGAATCATGGCTGCCAGAAATGGGGCTGCTGTGACCATTCTGGAACAGAATGAAAAACCGGGAAAAAAAATCAATGCTACAGGAAATGGCAGATGTAATTATACAAATCTGGCAATGCCTGAAAATGCATACAGAGGGGAACATCCTGAGTTTGTGCAGGAGGCTCTTTCACAGTTTTCTGTGTCTGATACCATAGAGTTTTTCAAAGAGCTGGGAATCTATCCTCTGGACAGAAAAGGCTATCTTTATCCCAGAAGCGGCCAGGCACAGAGTGTGACTGAGGTTCTGTGTATGGAAGCGGCAAATCTGGGGGTGAAGATAAAGACAAAGGAAAAAGTGGTATCTGTCCAAAAGAAAACAGATGGTTTTCGTGTGCTGACAGAGGGATGGTACTACGAAGGAGATGCCCTGATCCTGGCAAATGGTTCCAGAGCCTCTGCAATTTCCGGCTCTGACGGAAGCGGTTATGAACTGGCCAAAAAGCTGGGACACCATATAGTCCCTGTATGGCCGGCACTTACTGCACTGAAATGTAAGGGGAATTTCTTTAAAACCTGGTCAGGGGTGCGTACAGAGGGGAAAATCACCCTTTTTTCAGAGGGGAAGCCTGTTGTTACAGAGCAGGGAGAACTGCAGCTTACTGATTATGGAGTTTCAGGGATTCCGGTGTTTCAGATTAGCAGATATGCAGTACGGAATATAAAAAAGGGCCGTGATGTAGAAATCACCATAGATTTTATGCCGGAGCTGTCTGCAGATGAATTCCGGGAGCTGCTTTTAAAACGAAAAAGAACCTGCCCCTATAAAAATGACAGAGAGCTTCTTATTGGATTATTTCCGGAAAAGCTGATCCGGATTTTTGCCGGACAGAAGGATCTGGTGAGGGCGGTCAAGAGCCTGACCCTTACAGTGACAGACAGTCTTTCTTTTGCCCAGGCCCAGGTATGTTCCGGAGGGGTGGATACCAGGGAGATTTATTCCCATACTATGGAATCACGTAAATGCAGGAACCTGTATATTACAGGAGAGCTTCTGGATATAGACGGAACCTGCGGCGGTTATAATCTTCAGTGGGCATGGAGCAGCGGGGCAGCAGCCGGTGTACATGCAGCTGCAGACATTTAAGGAGAATGATTATGATTCGAATTTCACAGCTTAAGCTTCCTGTTTCCCATACAAAGGAACAGCTTGAAAAAAAAATCGGAAAGGTTCTGAAAAGTCCGTCAGCTTCCTTTTCTTATGAGATCAGAAAACAGTCTCTGGACTGCAGACATAAAAATGACAAAATGTTTGTATATACCATTGATGTAAAAATTAAGGACGAACAGAAAATTGCAAAAAGGGTTAACAATAACAATGTTATGTTAACAGCAGAGAAGCCTTATGTATTTCCGGAACCTGGGCAAGAGCCTCTTTCCTGTCCGCCGGTTGTGATCGGCAGTGGTCCGGCCGGACTTTTCTGCGGCTGGTATCTGGCAAAGGCAGGCTATAAGCCCCTGATCCTGGAGAGAGGAGAGGAAGCAGACAAAAGGCAGAAAACAGTAGAAAATTTCTGGAAAAACGGTATTCTTGATCCGGATTCCAATGTGCAGTTTGGAGAGGGCGGAGCAGGAACCTTTTCTGACGGTAAATTAAATACTTTGGTCAAAGATCCTTATGGAAGGAATCATGAGGTTCTGAAGCGTTTTGTGGAGGCTGGGGCACCGGAGGAAATCCTTTATCAGCAGAAGCCTCATCTGGGTACTGATGTACTAATTGGGATCGTGGAGAAAATGCGCCATGATATTGAGGCAATGGGAGGAAGTTTCCGTTTTCGCGCCAAGGTTACAGATCTCCGTTTTGAGAAGGGTGTGTTAAAGGAAATTCAGGTAAATGACAGGGAAATCATTCCTGCCCAGGTATGTGTGCTGGCTGTGGGACACAGTGCCAGAGATACCTTTGAAATGCTTTATCGCCGCGGACTTTATATGGAACCCAAGGCTTTTGCTGTAGGTCTGCGTATTGAGCATCCCCAGTCCATGATCAATATGGATCTTTACGGTGAGGAGGAAAATGAATTTCTGGGTGCTGCTGCCTACAAGGTAACTCATAAGTGTGAAAACGGAAGAGGAGTTTATTCCTTCTGTATGTGTCCCGGAGGATACGTAGTCAATGCTTCCTCGGAACCAGGCAGACTGGCAGTCAATGGTATGAGCTATCAGGCCAGGGATTCCCGGAACGCAAACAGTGCTATGATTGTCACAGTAACTCCTGAAGACTTTGGGGGAGAAGGTCCTTTACGGGGTGTAGAATTTCAGCGCGAGCTGGAACGGAAGGCCTGGGAGCTTGGTCAGGGCAAAATTCCGGTACAGCTGTTTGGAGATTACTGTAAAAATCAGTCCAGTACTGCTCTGGGAGAAGTGGTTCCCTGTATGAAGGGAGAATATGTGCTTGCCAATGTGCGTTCTGTTCTTCCAAAGGCAGTGGGAGATTCTATTGAAGAGGGAGTCCGTTCTTTCGGAAAAAGGATCACAGGTTTTGACAGGGAGGATGCATTACTCAGCGGAGTCGAAAGCCGTACCTCATCACCGGTCCGCATTACCCGTGACAGTGAACTTCTGTCCAATATACAGGGAGTTTATCCCTGTGGCGAAGGCGCAGGATATGCAGGAGGGATCACCAGTGCAGCTATGGATGGGATTAAAATTGCAGAAACCATTTCTAAAAAATATAGAAATTTCTAGGGGAGAGTGTACATCTCCCCTTTTTTATGCTAGAATATAGGTTGCGATTTGCCGTCTGCATTTAAGAGAGCGGTATTGGCGAATTTATGAATCATATTATTAAGAATTTACCGGAAGAACAACGCCCTTATGAGAAATGTTTCAAACAGGGTGAAAATACATTAAGTGACTGTGAGCTGCTGGCAGTGATTCTGCGAAGCGGTACCCAGGGAAAGAATTCTCTGGCATTGGCACAGGAAATTTTACATTTTATGGAAGATTCCGCCTATTGCGGGCTGACAGGACTGATCCATGTATCTCTGCAGGATCTGATGAGGATTCATGGGATCGGACAGGTAAAAGCGGTACAGCTGAAATGCATTGGAGAACTTTCCAGACGGATTGCCAGAACAGCCGCCAGGCCGCAGCTGGTAATGAATGATCCATCCTCTATTGCTGCTTATTATATGGAGCAGCTACGCCATGAGGAACAGGAGCTTGTACTTTGCATGATGTCTGATGTGAAAGGACATTTTCTTGGAGATAAGGTGCTGACCAGGGGAACGGTAACCGGTTCACTGGTTACACCCAGAGAAATTTACCTGGAGGCATTGCGTTATCATGCAGTCAGCCTGATCCTGATCCATAATCATCCCAGCGGGGATCCTACTCCCAGCCAGGAGGACATGGAGATCACTGCCAGGATTTATCAGGCAGGGGAATTACTGGGCATACATCTTCTGGACCACATTGTGATCGGAGACCAGAGATACTGCAGTTTCAGGGAAACCGGTCTGTGGGATGAATGTACAGGATAAAGGGGCAGATATATGCTGTTTGAGAAAACATACGGAATAGATCTGGGCAGCAGCTCTGTAAAGGTCTATTCATTATTTAAAAACAAAAGTTATATGGAAAAAAACATGATCGCATCCAGAGGGCATAAGATCATTGCTGTGGGCAACGAAGCCTATGAGATGTTTGAGAAGTCTCCGGCAGAGGTTGCAGTGTGTTCGCCCATGTCATTTGGAATGATCGCCAATCTGGAACTGCAGGAGATCGTGCTGTACAGTATGATACGCAGGATCGATCACATTCTGGGGGTAGGATCTGTAATGTTTTTTACAGTTCCTCTGGATATGACAGCTGTTGAGAAACGGGCATATTTTAATGTGGCCAATGGATACTGGCTGCGTAAAAACCGTGTCTATATGGTAGAATCTCCCATTGCAGATGCGTTGGCCATGGGAGTGGATCTGGATGATCCCACCGGAAATATGGTTGTAAATATGGGTGCACAGAGTACAGAGATGTCCATCATCACCGGAGGAAGAATTATTATCAGCAAAAAGATACCTATCGGGGGCAGACAGATGAATGAATCCATATGCACGGAGATCCGCAAGCGGTACAATCTTCAGCTGGGAACACGTACAGCCAAAAGACTGAAAATGGTTATGGGACGGCTCAGCGACCAGAGAAAGGGCGTGCGTAAGGTAGTTGGTATTGACTGTATTTCCGGACTTCCCAGAGAAGAGGTGATTTCTTCTTATGTGGTAAATGACGGGATCATGAACTGTGTAAATGAGATCGCTTCCGAAATGAAGACCTTTCTGGAGCGTATTCCTCCTCAGATTTCCTATCATATTGCGAAACAGGGAATTTATATTACCGGAGGCAGCACCAGGCTTCCTTATTTGGACAAATATCTGGCAAGCTATACTGGTTTTACCTTTAATATGTCGGATTTCTATGAGAAATCAGCAGTTTCCGGTCTGGAAAAGATCATTAAGAACAAAGAACTGCGTAAATGGGCAATACCTGTGAAGCAGAGAAAATTATAAATTTTTAGGGGTATATCATGAAAAACCTGAAAAAGAAAGTACGAATCAGAATTCACTTAAAAAGCAAACATCTGTTGGCAATTATGACTATTTTCTGTGCCAGCTGTATTGTAGCCACCTTTGCATCAGGGGTAACTACAGTACCTCTTCAGGAGGCAGCAGGGATGATCATTGTTCCCTTTGAAAACAGTATTAATCATATCAGTTCTGTTTTCAAAGGGATTTCAGACCGGATGAAGGATAAAGAGGAGATCCTTGCGGAAAATGAGAAACTTCAGTCCCAGGTGGACAGCCTGACAGAACAGAATAATAAACTGATCCAGGATCAGACAGAGCTGGTAAGACTGGAACAGCTGTATGACCTGGATCAGCAGTATACAGAATATCCTAAGGTTGCTGCCAGGATCATTTCCAAGGATCCTGGTAACTGGTATGATACTTTTATGATCAATAAGGGAACTTCAGACGGAATCCGGATAGATAATAATGTTATTGCCGGAAAAGGACTGGTGGGGATCGTCACAGAGGTGGGTGCTCACTGGGCAACTGTGCGCTCTATTATTGACGACAGCAGTAATGTCAGTGCAATGACTGTGAGTACACAGGATAATTGTGTGGTTGAGGGAGATCTTGAACTGATCGACGAGGGAAAGCTAAGCTTCAGCCAGCTGTATGACCAGGATAATAAGGTTACTGTGGGAGAACGTATTGTCACCTCCAATATCAGCGAGAAATATGTGGAGGGACTGTTTATCGGATATATCAGTGAGATTTCCCAGGACAGCAATAACCTGACAAAGAATGGAACCATCGTTACACCGGTAGATTTCGCTCATCTGAAGGATGTGCTGGTAATCACAGTGAATAAGGGGGATTCTGTTAATGAAGAGTAAGATTACTCTGTTTTTTACCATTCTCATATGTTTCCTTCTCCAGAGTACAGTCATATCCAGGATTGCCATTGGATCGATCACTCCTAATCTGATCCTGATCCTGTGCATTTCCATGGGTCTGATGAGAGGCAGAAAAAGCGGAATGTGGACGGGATTTTTCTGCGGTTTTCTGGTGGATATGTTTTATGGATCTGTTTTTGGGTTCTATGCACTGATTTATATGTATATTGGTTTTTTAAGCGGCTATGCACATAGGATCTGTTATGATGATGATGTAAAGGTTCCTATATTTCTGGCCGGTGCAGGTGATATCCTGTATGGATTGGCTGTGTATGCATTGCAGTTTCTGCTTCGCGGCAGACTTGGACTTGGAACCTATCTCAGCAGGATCATTTTGCCGGAAACATTTTATACGATTATTCTGACACTGATTGTTTATCGGGTTTTTTACTATATCAATTATCACCTGATGAGTCCGTTAAAGAAAGAAAGTGAGTCTATTTGGGTACTAAAATAAAAAGATTTATAAAGAAAATACGAATAAAAAGGACAACCATACTTATTGTGGTGTTTGTTCTCATGTCTGGTATCCTGGTGAAGCAGCTTTTTGAACTGCAGATCATTCAGGGGCAGGATTATATCAGCAAATTTGAATCCCGTATTACAAAAAAACGAGCCATCAACAGCACCCGCGGAAATATTTTTGACAGAAACGGAGAGGAACTGGCTTCCAATGTTCTGGCTTATTCTGTGACTTTTGAGGATAACGGAACTTATGATACCACCAGGCAAAAGAACCTTACCCTGAACGGTGTTGCCTACCGGGTTCTCAAGATCCTGGAACATAACGGAGATTCCATTAGCCGTGATTTCCATATTGTGCTGGATGACAGCGGCAATTATGTTTTTGATGTGGATGAGGGCTTTACCCTGGATCGTTTCAGGGCTGATATTTATGGACAGGCTCTGATCGATAACCTGACTGAGAAACAAAAATCTGCAACTGCAGATGAAATGATGGAATATCTTACCGGAAAAAGTGGGTTTTCTATTGCCCTGTACGGAGAAGATGCCTATACCAAGGAGGAGCTGGAAGCTTATGATCTTCCTGAGGAGCTTTCCAAACAGGAGATCCTGGATCTGGCGATCATGCGCTATGAGCTGAGTACCAACAGTTTCAAGAAATATATGGCTGTAACCATTGCCACCAATGTAAGTGAGCAGTCTGTGGCAGCGATCAAGGAAAATCAGACAGAGCTTCAGGGAATTGATATTGTAGAGGATTCTGTCCGTAAGTATATTGATGATCCAAGTCTGGGACCGATCCTGGGATATACAGGACGTGCTTCTTCAGAGGAATTGACGGAACTGCGTAAGAAGAATCCGGAATATGCCAATGATGCCATTGTAGGTAAGGTTGGTATTGAAAAATATATGGAAACGACTTTGCAGGGTACAGATGGTGAGGAGACTGTAACCGTAGACAATCTTGGTAAGGTTCTGAAAATTGATGATTCCACACGTGTAGAGCCTGTGGCAGGAAATGATGTATACCTGACGGTGGACAGTAAATGGCAGTCTGCGATCTATCAGATCCTGAAGCAAAGGGTTGCGGGTATTCTTCTTTCCAAGATAGAGGCCACAAAAACCTATGACTATAGCGTTAATAATGCGGCACAGATTAAAATTCCCATCTATGATGTATACAATGCACTGATTTCCAACAGTGTGATCGATATTCGGAAATTCAGTGAGGATACAGCCTCTGATACAGAAAAAAATTTATATGCCAAATTTCAGCAAAAACAGCAACAGGTATTTGATATAATAACAAACAGACTGACAGAGGAGAATCCTCCTGCTCTAAAGGATGAGAATGATCAGGTTCAGGAATATCTCACTTATATCTGTAATGATCTGCTGCGGGATACTTTGGGTGTGATCTCAAAAAATGCTATTGATACTGCGGACGCTACTTATAAGGCATGGAGTCAGGATGAAAGCATCAGTCTGAAGGATTACCTGACCTATGCAACAGGACAGAACTGGATTGATATTTCCAAGATTTCCTCTGAGGGAGAATATCTGGATTCTGAGGAAGCATATAAGGCTCTTACAGATTATATCATTACCTACCTGAAGACAGATAACAGCTTTTCCAAACTGCTGTATAAGTATATGCTCCAGGAGGATACTATTTCCGGCAGAGAGATCTGTCTTGTACTCTATGACCAGGGAATTCTCTCAAAGGATGACGGAATGTATGATTCTCTGGCATCAGGTACAATGACCGCCTATGATTTCATGGTCAATAAGATATATACTCTGGAAATCGAGCCGGCGCAGCTGGCGCTGGAGCCATGTTCTGCTTCTGCAGTGATCACAGATGTAAAAACCGGAGATGTGCTGGCCTGTGTTTCTTATCCGGGTTATAACAACAATCTGCTGGTAAATGATATGGATACTGATTATTATGCCAAGCTTTCCATGGATCAGTCCAGTCCCTTTTTCAATAAAGCAACACAGCAGACCACAGCTCCCGGTTCTACTTTTAAGATTTTGTCAACAATTGCAGGGATGTCAGAGGGTGTGATCGATGACAGTACTTATATTGAATGTACAGGCTCCTTTGACCTGGTAACTCCACCGATCAACTGTTGGAATATTAACGGACATGGTCCGATCGAGATCAGGGAGGCCATTGAACAGTCCTGTAACTATTATTTCAATATGGTTGGTTTTAAGCTGGGACAGGATGGGGAAGGTAATTTCTCTGAGAACCGGAGTCTTGCAGTTCTTCAGAAATATGCATCTTTGATCGGCCTGGATAAGAAGACCGGAATAGAGATCACAGAATCTTCTCCCCATGTGTCAGATTCCCTGGCTGTACCCTCTTATATCGGACAGGGTACCAATGCCTATACCACCAGTCAGCTGGCAAGGTATGCTACAGCGATTGCCACCAGTGGAACGGTATATGATCTGACACTTCTGGGTAAACTGACAGATTCCAGGGGAAATACCCTGAAAGAATACGAGCCTGATGTGATCAATACTTTGGATGTGGATTCCGGTGTATGGGCGGATATTCATGACGGAATGTACCGTGTGGTTCAGACTCACAAACAGTTCGATGGCCTGGGAATGGATGTTTCCGGAAAAACAGGTACTGCCGAGGTGGATGGTGTTTACCATCCGAACCATGGTATGTTTGTGGGATATGCTCCTTCCACTGATCCTCAGTATGCAATTGCCGTGCGTATTGAAAATGGTTATACATCAGGAAATGCGTGTCTGGCAGCAGCTGATATTTTTAAATACATTTTTGAACTGACTGATGAAGGAAACATCCTTACAGGTGTTGCTTCCAGTGATACCAGTGATACTTCAAACGACTAAGCATCAAAAGAAAAATACCAGGAGTATGGAAGCCTATCGATCAGGAGGAAAACAAACTATGAGTGAAGCCATTGTAATTACTTCCGGGAAAGGCGGAGTGGGAAAAACCACCACTGTCGCTAACATTGGAACAGGTCTTGCCATGCTTGGCAGAAAGGTTGTAGTGGTTGATACAGATATCGGTCTGCGCAATCTGGATGTTGTCCTTGGACTTGAGAACCGGATTGTTTATAATCTGGTAGATGTGATTGGTGGAAACTGCCGCCTGCGTCAGGCTCTGATCAAGGACAAACGTCATCCCAATCTTTTTCTGCTGCCATCTGCACAGACCAAGGATAAAAGTGCCGTTTCTCCGGAACAGATGATCAAGCTTACAGATGATCTGCGGGAAGAGTTTGATTATATCCTGCTGGATTGTCCTGCGGGAATTGAGCAGGGCTTTAAGAATGCCATAGCAGGGGCGGACAGGGCATTGGTTGTAACTACACCGGAAGTATCTGCCATCAGAGATGCAGACCGCATCATAGGACTTCTGGAAGCAAATGATATCAGGGATATACAGCTGATCATCAATCGGCTTCGGCCGGATATGATCGCCAGGGGAGATATGATGTCTGTGGAGGATGTGACAGAAATCCTTGCTGTGGATCTGATCGGAACCATTCTGGATGATGAACAGATCGTGATAGCCACCAACCAGGGGGAACCTCTTTCAGGAAAATCTTCCCAGGCGGAAGAGGAGTATAGAAATATCTGTCAGCGTATTATAGGTGAAAATGTACCGTTTATGAACATTGCTGAGAGAAAGAGTTTCTTCAGGAAAATCGGTAACATGTTTCGGAAATAAAATATCTGTAAGGAGGGACTCCGTGTGAAAGCTTTTTTCAGAGATAAGAAACGCTCCGCCGGATATGCCAGGGACAGAATGAAGCTTCTTCTGTTGTCTGAGAGGATTGACTGCTCTCCGCAAATGATGCAGATGCTGAAAAGTGATCTGATACACACAGTAAAGAAATATTTAACCATAGAGGAAGAACAGGTAAAGTTAAAAATCACCCAGGAGCCGGCTGTGCTCTATGTGTATGTTCCTGTTCTGGATAAAAAGGACAGATAAAATGTTAAAGCAGTATAAATTACGATTTTACAATTTCAGACTTATTATATTTCTGCTGGCCATCAGCCTTATCGGTGTTACACTGGTAGGAACTGCAGCAGAAAATCTTAAGTCCAAACAGTTTGTAGGAGTGATTCTCGGACTGATCATTATGGTGATCTTATCTTTGATGGATTATTCCTGGATTATGAATTTCCAGTGGTTTATGTATGGATTTAATATCATCATGCTGATTGTAGTGCGAATTGCAGGCTCCAGCGCTAATGGAGCTGCCCGATGGATCGGAATCGGTTCTTTTCGTTTTCAGCCTACAGAGTTGTCCAAAATTATTTTGATCGTCTTTTTTGCAAAATTTTTCATGGATCATGAGGAAAATCTGAACACTCTGAAGACGCTGGCTGCTTCTGCAGGATTACTGGCTGTTCCTCTTATACTTATCCTGGAACAGCCGGATTTAAAAAATACCCTTACTGTTATCGTGATCTTCTGTATGATGATATATATTGCAGGTCTAAGTTATAAAATTATCGGAGGAGCACTGTTGATTTCCGTTCCCCTTCTGATCATCTTTCTGTCTATTGTGGTGCAGCCGGACCAGAAGCTGCTGAAGGATTATCAGAGGTCACGTATTATGTCTTTCTTATATCCGGAAAATGAAGAGTATTCTGATAATATTGAACAGCAGAAGAACTCCAAGACAGCCATAGCATCCGGAGAACTGGTTGGAAAGAGGATAAGCGGAGATGACAGTACAGCATCTGTGAATGAAGGTAATTTTGTCTCCGAAAACCAGACAGACTTTATTTTTGCTGTTGCAGGGGAAGAGTATGGATTTATCGGATGTACAACGATTGTCCTGCTGCTTCTGGCAATCTCTTTTGAATGTATCCGCATGAGCTTGAGGGCCAAGGATCTGTCCGGCAAAATCCTGTGCTGTGGAATAGGGGGGCTGATTGCCCTGCAAAGCTTTATCAATATATGTGTTGCTACGGGAATGGCGCCGAATACAGGAACACCTCTTCCCTTTGTAAGCTATGGACTTACCTCTCTGGTCAGTCTGTATATTGGTATGGGCCTTGTACTTAATGTTGGACTTCAGAGCAGTGCATATAATAAAGAAATTATGAAGAAAGAGCTTGACAGGAAAGAGGACTACTTATGATGTTTGGAAAATCATCTGCCGGGAATAAAAATGAAAAAAAATCGGCCAGGCCATATAAAAATGAGAGAAGTGTCCATGGGTCACATTCCGGGACAGCTTCCCAGGTACAGACAACTGCACTTCCCAGATCACAGAGACCTTCCAGACAAAAGCAGAGAAGGCGTAAGCCTATAGGGCATACCATATTGCTGCTTTTGCTTATGGTATTTATAGCGGCAGGAGCATTTTTTGCTATTCGCTTATTGAATGGTACTTATCTGGGCAAACCGGTGAATGCTTTTCAGGCTTCTGAAGTATTTACCAGCAGTCTGGCAGGAAAAGAAAATATGAAGGCCCGGCCCTTTGCACAGAAGCTTTGTGTTTCTTCCAAGGGCAGTGTAGACCGTATTAAAAATGCCTCTCTGGAGGAAGGACAGAAGGGACTTCTGTTTAATCTGAGTAATCATAAGGTATTATATGCCAATGGGATCTATGACAAAATCTATCCCGCCAGCATTACAAAAATCATGACAGCTATGCTTGCATTAAAAAGCGGAAAGCTGGATGATACAGTTACGATCACACAGGAGAATGTTACTTTGGAGGCTGGCTCCCAGGTATGTGGATTTGTAGCCGGAGATCAGGTTACCCTGGATCAGCTGCTCCATTGTCTTCTGGTTTATTCCGGGAATGATGCAGCTTCTGCAATCGCAGAATATGTTGGCGGTACCACAGAGAATTTTGTGGAGATGATGAACAGCTATGCCAGACAGCTGGGATGTACGGGAACTCATTTTACTAATCCTCATGGACTTCAGGATGAAAATCATTATACAACACCATATGATATTTATCTGATGCTGAATGAAGCTATGAATTATAAGGAATTCACTCAGATTACCCAGATGCCGTCGTATACTGTTACTTATACAGGCGCTGACGGAGAGTCCCACAGTGTCAGTCTGGAAGCTACAGACCATTATCTGACCGGTGAGGCAACCCCTCCCAAAGATGTAACGGTTCTGGGCGGAAAGACAGGAACCACTGCTTCTGCAGGTAACTGTCTAGCGATCATAACCCAGAATGCTTTTGGAAAACCTTTTGTATCTATTGTGCTGGGAGCATCCAGCAAGGAGCTCTTGTATCAGCAGATGAATTCGCTGCTCCAGAATATCAACAGTTAGAGAATTTTATCTCCGAAAATACAGTAAAATTAAGTAATTGTCATAAATTAATAAAATTTCACAAAAAAAGTAAATAACCCCTTGAATTTTATGATAATATGCACTATAATTGAAACATATTAATTGAGGAATTTAGTAATAATTAATATTATATGTGTCTAAGGAGGAAAACAGGATGGTTGAACTGATTGTAGGAAAGAAAGGTAAAGGCAAAACAAAAGTACTTTTAGACAAAGTGAATGGAGCGGTTAAAGAAGCGAATGGTAGCATTGTTTATTTGGACAAAAGCACCAAGCACATGTATGAACTGAATAATAAGGTTCGTCTGATCGATGTATCCGGCTTCCCGATTAAGAATGCAGATGAATTTGTAGGATTTATCTGTGGTATTCTTTCACAGGATCATGATCTCGAGCAGATTTATCTTGACAGTTTTCTGAAGGTAGCCAAGCTGGAGGGTAAGGATGTTACAAGTACCCTTGAGCAGTTAGAATCCATTGGAACTCAGTTTAACGTTACTTTTATAATCAGTATGTCTTTAGACAAAGAAGAACTTCCTGAAGTATTCCATGAGAAAGTTATCGTGGCTTTATAATAATGACAACCAGGAAATGACTCTTATTGAATTTTAAAATTACATAACGAAATGCGAAAAGGATATCTCCATATAATGTGCCAGATATCCTTTTTGTGGCACAGAAAGAGGTTGACAAAAATGGAAGAATTATATCAGGCAATTGAGAAAAAAATTATAGAAGCAGGATATCCCAGAAGTATCTCCGGCGAGGCGGTATACAACGATATCTGTGATCAGATAGACGGGAAGGAAAATGGTTCTTATGTTTTATTGTCCAAATTTGATGATGATGTTATTTTTGAATATCATATTACAGTGATGGACGATGAGTTTAATCTTGGTGTTCTGACAATGCGAACTCCAGAAGGCATTTTTGAGACAAATTTTGATGAATGATTAATCCAGAGAATAAAAATTGGGGCAGATCAGTAAATTTCTGATCTGCTCCTTTTTAATCTTCACGTAAATGCACTGCAGAAGCCGCTTTACGGCGTCTTGCGTCATCCATGGCTGCATAATGCTTCTTTGTTGTATTAACGTCTCTATGGCCCAATACGTCGGCTACAAGATATATATCACCGGTTTCCTGGTAGAGAGCAGTGCCATAGGTGCTTCGCAGCTTATGGGGGGTGATTTTCTTGGTGGTGGTGACTGCGCGTGCATATTTTTTGACAAGATTCTCTACAGCCTGAATGCCGATGCGTCTTCGCTGGGTAGAGTAGAAGAGAGCATGTTCATGTCCTGACATAGGAATCACTCCCTCGCGGACTTCCAGATACCGGCGCAGAGCGTGTTCGACCTCTGTACCAAAATATATAACCATTTCATTGCCGCCTTTTCGGGTGATTTTGATACCATTATTTTTAAAATCAATATCCTCCACATCCAGTCCTACACATTCAGATACACGTATTCCTGTGCCGAGCAGGAGAGTAACAATGGCAAGATCACGTTCTTTAGTTTTCTCGTAATAAGCCCGTTTCTGGCCGGTAAGCTCATCGCCGCAGTGCTCTATATAATCTAGCAGAAGAGCAACCTCATCAGCATCCAGGCGTATGATGCTTTTGTCATGGATCTTTGGTACATCCACAAGAACAGTTGGATTTGTTTTTATAAATTCATGTTTAAAATAATAGGCGTAAAAGCTTCTTAAAGCAGAAAGTTTACGTTTCATTCCGCGTTCCCCATTGGTTTCGGTTTTGTCACCATTTTTGTAGACCTTCAGATATTCCAGATATTCCTCAATATCAACCGCCTTTAACTGATCCAGGACATCAACAGTAAAATCCTTTAAAGAGTAATTTTTAAAGGCAGGGTTTTCATCCAGTAAAAACTGGAAAAAGATCCGTATGTCATAGGCATAGGAAATTCTGGTATTGGTTGTGGTAACCGGATCCATAGCCCTGAAATAATCCCTGCAGAAAGGAGGAAGAGTTTTCAGAACTTCACGAAGCTTCAGGATATTAGAAATATCTGTTTGTTCATGATAGGTAACTTTTTTGTTGTCATTATAATCGTTTTGGTTATTCATTTGCTTATTTGCTCCTGTAGAAGTGGGTGTTCAATCTATACGACAAACGCCGGTTTTTCAAATAGATTAAGATAAATTACAGATAAACCTTTAAATCAGTCTGTTATATGTGGTAAAGCATCCCTTTTATGAGGGACGCTTTACGTAATTTAACGGATCCTGATTTGTACCGCTTGCAATGACACCAAAATGTAAATGTGGTCCGGTACTGTTGCCGGTACTGCCAACGTATCCAATGATTTGTCCTTTGGTCACTTTGGTGCCGACCTTGACCTTTGGATGAAATTTAGATTGATGCATGTATTCTGTGACCAGACCTTTCCCGTGATCGATCTTGGTATAATAGCCTGCACCTCCGCTTTCTGCCGGTTTTTGCATTGTGATTACGGTACCACTGTCTGCCGCGTAGATCGGTGTACCTGTAGGTGCCGGAATATCGATGCCCTTATGATTGGTGGAACCAATACCTCCCGGAGATTCTCTGTTTCCGAAATAGCTGCTGATATAATTGTAAGTGGATTTCAAAGGCCAGCGGAATGATACTTTGTGATACTCTGGTATCATTGCTCCGTCCTCTCCTACGTAATCAGTGCCTACCCATTGATTTTGAGCCAAGATGCCTGTGGTGGGATTCAGATAGTATTTTTCTCCGTTGACAGTGATCCAGCCTGTTTCCCTTACACAGGTAGAAGGATTCAGATAATATTTGTTTCCCCCCAGTGTAAGCCATCCGGAGGCCAGTGTACCGTCTGCCTGGGAATAATAATAGGAACCGGATTTTTTGACCCATTTTTTGACAACCAGTTTGCCATTTGAGTCAAAATAATATCTGTTTCCGGAGTTATCCTTTAGGAAACAATTGTCATAACGGATGCCGTTTTTTTCCTTAAAATAATATTTATAACCGTCAATTTCCTGCCATCCTGTCATTAATTGGCAGTCGGAGGAACGGAAATACCGATAATAAGAATCCGGCTTATAAAAACCCTTCACTAATCTTCCATTGGATGCGGCATAATAATAGGAGCCATCTGTCTCCTTGTACCATCCCTTCCGTACAAGTTCGCCGGTTTCACGGTGGAAGGAATACCAGTTTTTCTTGATCTTAAGACGTCCCTTAGCCAGGGTTCCATTGGATTTCAGATAATAAGTAGCCTTTCCCTTTTTAGCAAAGCAGTTTTTCAGCATTTTTCCCTTATCTGAGAAACAATAGATCTTATTTCCTACTTTTCGGAAACCGGAACGGATCACACCATCCTTCCAGAAATAATATTTATTTCCGGCAGTTGTAGTGATCCAGCCAGTGTACATATATCCCTTTTTCTCATCAAAAAAATAATTCTTTCCATTGACGGTCTGCCAGGTGGTAAGCATTTTACCTTTCTCATTGAAGCAGTATTTCTTTCCGGAAATAGACAGGATTCCGGCCTTTGCTGCACCGGTTTTTCCAAAATAATACATATGACCTGAAGATGTTTTATACCAGCCCTTTGCCAGTTTTCCTTTCTGATCATAGTAATACCAGGAACCGTTTTTCTTAATAAAACCGGTCTTTTTCTGGGCAGCTTCTGTGCGGACTGCAGTTGTCATCAATCCGGTGCCGGATAATGTCAGTATGAGCATAGCCAGCACTAATATTACCAGACACTGCTTCCTGTTGTTTGTTTTTTGCTTCATCTTAGTATAAATCCCCCATTATATTCTATACAAAAAGATGCCAGAATTGATTATTGCTATCTTATCAGAGAAGTGATTCATCCAGGATAATGGTAAAGGGGCCATCGTTCTCAAGAGATATTTTCATATCTGCACCAAAGATGCCATGTTCTACCACAGGAACCTGTTTTGCAGCTTCATTCAGCATATATTCATACAGTTCATTGGCCATATCCGGAGCACCGGCATCTGTAAAGCCAGGTCTGTTGCCATGTCTGCAATTGGCATACAGGGTAAATTGGGATACCATCAAAAGCTCTCCGTTAACATCCTTCAAGGACAGATTTGTCTTTCCGTTCTGGTCTTCAAAGATTCGAAGTCCCAGCATTTTTTTCAGATATTTGTCAGCAATTTCTCTGGTGTCATTCTGACCGACTCCTACAAAAACCAGGAAGCCCTTTCCGATTTTGCCTACAATTTCCCCATCTACGCATACCTGCGCATGGTTTACCCTCTGTATCAGTAATTTCATTTTTGATTTCCCCTCATATCTTTTATAATATCTTTCTTATATAATATCTGTAACTATTTTCCTGATGTGTTTTTATTATTTTTTATCTTATCTTTTATCTGCAGAAATAATTTCTTTATATAAAGCCACAGGGAGTTTACAAGCTTTTTGATATATTCCCAGATAATACACACGATCCTGCATAAAGGATTCCAGATTTTCATAAAGAAATTATTTTTCTGGGCCTCCAGCTTTTCCGGTGAAATGTGGTGTCTCTCCTGTTTTTTCAGGGGGATCGCTTCGCCGGTTTCCGTGTCCAGACAATCGATATCTACATAGGATTCCTCCTCAAGAGGCATTTTTTTATCGCCAAGGGAATGACTGATCAATCTCCATATCATTGCATAAAGCACTGCAAATACCGGTACTCCTGCGATCATACCCGGAATTCCGAACAGTCCTCCGCCTATGAGAATGGCTACAATGACCATGAAGCTGGACAGACCGGTGGTTTCGCCCAGGATCTTTGGACCAAGGATATTTCCGTCAAACTGCTGAAGAAGCAGGATGAAAATTGCAAAGTAGATACCTTTCAGGGGGTCAACCACTAAAATCAGAAAAATGCAGGGGATTGCCCCGATGTATGGTCCAAAAAAAGGAATCACATTAGTCACACCAATGATCACACTGATCAGAATCGGATAAGGCATATCCAGTAAAAGCATTCCAATATAACATAAAATACCGATGATGGCAGAATCCACCAGTTTGCCATAGAGAAAACCGCCAAAGGTTTTGTCTGTGAAACGCATGGCATGGATCAGCGTGTTTGCCCATTTGGAAGGCAAAATGGCATATACAAACATTTTACTCTTAGCAACAAACTTCTCCTTGTCTGCAAGCACATAGAGAGCCACAATGGCACCGATGAGAAAGTTTTTCATGAAGATCAGTACATCAAAGATCCCATCAGAAACATTTTTCAGCATATTCTGCATCTGTGGAAGAATATTGGTCGTGAGATACTCCTGCAGTTTGGCAGAATACTGATTCATCATATCGATGGTTTCAGAATTCAGTTTCCATCCATGTTGTACAAAAGAATTCAGCCATTTCTCAATGACCTTTACATAATAAGGAAAGCTGTAAATAATATTCATGGAGCTTCGGATCAGCTGTGGAAGCACCATCATGATCAAAGCATAGATAAGGATCCAGAAGGCAAGCATGGAAACCAGAACACATGCCCAGCGGACAGCCTTCCTGCCCTTTTTCTGTAAATGGATCTCTCTTTTATCAAGCTGTGGATAAATAAGCTTTTTCTCCATTAAATTGATCAGTGGGCTCAGAACATAGGCAAGGATCACACCATATACAATAGGTGCCATGATTCCCAGAAATGTTTTGATTCCGGTGATCAGCGTTTTCATATGGAAAATCCCATAATAAAACAGCATACTGGCGGCAATTACCATAAAAGCGGTTACACCCCAGTGCAGATATTTGTTATCCCAACGAAATTTCATATTGTCCTCCTTTATAAACTGTTACGATTATAACATTTATTTTAATAAAAGTCTCTGCATTTAATAGAATTTTAATAAAAATACAGGACAAAAAAATCCCCTGCATTAGCAGAGGACTTTTTAATAGTTATTTTTTTGTGGAATCAAAAATCTGTACAGCCTGGATAATGGCTTTTGCTGCTCCGTCGATTCCCAGTTTACTGCTGTCTACACACAGATTATAGCTGGATGCAGCGCTCCACTTTTTATTAGTATAATAATTATAATAGCTGGAACGGCTCTTATCGGTTTTGTTGATCATGTCCTTGGCTTCTTTGGCTGTTTTATTGTGCTTCTGAGATAAACGGCTGATTCGCCAGTCCATATCTGCATGTACAAATACACTGAAGCAATCCTTATATTCAGCCAGAGCATAATCTGCACATCGTCCCACCATTACGCAAGGACCCTCGGAAGCCAATTTCTTGATGGCATCAAACTGGGCCAAGAAAACCTTATGGTTCATTGGCATATCTGTAAAGCCTGCTGAGGAATAACCAAAGGAATATGTATCCATTACAAGAGAATACAGAAAGCTGTTGGTTGGTTTTTCATCATGATTTTCAAAAAGCTCCTTGCAGATACCACTCTCATTGGCTGCATGTTCGAGAAGCTCCTTATCATAGCATTTAATTCCGAAATATTTGGCAACTTCCTGACCAATCTGTCTTCCGCCGCTTCCATATTCACGACCGATTGTGATAATTGAACTTGTACTATTCATAATACTACACTCCCTTCTGTCACCTAGCTTGTTGTAAATATATTATACAATATATTGTTAAAAAAGCAAACTATTTTCGCAATTTTTCCAAAAGCTTCTCAAAATATTCTGGTAAAGGTGCTGTAAACTCCATATATTCCCCTGTAGAAGGATGCACAAATCCCAAAATCATGGCATGAAGGGTCTGACCCTGGAGATGGTAAGGATTCCTGCCTGAGCCATATACTTCATCACCAAGCAGGGGATGCCCTATACTTGTCATGTGGACACGGATCTGATGGGTACGCCCTGTTTCCAGACGGCATTCCACATAGGTGGCATTGGGAAAACGCTCCAGTACCCTGTAATGAGTGACGGCTTCTTTTCCGTTTTTGTAATTGATCGCCATTTTTTTCCGGTCAACCGGATGGCGCCCGATAGGGCCCTCGATGGTTCCTTCCTCCTCTTTGATCACACCTGCTACAATCGCACGGTAACGACGTTTGATAGAGTGCTCCTTTAACTGTAGGGCAAGATCTCTGTGGGCATTATCATTTTTGCAGACCAGAAGTGCCCCTGTAGTATCCTTATCGATCCTGTGGACGATTCCCGGACGCAGGACACCATTGATACCGGACAGATTCTCCTTACAGTGTGCCATGATGGCGTTTACCAGTGTCCCTGTAGTATGCCCTGCACTGGGATGCACTACCATTCCCTTTGGCTTGTTAACTACAAGAACATCCTCATCTTCATAAAGGATATCCAGAGGAATGTCCTCCGGAAGAATGTCAGGCTCTGCCATATCCGGCACTTCCACAGTGATCACATCTCCTGCCTGTACCTTATAGTTTGCCTTGACAAAAGTTCCCTGAACTGTAACCTTTTGTTCTTTCAGAAGCTTTTGAATGTAAGAACGGGAAAGGTCTTCGTTTGAATCGGAAAGATATCGGTCAATCCGGATACCGGACTGACCGTCTGAAACTACATAATTAAGAATTTCCATTTCTGCTCCTAATTTTTTCTATTCAGAAAACGAAAATCGCTTTCATCTTTATATTTGAAACATACGCAAAAAACCAAAAATATGCCGCTGCATACCACATAAATATCTGCCATATTAAATACAGGAAAATCAATCAGTGAAAAGTAAATAAAATCGATCACATAACCGCGGAATACTCTGTCGATCAGATTTCCAACAGCACCTGCCGCCAGAACAAGGGCTGTACAGATGAGAGGAAGATAATACCGTGTTTTGGGGATTTTAATATAAATATACAAAAATACACAGAAAAACAGAAGACATAAAGCTATCAGCAGCGGAATCTTTCCCTGAAGCATTCCAAAGGCCATTCCTCTGTTTTCCAGATATTTCAGCTGTAAAACACCTGGGATCAAAATGATATCCGGATTTCCCTTTAGCTGTGACAGTGCCAGAAGCTTTGTCCCCTGATCCATCAGGATAAGAAACAGAGTCAGGATTACACCTGTCCAGGCAGGAAAAGGGAGATCTGAAGCTCCTTCCCTTTTCATGACAGGATCTCCCGGATGGCGCCTAAAAGTTCCATATCCGTCACGGTTTTGTCAATAAAACTTTTACCGATTCCATCCATCAGGATAAATTTAATATGTCCGGCTTCCATTTTTTTGTCCTTCTTTGTGGCTGCCAGAATCTCCTCGGCATTCAGAGAATCTACAGTAAGGGGCAAATGAAAGGCTTCACAGCCTTTACGGATTTCATTATATTCTTCCTGAGTCAGAAGCCCTCTCTGCATGGAAAGATATGCAGCTGCGATCAGACCGATCCCTACACACTGACCATGGAGCAGCTGGAAATTCTTTAATTTCTCTACAGCATGTCCAACTGTGTGTCCAAGATTCAGAAGAGCTCTCTCACCCTGCTCTTTGGGATCACGTTCTATCACTCCTGATTTGATCTCGCAGCATCTGCGGATCATTTGGGACAGAAGGGTATAATCCAACTCCTGGATCGTTTTTTGATTTGCACAGATAAACCGGAAAAATTCTCCGTCACAGATAAGACCGGTTTTCAGGATTTCACCCATCCCACAGGCAAATTCTTTTTTGGGAAGTGTATTTAAAGCAGACAGATTCATATAGACAAGACGGGGCTGATGAAAAGCTCCAACCATATTTTTATACTGCTGGAAATCCACACCGGTTTTTCCGCCCACACTGCTGTCGACCTGGGAAAGAAGGGTGGTTGGAACCTGGATAAAATCAATCCCTCTGAGATAGGTAGCTGCACCAAAGCCGGTCAGATCACCTACCACACCGCCTCCTAAAGCAACCAGGAGCCCCTTGCGGTCCATTTCATGTTCAATAAGAGAACGATACAGTTCCTGTACTGTGTCCAGATTCTTATTTTTTTCCCCTGCTTCAAAGACAAAGGAAAATATCTGGGAAGAAACCTCCTGCAGAGAATCCATTACAGACTTCAGATATAAAGGCTCTACGTGACTGTCAGTGACAACACAAATTTTATGTCCGGACAGTCCTTCTTCCCTTACAGCCTGTGCCAGTCCGGAAAAATCTTTTTCAAAATAGATTGGATAATGAAAATCTCCCTCACGTTTTACAAGTAATTTCTGTTCTGCCATTTCAATACCCTCCTGTCATTTAAATATATAAACTTAACTGTATACTGCTCCGTCCTTTTCTGGTCTGGTGGGACGTGCCCTCATAGATAAAACGTCCCTTCCCTCTGACTGAGATAATATCTCCCTCTCTGGGCTCATAACCATTGGAGGTGATCAGCTTTCCATTTACAAAAACCTGTCCCCCTTCAATATAAGACACCATACTGCTTCTGGATGCTTTAAAAGCCAGTGCAATGAGAGAATCCAGACGGACAGAGGCACAGGTGCCATGAATGGTTTCCATTTTTGGGGAAGGCAGTTCCTCCTGCTTATCTACAATAGTGATCAGAATATTGGTATGACGGACACGGCACAGATTTTTAATAAAAAACTCCGTCATTTTTTTATTACAGAAAAACCAGGCAGCCTTTTCCTGAACCAGGATATCCCCAATCATGGCTCTGTCCACGCCCAGATTCAGCAGGGCACCCAGATAATCTCTGTGGGTCAGTTCTTCTGAAAATTTCAGGGATTTTGGTTCAATCTTCAGGCAGTCTATAGGATATTCCCAGGTAAAAGCAAGAGCATCAGGATGAAAAGCCACCATCTGACGCTCCGCATTCGCATAGCCGCCGGAGGATTCCACAATGATCTGCGGAAATTGCTGCCGGAGACTATTAACCATATTCTGTTCATTCAGATTAAGAAAATCCGAAAAAGTCACAATATCTCTCTGGTAAGAAAGATCAGCCAGTTCACGGATCCTCTTTAAAAAGAAGTCATTCTTCTCCATGGGAGATCAATAGCCTGCGCGCACAGAAGGTGCAGCTCCTCCCAGTATATTCTGGAGATCACCAGTGATGTCTACATTATAAGGTCCAAGTACAAAAATGTAGCTGGATACTTTCTGAAGGCTTCCGCCCAGAGAATAGCAGGCCCCTGATGTGAAATCAATGATTCTCTGTGCCAGTTCCACATCGATTCCTTCCAGATTTAAAATTACAGTAGAGTTGTCTACCAGTGTATCTGCGATTTCACGGGTATCCTCCATAGAAGACGGTTTGATCACGCACACCTCCATATTTGGCCCCTGGGAAGCTTTACGGCTGCTTCTCATAGGAGTAATCTTGGAAGATGCTGCCGGACGTGTCTGGCGTTCTGCACGTTCCTGTCTGGCCGGAGCTTTCGCTGCAGCGGAAGCTGTTGGCTGTTTAAGGGAAGATGTCTGTTTGGATTCTGATTTCAGCGGTTTCTCATCGAAATCATCAAAGTCTTCGTCCTCAGAGGAATCCTTCTTTTTGGTGAATTTATCAAAGAATTTCTTCTTTGGTTTATCCTCAAAATCATCATCCAGGAAATCCTCGTCATCCTCTCCTTCTAACAGATCATCGTCCAGAAATCCATCGTCATCATAATCATCGTTTAATTTGATGGCATCTAAAAATTTATCTAAAACGCCCATTTTAATCTCCAATCTTCTTTATTCTTCTTTTATTGAATAATCTCTTTCACCAAAGATACCTGTTCCCACACGCACCATTGTTGATCCTTCCTCAGCAGCGATCTGATAGTCATTGGTCATTCCCATGCTCAGAACACTCATAGTAATATTATTAATGTTTTTTTCCCTGATGTCAACACTTAATTTCCTTAATTTGCGAAAAACTTCTCTGTTTTCCTCGGGATCTGAGACAAAAGGAGCAATTGTCATAAGTCCCATTACTTTCAGGTGGGGGTAAGAAGCAATTTCTTCTATAAAAGGAAGGACTTCAGAGGTTTTCAGGCCAAATTTACTTTCTTCTTCCGCTACATTTACTTCGATGAGTACCGGCATACAGAGATCTTTTTTTGCAGCTTCCTGCTCAATGGTCTGAGCCAGACGCACAGAATCCACGGAATGGATCATTGCAACCTTATCAATAATATATTTTACTTTATTGCGCTGCAGATGACCGATCATGTGCCACTGGATATCTGAGGGCAGTCTGTCATATTTATCCATGATCTCCTGTACCTTATTTTCGCCAAACACACGGGCACCTGCATCATAAGCCTCCTGAAGCATTTCCACAGGCTTTGTTTTACTTACTGCTACAAGGGTTACCTCTTTGGGGTCACGTCCTGCTTTCAGGCAGGCCTGTTCTATATTTTTCTGCACAGTTGCCAAATTATCTGCTAACATTTTACTGCCTCCTCTTATTTTTAAGCTAATGGCTTTAATACAAAATATCTTCTTCTTTTACTTTATCTGCGTTTTTTACGATATGATCATACCTATAGAGACCATAGGTGGTATTTCTGGAAACAATAGCGTATTCTTCATTCTGGTCAAGTACCTCAATACGGCGGAAAACAGCATAGCCTTTATTGATGCAGTACACACCTTCCAGAGTATCTGTTTCTCCTATGATATAGCGCTCACCTGTTTCCTGATTTACAATGGCATCACCTTCTTTGAAAGCGCTTTTGTCTACATAATAGGTATAGGTGGTTTCCGAGGATTCCTTTGTCTGATCTGTGACCGGATCCTCAATTTTTGCATAAATACTTACATCCTTAAAGACAGAAGCATTTTTTCCTGATTTTGTCTTCTCTTCCATTATAAAACCTGTATTGCCGGTTTTGGGATCAGTAGCTGCCATCTTGTCCGGGATCACATAGAAGTCCTTGGTCACAATGGAGGAAAGGGGGATTTTTAATCCTACCACTGTATTGGTTACAAGCTCAATATCCAGAAAACGGTCAGATGCATAACGGATCAGTCCCTTGCTGAAATCAATCTGTCCGTATTTGCCGCCATCAATGGTAATAATAGAAAAATCACCGGTCTGAGTCATATCATCCTTCAGAAACTTTACACGGATGGCAGACCGATCCTTTAATTTCTCAGCCTGTTTGTCACTTAAGGGGATTAAAAGACTCCAGCGTTCATCCGTAATGATCGTGTAAATATCATCTCCTGACTTAACAGAATCTGAAGTTTTTAAATCTGTTTCATGGTAGGAATTCTGGTCAAAGTCCTCTGCAGTGACAGTATCTACAGTCTTGCCCTCATAATTATCCACAGAGTACAGGATGATCCCGTCAGATTCTGCCTTGTTTATAGATTCATCTCCGACATAGCTGGTGACCTGTTCCACAGTGTCTGCAGCGTTATCGGATGAATCCTGGTCTGTATCCGTTTCATCAGAGGTCAGAGGTGCCGTAGAAGCTGCGCTTTCTGCATACTGAAGGATATTTCCCTTCAGATCATATTTGAAACTATAGGTATTGTTAAATTTACTGGAATTAAAGCTTTTGGAAAAGCTCATCATATCATTTCTTATACTGGAAAGCTCATCCTGGGAAAGCTGGGAGGTGGAGGAAGCGGATTTCGTGCTGCTGATTCCGTATACAGCTCCGTTTGCATTGATCTTACTTCCTTCTCTGGCATAATAGGTGATATATCCGGATGAGGAAGCCTTGCAGACAGATTCCTCTCTCACTGCAAGACCGGTATAGGTTTCATTTCTTGATAAAGGGCCGGAGGTTACCTGGTAGGATTCAATATGGGGAGTAGTCAGATACAGAATCGCACTGAAAGCCATATATACAAACAGTACTCCAAACATAATGGTTCCGATATTCAGGCCAAATATTTTGCTGAATCTGGCAAGGATTCCCGGCGCTTTTTTTTGTTTTTTATGATTATCAGGCAAAGGGCTGCCTCCTTTAAAAAATTCATTCCAAAATATTGTAACATCATATCTATATAAAAACAAGAGTAGAACGTATTTTCCGAATATCCGTTTGCGTTTAAGCACAGGATGTGTTATAATTATAAATTATAAAAGATTCGGGAGGTACAACTGTTATGGCATATGGCAGAATTACACAGAAACAGCAGGAGATTCTTGATTATATCAAAAATGAAATCCTGAACAGAGGCTTTCCTCCGGCAGTACGTGAAATCTGTGAGGCAGTAGGCCTTAAGTCAACATCCTCCGTGCATTCACATCTGGAAGCTCTGGAGAAAAACGGATACATCCGCAGAGATGCTACCAAACCCCGTGCGATAGAGATCATTGATGACAATTTCAATCTGGTACGCCGTGAGGTGGTAAATGTACCGATCGTGGGTACTGTAGCTGCCGGACAGCCTCTTCTTGCGGTGGAGAATATTGAAGGATATTTTCCTGTTCCTGCAGAGTTTATGCCAAATGAGCAGAGCTTCATGCTGAAGGTAAAAGGCGAAAGTATGATAAATGCCGGAATATTTGACGGAGACCAGGTTCTTGTCCGCAAGCAGTCTACTGCAGAAAGCGGGGATATTGTAGTGGCACTGATGGAAGACGGAGCTACAGTGAAGACTTTTTACAAGGAAAAAGGCTACTATCGTCTTCAGCCGGAGAATGATACTATGGACCCTATCCTGATCCATGAGGGACTGGAGATTCTGGGCAAGGTGTTTGGAGTGTTCAGACTTTACAAATAAGGTTATTTTATTTATGAAAAAAGGAGATATACGGTCACAGAGTTCTGTGGGTATATCTCCTTTTTTTTATTTCTCCAGAAATTGGCTGATATCCAGTTCCTTTCCATCTCTCCAGATTCTTTCCAGGTCGTAGAAAAGACGGTTTTCTTCGTCAAATACATGAACGATCATATCGCCGTAATCCATAAGTACCCAGCTGGAATTGCGGGTTCCCTCAATCTGTTTTGCCTCAAATCCGGCTCTGCCCAGAGTCTCATCTACATTGTCTACCATTGCCTGTACCTGATTCTGGTTGGAAGCGCTGGCAATTACAAAATAATCTGCGATCACGGATACTTCATGGATATCAATTACCTTAATATCCTTACCCTTTTTCTCGTCAAGAGCGCGGCAGGCAAGCTTTGCCATTTCCAGTTCTCTGCTCATCAGTTGATCTCCTTTTCTGTCTGGGAAACTCTTTTTATATGCAAATCTTTATAATATAAGAAGGCTTCCTTGGTTGTAGTGTCAACATCCTTGGGATTTTCCTCCAGGTAGGCAAGAGAATCCTTCAGGATTTCATACATGCATTCATCCAGATCCTGAAAAGCCAGTTTACGGACGAAGGTCAGATTTGGTGCCTTGTCACGCTTGGGCTCAATATAATCTGCAATATATACAATTTTTTCTAATAAGGTCATATCCGGTTTGCCTGTAGTGTGCCAGGTGATAGAAGAAAGAATCTCCTGGTCAGTCACCCCGTACTTTGCTTTTGCCACATAGGCTCCCAGCTTTGCATGAAGCAGAAAGGGGTGAGTCTGTTCGAATTCAGTTACCGGGATCTTGTGCTGGCTGCACATTTTTAATTTCTTTTTATTGGGAATGCATTTTGCACAATCATGAAGAAGGCCTGCAGTCTGTGCCTGGATCAGATCACAGCCGTGTACCATAGCCAGTGCTGCGCAGGTGTACATTACTCCCATGGTGTGGGCGTAACGGTCTTCGTCCAGATATTTGGCAAGCTTCTTCTCCATTTTTATAAAGTCGTATTCTGCCATTGGAAAATCATCCTTTCTCTTTGACCGGACTGTAAATATGATTTTCTTCAATATAAGAAATCACCTGATCCGCCACATAATATCGAATGCTTTTTTTCTCCTTGATCCAGTCGCGGATGGTTTCACTGGAGATATCAATATTCATAGTATCCAGTCTCAGAAATGTCCCCTTATATTTAAGGGAAAGACGTTCCATTTCTCTGTCCAGCTCCGCAACTGAGGTATGGTTTCTGACAGCTACTACCAAGATACAGTTCTGACAGATTCTGTCAGGATTCATCCAGGAGTCAAAGTCATAGAGAGAATCTGCTCCGATAATGAAATAATAATCTGTATCCGGATTCTGCTTTTTCATCATCTCCAGGGTATGATAGGTATAAGTATAACCATTTTCATGCATTTCTGTCAGAGAAAGCTCAAAATGCGGATTTCCACAGATTGCCTTCCTGACCATTTCCACACGCTGATCATCTGTGGCCCTTCCCTGTCGGTTCCTTTTGTGCGGCGGGTTTCCGCTGGGCATAAAAAGAACCTTGTCCAGATGGAGTTGTTCATAGGCTTTTTCCCCAAGGATCAGATGACCCAGATGTATGGGATCAAAGGTGCCGCCCATAATTCCTACTCTTTTTCTGCTGTCAGACATAAAATTCTCCATTTATTATTTCTTTGGCAATACAATTTTCTTTTTGTCGTCTTTTCCTTCACGGTATAGTACAATTTTTCTGCCAATTACCTGTACCACCTGAGAACGGGTACGCTCTGCAAGAGTTTCAGCCATCTGTCTGGAATCTTCCAGGCAATTCTGAAGAACATTGATCTTGATCAGCTCTCTCGCTGCAAGTGCTTCATCTACAGAAGCAGTGTTCTCAGGAGTAAGTCCTCCCTTGCCAAGCTGAAGGATTGGGTCCATAGTCATTGCCAGACCCTTTAAATATGCTCTTTGCTTACTTGTTATCATATTTTAATGTCCTCTGTTTGAAAAACTTATTTATAATAGTCAAAGTCAAATCCGTACATACGGACGGTATCTCCCTCCTGGATACCTGCCTTTTCAAGTTCATCCAGAATACCGCCTTCCTTAAGAAAACGCTGGAAGAAAGCAAAGCCTTTTTCGGAATCCAGGTTTGTATAACCAAGCATCTTTTCGATCTTTGGTCCTTCTACAATAAAGATGGTAGGATCCTCGGCATCCTGCTCCACTGTATAAGGAAGGTTCTCGGTCATAAGCATATCTTCCGGGAAAAATTCCTGTTCAAATACGATAGGTTCCTGCTTACAGTTATCCAACAGTTCTTTTACATGGAAGAGGAGTTCACGTACACCCTGACCGCTTACAGCGGAAATGGCATATACCTGAATACCCTTTGGTTCAAATTCTTTTTTCAGCTTATCAATGGGGCTTTCTTCCCCATCCTCTGTAAAAATACAGTCGATTTTGTTCGCTGCGATTACCTGCGGTCTGGAAGCGATTTCAGGATTATAGGCTTCCAGCTCTTTATTGATCTTGTAAATATCGTCAATAGGATCACGTCCCTCTGTGGAAGCTGCATCTACAATATGGATGATTACCCGGGTACGCTCAATATGGCGCAGGAATTCATGGCCAAGCCCCACACCCTCAGATGCACCCTCGATCAGTCCGGGAATATCTGCGATGACAAAGCCACCGTTTTCTGTATCTACTACACCCAGATTTGGACTCAGGGTGGTGAAATGATAATTGGCAATTTTAGGCTGGGCATTGGTGACTCTGGAAAGGAAGGTGGATTTTCCTACATTTGGAAATCCTACCAGACCAACGTCAGCAATTACCTTCAGTTCCAGAAGAACCTCCAGCTCCTGGGCCGGCTGTCCGGGCTGTGCATACTTTGGAACCTGCATGGTCGCTGTGGCATAGTGCTGGTTCCCTTTGCCGCCTCTGCCGCCCTTTAATACGATCTGCCTTTTATTTTTACCGGACATATCTGCAATTACCTTACCGGATGCAGCGTCCATGATCACAGTTCCTTCCGGAACCTTTAATACTACATCTGCTCCGTCGGCACCGTGGCATCGTTTCTTACCGCCTTCTTCACCGTCCTGAGCTTTATATTTTCTTTTGTGTCGGTAGTCGCCAAGGGTGTTCTGGCCTTCATCTACCTCAAATATGACATCTCCGCCACGGCCGCCGTCACCGCCGTCAGGTCCGCCATTGGGAACATATAATTCTCTGCGGAAACTTACATGGCCGTCGCCGCCTTTACCGGAGCGGATAAAAATTTTCGCTCTGTCTGCAAACATTTGACACACCTCATCTTTTAAATTTAAAGAAAGGCTTCAAACCCTGACAGATTTGAAGCCTCTCGCCTAACCAGATTATTCTGCTTCTACTGGAACGATAGAAACCTGTTTCTTATCGCGTCCCTTTCTGGTAAATCTTACAACGCCGTCTTTGAGTGCGAATAAAGTATAATCTTTACCGCATCCTACGTTTTCACCAGCATGGATCTTAGTTCCGCGCTGTCTGTAAAGAATATTTCCAGCTTTTACAAACTGTCCGTCTGCTCTCTTCGCACCTAATCTTTTAGATTCGGAGTCACGACCGTTCTTTGTAGAACCAACTCCCTTTTTATGTGCGAATAACTGAAGGTTCATTTTCATCATGTTGTTACACCTCCTTGACTTTTACTGTCAAATATCGATTGTTATAACTATGCTCAATTTCTGTTAATCCGAGGATAAGGGAATCCATGAGAAGTTTACCCTTCTCCGTAACCGGAGCTGTAAATCGAATAGAAACATAACCATCATCCTCTTTGGCTTCAAACTTATCGTCTGTAAAAGCCTCCAGGGAATTCACTGTGTTGATGATCAGCACAGATACAGCGGCACAGACAATATCCTGTCCTTCCTCTGCATATCCTGCATGTCCCTTTGATATCAGTTCCAGATAAGTACCGTTTCTCTTCTTAACTGTAATTGTAATCATAATGACACCAGATTAACCGTTAATCTTTTCGATTTTTACTTTAGTGTACTGCTGTCTGTGACCGTTTTTCTTGTGATATCCAGTTTTTCTCTTGTACTTGTAAACGATAACTTTCTTTGCTTTACCGTTCTCAACTACAGTAGCGGTAACACTGGCACCTTTAACATCCTCACCTGCTTTGAATCCGTCATTGCTTACTGCAATAACATTATCAAAAGTAACGGTTTCACCAGCTTCAACACCGAGTTTCTCAACTCTGATTACGTCGCCTTCAGCAACTTTGTACTGTTTACCACCTGTTGCAATAATTGCGTACATCTGTGGCACCTCCTATAATCTTTACTCGCCAGATATGGTGGCCTTATGGCACTTAAACCTCTCTGTGCGGCATCTCATTAATAATATCGGACAAAAAATGATTTGTCAATATGTTTTTTCCTTTTTTTTAATATTTCTTTTTTAATATTTTTTGCAAAGAATAGATTTACATAATCATATTATTGCAAACCAGAAACAAAGACTTCTGCTTATCGTAATTCCCTGAGTTCTTCTATTACAGGCTTGCGTACCTTTTTTCTGGTCATTTCCAGAATATGCAGAGGTGTGATATCCACAGCCTTTGCTTTTACAGGATCCCGCCGCAGATGCTTCTGCAGAACATGGAACAGTTCATCCTGATGATCCGGATTTTCCATATTAATAAAATCAATCAGTATAAGGCCGGACAGATTGCGAAGCTGCAGCTGTCTGGCAATTTCTCCTGCTGCCTCCAGATTGATCTTACGGTAAGTCTCCTGCATTTTCTTTCTGCCAGTGAATTTTCCGCTGTTTACATCAATAGATACAAAAGCCTCCGTCTGTTGTATTACCAGGAAGCCACCGCTTTTCAGCCAGACCTTTTCGTGTCTGATCTCTTCCAAGGCAGTCTCCAGACGGTGAAGCTTATACAAAGGAAGCAGTTTGTCCTCATATAGACGGATTTTGGTTGTTTCTTCCGGGCTGTTTTCCTTCAGATAACTGGAAATTTCCTGAAAAATCTCCGGTACATCTGTCAGGATTTCTTCCAGGCTTCGGTTGTTAATGTCCCTGACTGCAGAAATATAAATGGGTTCTGTTTTATAAATACAGCTAAAGCAGGTACGGGATTTTCCGGCAACAGCTACTTTTCGGTACAGTGATTTAAGATATTCCAGTTCCCGCAGAAGCTCCTCCTTGGATGCATCTGCTGCATTAGTACGCACGATAAGACCATATTCTTTATCCGGACGGTGAATCTCTTCTTCCATCCATTTGCTGAGTCTGCTTCGGTCATCATTGGAAAGCTTATTGGAAAGTCCGAATTTCTTATCTCCTGTGGTGAGAACCAGATATTTTCCTGTAAAATTCAGATTGGTAGTCACAGCAGGAAGCTTTCCCTTCATAGCTTCTCTGTTGATCTGAACCAGAATTTCATCTCCCGGTTTTATAGGCCTGTCTTCCTTTTTGACAGAGGCATAGATGGCATCCTGAACATCAGACAGCTGCAGATAACAGCGTTCCCCGGCAGAAATCTGAACAAAAGCAGCTCCGATGTTGGCCGCAATATTTTCTACCTGTCCTACATAAATATTTCCCAGGGTAGATTTATGATCTATGGGTTCAAAGCGAAGCTCCATGACCCTGCCATCCTCTTCCCGGGCACATACATAACAGGGAACCTGGCAGATTTCCATTTTCGTAATAATAAGCTTATTCAACTTCTTCTCCTAATGATTCCAGAGTAACGAATTTGTGGTTATCCTCTGTACCCTTATCTGCATATACTTCCAGACGTTTGATCGTGTAGGCAAAGTCCGGAAGCTCTGCACCGAGCCATGCGAAAAAGGTATCAGTTACAAGTTCCGGCTTTGTATAATTGGCACTTGCAGAAGCAAGCATCATAAAGATCTTGTCTCCCTGAAGTTCCATTTTATAAATAAAGGGACGGATATCGATTTCCTTTTCACTGCGTTTGGTTTTTTTCATAACCTTGATCTCCGGCTGTGCCAGGAAATCATTAATCTTATCTTTCCAGGAAACCTCCGGTTCCTTGCCCGGACGGAATTCCACATAATAATCGGCAGCAGCCACCAGAGACATGGCTTTACCTGCTTTGCCATCCTCTACCTGACGGGTACTGATCACACGGACACCTTCCACCATTACGGCGTCCAAACGTCTGGTAATCTCTGATGTGGGAACTGTCTCTGCAAGCTCCAGATCGAAGTACTCTCCCAGACTCTCAGTACCAACACCCAGAGGTGCTGCAAAGGACATGATCATGTGAGGACTGAAACCTCCGGAAAAAGCAACAGGAAGATTTGCCCTGCGGATGGCTTTCTGAAAATAACGCATGGTATCCAGATGTCCCACAAATTTTACAGGCCCCTCTTTGCTGAATTTAATTCTTACCTTCATAACATACACCTCCGCCATAACGCATAGCACCACAACCGGAACATTTCTGACGGCAGTTTGGTGTTACGGTTTCTCTCTTTGCCTGTTCCCATTCATGGATCAGGAATTTTTTGGTCACCCCTGCATCAATGAAATCCCATGGAAGGATCTCCTCTGTAGAACGTTCGCGGAGTGTATAGAAATCAATGTCTGTATTGGTTTCTGCAAAAGCTTCTTTCCATATATGATAGTCAAAACTTTCTGACCAGGCATCATAGATCGCGCCCTTTTCATAAGCTTTCAGGATCACCTGTGCACAGCGGCGGTCACCTCTTGCAAGGAAGCCCTCCAGGATCGTAACATCCGGCTCATGCCAGCTGTAGCGGATACTTCTCTGGTTTACCTGTGCGCGGATCTCGTTTTTTACGACCTTTGCTTTCTCTACGAAATCTTCCTCCCTGTACATGCCTGCCCACTGGAATGGAGTGAATGGCTTTGGTACAAAGAAGGAGGTACTTACATTTACCTGAACCTTACCTTTTCGCTGTTCCTTTGGAACTTCCTCATAATAGGTTTCTGCAATTTTCTGAGCAAGATGAGCAATACCCTTCATATCATCTTCTGTTTCAGTCGGAAGGCCAAGCATAAAATAAAGCTTTACCTGGTTCCATCCGCCCTTAAATGCTTCTCCTGCACCGTGAAGAATCACTTCTTCTGTCAGACCTTTATTGATAACGTTACGTAGACGCTGAGAGCCTGCTTCCGGTGCGAAGGTAAGGCTGCTCTTCTTTACATCCTGTACCTTGCTCATAACATCCAGCGCAAAGGCATCAATACGAAGGGATGGCAGAGAGATATTGACAGCATTGCCATGGAATTCTTCAATCAGGAAGTTAACCAGCTCCTTCAGCTCAGAGTAATCACTGGAACTTAGAGAACTTAAGGAAATTTCCTCATGTCCTGTATTCTGAAGCATTTCCCTTGCGCTTGCCTTTAATTCCTCTACATTACGCTCTCTTGTAGGACGGTAGATCATACCTGCCTGGCAGAAACGACAGCCACGGATACAGCCACGCTGGATCTCCAGGGTGACACGATCCTGAGTAGCCTTGATAAATGGAACTACAGGAGCTTTGATGGCGCGGTAATCCTTAGTAACATCGGTGATCAGCTGCTTACAGACTTTCTCCGGTACCCCTTCTTTTGCCGGTGTAAAGGAGGCAATGGTGCCGTCTTCTTTGTAGGTTACATTGTATAAAGAGGGAACATAAATTCCGGGAATCTGGGAAGCTGCAAACAGGAAGTCTGCTCTGGAGCCGCCTGCTGCCTTATTTGCCTTATAGGCATCAAACAGGGCATCATAGACAGTCTCACCCTCACCAATATAAAACATATCAAAAAATTCTGCGATGGGTTCCGGATTATATGCACAGGCACCGCCACCGATTACGATAGGGTCATCTTCCTTACGATCTTTTGCCAGAAGTGAAACATGGCTCAGATCCAGTACCTGAAGTACATTGGTATAACACATTTCATATCCAAGAGTAATACCAAGGAAATCAAACTCCTTTACAGGCTCCTGGGATTCCAGGGCAAAGAGAGGAATATGTTCCTCACGCATGATCTTATCCAGATCCATCCACGGAGAAAAGACACGCTCACACCAGACATCCTCACGCTCATTAAACATGTTGTAGAGGATCATCATGCCCAGATTAGACATACCGATCTCATAAACATCCGGGAAGCACATGGCAAAGCGGATATCTACGTTGTTCTTATCTTTCATTACAGAGTTGACTTCCCCGCCGATATAGCGGGCTGCCTTGTCAACACTGAGCAATATTTCGTCACTAAGTGCTAATTTTCTCATAGTTTTCCTTTCACGATTTGTTGCTATTTGCCAAATGCAGAACTTCTTCTGTTTGGATTTGAATAGCGCTTTTTTTCTGAATAAGTGGGAAAAACAAGGCTCATTTTTGAACCTATTTTTACCCCGAAAACGGCATTTGGTCACTGCGGTACCAGCTGTGGTATATGCCGTTAATTATCCTATTATAATACAGGTCATTTCAGAAATTCAAGAGAAATCGTGTGCTTTTGTGGAAATGGTGAAAGTTCCAAATGAGTGCGTTCTTTTGTTTTGTCCATGTATTTTTTCTCCTGTGAATATTTGAATCCCATCTACATTCAAAACTATTTTTTCTTCACAGCCATTATACAGGATTATACATTCTGTACGGCATATGGAATTTAAAGATATTTCTGTGACGCACTTATTTTTCCATTTAAAACCAATAGTAATCCCTCCAGGTGCTTTAAGACTGCTTATTTCCCCATCCGTCCACTCATCTGGCAGTGCAGGAAGCAGAAAAATCTTATCTTCTTCATACTGGATCAGCATTTCCAGAACAGCTGCTGCAAAGCCAAAATTCCCATCGATTTGAAATGGTGGATGGGCACAAAGCATATTGGGATAGATGCCGCCTCCTGTCAGACTACATTCTTCTTCTCTGGTAAAACGCAGCTGGTTTTTTAGAAGTTTTAATGCATGATTCCCGTCACCAAGTTTTGCCCACAGGCAGGCTTTCCAGGCCATGCACCATCCGGTTCCTTCATCCCCTCTTCTTTCCAGTACCACACGGCAGGCATCCAGAAGTTCTGGATTCTCCTTGGAAATCAGATTTCCAGGGTACAGGCCATATAAATGGGAAAGATGTCTGTGGTGAATATCCATTTCCAGATAATCATAAAACCATTCCTGTAGCTGCCCTTCTTTTCCGATTTTCCAGGGCGGAAGTTTTTTCAGAGCTGCTTTTACCTGGGCTGTTAAATCTGTACAGTTCAGAATTTTGCAGGCTTTCAGATAGATTTCAAACAATTCCTTCAAAATACTTATGTCCATGGTGGAAGCAAAGGTAAGGCTATGGCTGGTATGATCCTGAGTTGCAAAAGTATTTTCTGGTGACGTGGAAGGAATTGTCACAAGAAAATCTTTGTATGGAACCAGGTAGCCAAGATAAAATTCCACAGCTCCTTTTATTAAAGGAAATGCCCTTTCTTTTAAAAATGTTTCATCAGCAGTGTAGCAATAATGTTCCCATAAATGCCGGCACAACCATCCGGAACTCATAGGCCACATAGAATAGGTACAGGGATTTTCATCCTGTCCAAAGTGTCCCACCGGACTGGAATGCCCCCAGATATCCAGGTTATGGTGGCTTACCCAGCCATTTAAGTGATAAACATCTTTTGCTGTTGTTATCCCTCTTTTTGCTGTTCGTTCTATGAGCTGGAACAAGGGTTCGTGACAGTCACTCAAATTTCCTTTTTCTGCCATCCAGTAATTCATTTCCGTGTTAATATTTACCGTATAATTACTGCTCCAGGGGGCACGCATGGAATGGTTCCAGATTCCCTGAAGATTTGTACATTGGGAACCTGGTTTTGAGGAAGAAATCATCAGATATCTGGCAAAGTAGAACATTTTTAACACAAAGTTATTTTCTTTGGTATCGTTAAGGGTAAAGCTTACCCGGTCAAAGTACTTTGCATATTCTTTCAAATGTGCTATTTTCACCCTATCATACTGATAAAATCTCAAACGTTCCAGCATCTGTTTTTTCCGGGATAGATAAAAATCCTTCTGTTCAAAGTCTGTCAGTCCAGATAAATAAACAAAAACATTCCGGGCATCTTTTATATACAGCTTGTTTTCTTGCTGAACAGTTTTCCCATCCGTCTGCACATACAGACAGAAGGCAAAACGGATCCCCAGTCCTTCTTGATATACAATCGGATTCTTGCAGGAATAATAAGGAGGAGCAACAGAAACAGGAGCCTGTCCCTCCATAAGAAGTCCGTTTTTTTCAAACAAAGAAGTCTGATGGTGTATCTGACTTTCCAAGGACAATGCCATTTCAAGGCTACAATCTTTGCCGGAATGATAATGAAGTGCCATAACAGGTTCAGCCATACTTACAAAAAATTCCCTTTGATATCTCTTTCCTTCCTGGCAAAACTCCACATTTTCTATGGCTTCTTTAAAAGAAAGCTGTCTTTTATAGCTGCCTGCTTCTGTCAATACAGGTACTTTTACATCAATCTTTAAATTACCGGCTGGAAGATAACTTTCTGTCCAATCACCAAGCACATTCTCCCGGCAGTAATCTTCTGCTTCCTGATATTTTTCATCAAAGATGTTATTTCTGAGAAATTCCCAGTCAATCTCCCTGTTTGAATTTTCTTTACGCTTCCCGGTTCCAGACCAGAGGGTATCAAGGTTTAATTCAATTTTTTCATTCTGAAATCGTCCATAAGACATTGCCCCCATGGATCCGTTTCCAAGGGGCAATGCTTCATACCATTTGGCGGCCGGCTGCTTAAAAGTCATTGATAAATAATCCATCTTCTCATCCTCTCCAGAAATATATTTCTAGTCAGACTGACCACGATCTTGGTATATTCCCACAAATGATAACAGTGGTAAAACTCTGAAATCCCGGATCAGAATTTTCACTTCTTTTACATTTTCTCGGAAAACTGGAATGATCTTCTGATATCCAATTACAGTTCCATCATATATCTTTTCCCAATCAACATTTTCGTCTGTCTTTACGGATACTTGAAACGCTTCCACTCTCTGGCTGTGTTGGATTGCTTCTTTTAGCACCAGATAACCAACACGCCTGACTTCTGGCAGGGAAAAAATAAGTTCAGTCGGAATTTTACCCTCTTTAGGCTGATACCAGGTATTAGAAGTACCCTCTAGCAGATTGCATACCGGATGGTCCGGATCCTCATCTTTGGAAAAAACATCTGCCGTTTTTGCCAGATTACAGGAAAAGGCTTCCTGTTTCCACTCTCCAAATTCCCTCAGACGGTTTACGTCATTTTCATGGAGCAGTCCATTTGGCATTGGTGGGATGTTCAAAAGAAAGGTTGCATTTCCTCCTGCTGAGCCCAGATAAATATGTTTTAATTCTTCCAGGCTTTTGACATTATTGTCCTCTTCTTTATGATAGAACCATCCAGGTCTTATGGAAGTGTTTACTTCTGCAGGATACCAGATCAGATCATTTTCTCCTTTCAGGACTTCCCGGCTTCCAAGGTCTTCCATATCACTGGTGATTTTTCGCTGACGAAATTCAGCATCGTCTGACTGCTGGCTCTTTTCCTGAACGCTTTCTGCCAGTGCAGTGCGGGCAGGAACAACACTCCACTCTGATTTTCGCACATCACCGGCTTCATTCCCGCACCATCGGATATCCGGTCCGCATACACAGATGCAGGCATCTGGCTGGTATTTACGCACACAGGCATAATAGCGCTCCCAATCGTAGATCTGCTTTTTCCCATTTGGTCCTTCTCCGCAGGCGCCATCCAGCCATACGCTAAAAATATTCCCATAACCTGTCAGAAGTTCTGTAAGCTGGGAGATATAGTAATCATTGTATTCTTTCCCACTTCCATAACAAGGCTGGTTCCGGTCCCATGGAGAAAGATAGATTCCAAACTTCATCCCGTACTCCCTGCAGGCATCCGCTACGTCTCGTACTATGTCTCCCTGCCCGTTTTTCCATGGACTTGCTGTTACGCTGTGAGCTGTGTATTTTGTTGGCCACAGGCAGAATCCGTCATGATGTTTACAGGTGAGGATCACACCTTTCATACCTGCACTTTTGGCCGCCTCCACCCACTGTCTGGCATCAAATTCTGTCGGATTAAAAATTTCCGGATCTTCGGTTCCGTCTCCCCATTCCCGATTTGTATATGTATTCATTCCAAAGTGAAAAAAGGCATAAAATTCTGTAGCCTGATAGGCAAGCTGTCTTTTTGACGGAACCACTTGAATCAATTCCTGATCTGTTGGCATTTGTTCCCTCCTTATTCATAAACATTTGTTTCAAAATATCAAATAATTATCCTTTTAGTCCTCCGGCTCCGATTCCCTGCAGCAGATATCTCTGACCAATGAGATAAATGATGATCGTTGGAATCATAATAATCACAAGACCAGCAAATAAAGCGCCCCAGTCAGTGGCGTATTTCTGCACTTCAAACAGATTTGCCATTCCAATTGGCAGGGTTTTCTTTGCATCTTCTGTGAGCAGCACCAAAGCCAGGGGGTATTCGTTCCAGAATCCCATTGCGCTTAACATGGTGATTGTTGCTATTCCAGGCTTTGCCAGGGGTACCATCACTTTTAACAGAAGCTGAATATTGGTAGCTCCGTCAATCCTTGCGGATTCTTCGTAATCACGTGGGACTGCTGACATAAATCCCTGTAAAGTGAAGATACAAAACGGAAATTGCATAACTGCATATACCAAGCATAGTACAGGAAGACTGTTAAGACCATTCACCGCCTGCAGTTCCAGGAACAGAGGAATCATAATATAAGTTGCCTGAAGGAAGATACAAGCCATATAAATAGTAGAAATCAGTTTGCTGCCTACAAAACGGTATCTTGCCAGTACATAAGAAATAGGGATCACAAACAGAAGCAATAAAAGTGTGGACACAATTGTTACAAAAATGGAATTTCCAAAATAAGCGGCAATATTCGCTTTTTCCCAGGCACATACAAAGTTATCCAGATTGAGTGCTGCTGGCAGTGCATAGGGATCTGTCAGATATTCTGCATTGGTTTTAAATGCAGACATCAGATTCCAGAAAAGCGGATATAGAAATACGATCGTGAACAGAATCATTAGGATTCTGGTGCACCAGGTTCTTACAGTTTTCATCAGTTTCCTCCTATTCCTTTTCAGACGACAGTTTACGTGAGATCATGGCAAGAATCACTGCCAGTATCAGAGTAAACATGGCAATGGCCATGGCATATCCGAAGTTTGCGTTTCGCATACCCTGGGTGTACATGTACTGTAAAAGGACACTGGATGCCCCATTTGGACCGCCGCCAGTCATGACATTGGACAGTGTAAAACTTAAATTGATGGTTCCGGACAAAGAAAGGATATAAGTTGTTCCAATAGATTTCCGAAGTAGTGGAATGGTAATCTCAAAGAACTTCTGGACTCCCGTTGCACCATCAATAGAGGCTGCTTCATAAACCTCCTGGGAAATTCCGTCAATGGACGCCACATGCATGACCATATAGTAACCCACTGCCTGCCATACCAGTGCTGCACCGATACACCAGAGCGCTGTTTTTCCTTCTCCCAGCCAGGCATGTTTCCAGGTAGACAGATGGAAAAGATCCAGCATATGGTTCAGAATTCCCCTTGTAGGATTAAAAACAAAGGACCACACAATACCAACCACTGTCATGGAGACGATGCTTGGAAAAAAGAATACCGTACGGTAGAAGGATTTTTCTTTCAACTGTCCCTGTGTAAGGATAAACGCAAATACAAGGCTTAAAAAGATTGTCACAGCGGGGATCACAAGCATTAATTTAAAGGTATTATACAGGGCTTGAAGGAAGTCCTTGTCCCGAAACATGTAAATATAGTTATCAAAAAATACAAATTTACTGTTAAACCCAACGCTTAGTGCAGTAGAACTGGTAAAAGAAAGATAAATGGCATTCAGCATTGGTGCAATCATGAAAACGATCGTAAGAATCAGTGCCGGAAGTGTACACAAGGCAATGAATAATTTTGGTTTTTTTACCACGTTTGGTCACCTCTTTTTTATTTTAGGATGCCCGACAGATTATTTTGCCGGACAACGGATCTTATGGCTATCAGAGTCAAGAAAAGCTGCTGCATATATTGTGCAGCAGCTTTTCCAGGAGTGTTACTGTTCAATTCCAAACATGTGTTACTGAATGTTATATATTGAAAGTAACTATCTTACATGATCAGTTCGCAGCTTCCATATCTGCACGAACCTGAGCAAAAGCGTCTTCCACATTCTGTGCCCATTCTTCTACTGTCATTTCATCATTCATAACAGAAGTAATCGGGTTGAAGATCTCATCTTTTGGATTGATCTTACAGTCAGCAGGAACTGCTGCAAAGCTCATGATCAGGGATGAAGCGTTGGCTTCTTCATAGATTCCGTACATGTTGTAAATTGCTGTGGAAAGCTTGTCTTTTGCTACTTCACGAGCACTTTTTGTAGCATACAGGGCACCGGAAGCTTCTGCAAATGCAGATACGGACTCATCACTGTACAGGAAACGAAGGAATTCTTTTGCAAGTTCCGGATTCTTGGCAGCTGCCGGAATGGAGAACTGCTCACAGCTGTCAAATACATAATGTACGTCATCTGCATTCTCGGTTGGGATTGGAGCCATGGCAAATTCAAATCCATCTTCTCTTGGTGCATCCTGCATTTCGTTTTCCATCCAGGTTCCGTTTGTGATGAATGCTGCCTTTCCAAGCATCATTTCTGTCTGGGATTCGGTATGGTTCATACCAACAGTGCCGTCAAGGAGATAACCGTTATCTGCAATTTCCTTGATGTGTGTAAGAGCTTTTAATACACCTTCGTTGTTAAAAGAACCTTCCTCATAATTTGCAATCTTTTTCAGTGCATCTTCGCCACATTCGTTTGCGATTGCCGGCCAGAGCATTTCTTCCATATAACCTGGATAAATTCCCTGATAGGTAAACAGTGCACGTCCGTCAATTTCTTTTACGGTATCACCAAGAGCAAAGAATTCGTCCCATGTCTTTGGTACTTCCAGATTATTCTCATCAAAGAAAGTTTTATTATAGATCAGACCCTGCGGACCGCTGTTAAATGGCGCAAGATAAATCTCATCATCTCCATAAGGTGCACATTTTGTACTTTCCAGGATTCCATCTGTAATGTCATCCCTAAGTGTACCGGTTCCGGCATAATTTTCACCATCAAATACATCGTTCAGATTTAAAAGCGCATGTTCTTTGATAAGGGATAGGATTACACCGTCTTCTCCACCATCATTGAGACAGATAAAATCAGGTGCATTTCCGGCAACGATCTGTGGACGGATAATATCTCCGATGGTAGGACTGATCGTCATATTTACTTTTATGCCTTCGTGGCTCTGCTCAAAAAGTTCTACCATCTGATTCCAGTAGGTATCTCCGTATCCTCCCTGGAAAATGGCAATGTTCAGTTCCTGTTCTTCTGTCTCTGCAAATGCAGTGAGCGGGGAAAGCACGGTAGCCGCACTCATGGCAAGGATCATGACAGAAGCTGCAAATCTTTTTTTCATATGTTGGTTCCTCCTTTTAATTGGCTTTTTATTACGTTTGCCTGATGATGTTATTATAAGCGCAATTATCCTTGTGGTAAATTGACAAAACGCTCCTGTATATAGAGCATCTTCTTGTATAAATTATCTTGTATGGATTTTCTTGTGACATATATGTACGATCTTTTTGCGTTTTCATTTTGAATGGATTATCCTGTCTTTTTCCTGTATAATGAACGTATGATGCTAGACGCAAAAAAAATTTTGGACTGTAACATCAACTGATCATAGTAAGAGAAAAGGAATATTAAAATGAGAAAAAGGTGGTATTACCAGGGATTCCGTAAATTCAGCATTAAAACCAGGCTTATGATTGCGCTTCTGATGATTTCCATTATACCATTAGCAGGAATCAGCGGCTATTCTTTTCATATTTTTTCAGTCGCACTTAGGTCAAAACTTTCCGCTTCCATTTCCCAGACTTTGTCCATGATCAATCTGAACATGGTCAGTGAAATTGAAAAATACCAGTATCTGTGCGGCTCTATCTGTGTCAGTCAGGAGATCAAAGATGGTCTTCTGAACAAGGATATGACAGATATGGAAAAAAATAAGGCAATCACTGAGATTCAATCCATGATCCGCAGTAAGATCATCTATCCTGCACAGGCAAAAAACATAACCGTATATGATACAGATGGAAATATTTTTTATGATCTCGGATATGACGGATTCTATCAGGAGGATGTGGATATGCTCCTGAGCCGGCTGGAGACAGAAACAGGGGATGTATGGGCTTATGTTCATACTTATCGTGACAGGGACATTCTTGTTCTGGGCCGCAGAATTTATGAGCAGTATAATCAGAGCCAGGTGATTGGTTATACGTTGATCTCTATTGATGAAAAGATCTTTTCCAAAACGGTACTGGAGCCTATTGGTTTGGCTGATTCTTCCAATATCATGTATCTGAATACAGATGGCACTATTCTTTCCTCCTGGGACAGAAAAGTAGGAATGGGTCAGAAAGCAGATGAGGAATTACTGGAAAACATAGAGAACAGACTGCCAAAGAAAACGGATTCCTTCAGTATTGATGAAAACGGGCAGGAACAGCTGGTCACATATATCTTTAATAAAAATCTGAATCAGCTTTTCGTGTATACCATGCCCTATCACTATATCAATTCGGAAGTCTACACCTTGCTGAAAAGGATTCTGATCGTTGCCCTTTTTCTGGTTCTTCTGTGTGTTGCAATTGTCTCAGCCGTATACCTTGGAATCACATCACCAATCCGAAGTATGTTGGATTTTTGTAAAAAACTCTCTGACGGAGACTTAAGCGTCCGGATCCAGGATACCTGTTCGGATGAGTTATCCGATCTTTCCGGAAGCATGAACCATATGGCGGATACCATTGAACGGCTGATTCATCAGCAAAAAGAACAGGAGGAGAAAAAAAGAGAATTAGAATTACAGATGCTCCAATACCAGTTAAATCCACACTTTCTGTTTAATACCTTAAACAGTCTTCGATTTGTGGCTGCTATGCACAAGGATCAGATCGTCAGTGATGGTATCCAGGCACTTAGCAGTCTTTTGCAAAATACACTTACCAATAAGAATGAGTACATTACCATCCAGGAAGAGCTGGAAAACTTGGAAAACTATTTTTCCATTCTCAGAATCCGTTATGCGGGAAGTTTTGAATATTCCATCCATACAGAAGAGGATGAACTACTTTCCTGTCTTATTCCAAAACTGATTCTTCAGCCTCTTGCTGAAAATTCGGTCATGCATGGTTCTTCCGATGACGGCTCCGTCATGGAAATCATGATTACATGCTGGGAAGAAAATGGAAATATAATGATAGAGCTTACAGATAATGGGAAAGGTTTTGAAGTAACTCCTGCTGCACTTGCGCCCCACAAGGATCGCAAAAAAATCGGAGTTTCCAATGTAAATGACCGGATACAGCTGAACTTTGGCCGGGAATACGGATTGAAAATTGAAAGTCATCCAGGTGATGGGACAACCTGCACTTTAACGTTACCGAAGCTGAACACTGACCACAGGGATTCCGTTTCAGAATGTAAAAACACAGAAAGGAATTAATATGTATACCATACTTATCATAGATGATGAACCAATCGTAAAAATTGCTCTCCGTTCTATCCTTCCCTGGGAAGAACATGGTTTTTCTATCTGCGGAACTGCCTCAAACGGTCTGGAGGCGATGCCATTGATTCAGAAACATCAGCCAGATGTGATCATTACAGATTTAAAAATGCCGGAAATGGATGGACTGGAACTAATCCGTACCTTGAAGGAAAAGGGATACCCTGGAGAAATTCTGGTACTTAGCAACTATGAGGATTTTGATTCTGTGAGAAGTGCGTTGCTTCTCGGGGCAGCCGATTATCTGCTGAAAATAAAAATTCAGCCAGATAATCTTTTGGCATGCCTTAACAAAACAACGGAAAAACTACAGAAAAAAGCCGGAGAAAGGTCTGATTTAAGTGTAAATACTTCTTCGGATAAAACAGGTCTGCTCCTCTCCTTTTTTCAGGGAGAGGCTACACTTCCGGCATTTTTGCAGGCACATTCAGAGACTGATCTTTCTTTTATGGAGAAGAGCTGTGCAATCTGTTATGTCACTTTCGAAAAATACCTTTCAAATGAAGCGTTTTCCATATCCGGGAAGCTTTTGTGTGATATGATTCTTGATGCAGTACAGGGAGTATTACAGCCTTACATTCTTGTTCTAAGTGATTTTAGCGCACTGGTTGTTTTTTCACAGAAGGAACTGCTCGTAAGCCAGGTAAAAGTTGAGCAGTTGATAAAGAAATTGTATAACCGTTTTACGATGTATCAATCCTTTGCTCCCGATATGCCTTATCAGGAAAATCTTAAAAACTATGAAGAGGCAAGGAAGATTTATCAGACTTTTATCTCAAATGAAGGACATTATAAAGATGATGTGGCAAAAACCTTGAGTTATCTGGAAGAGAACTATATGCACCGGCTTACACTTGCTTCCATTTCTTCCAATGTCAATCTTAGTTCCAGCTATTTGTGTCGGGTTTTTAAATCTGAAGTGGGAACAAATATTACCAGCTATTTGAATAATCTCAGGATACGGAAAGCGGCTACTATGATAAAGGAAGACAAACTTTCCTTAAAAGAAATATCTGCTATGGTAGGAATTGAAGACCAGCTTTATTTCAGCAGACTATTTAAGAAATGTATGGGAATTTCACCGTCTGAATATGGAAAACGGTTTCATCAGTAATGCTCGCCGATTCCAATAAAACCTCCACCGTTATAAACGGAATGTCGTCAAAGCTGATAAAGGAAACATCAAACGGCACTCCACTCAAAGCTTCAATAATTCCAAAATAGGAATAATTCTGTTTATAATAAATGGCATGATGTACCATATGATTGCCTCAGGAACGCATTTTCTCCAGCAGTTTAATACGGCAACTCCCTGTTTCATTCCTTGCTCAATTGCTTTTCGCAATCCCCACAGGGGACTTACTTGATTCGGTTAAATATCATTCATTTTTTCAACAATAACTTTACATCTCTTTTTATAGAATGCAATGCCGTAAAGAGTAATTGTCCGAAATATTTATTACATAGATCTTCTCTTAGCATGATATTAAGACCATCAAATAATGACCTGTCTGCACCAATTTCAAAGAAGCGGTGAAGCATGCTCATATTTAAGGTTTTTCCGAAACGTCGAGGTCTGGTAAAAAGATTTACTTTTCCCCAGTTGTCAAGGAGCTGTTCGATCAGTTTTGTTTTATCTACATAATAGAATCCGGCACAGCGGATCTCTCGAAAATCTTCTATTCCGACGGGTAATTTCAACGTCATACAATCACACTCCTTTCCGAAACCGTGCATAATCTGCGTTGTGTGTATTGATTGTATCATTTTAAGAAATGATTATCAAGGTGGTATGCAATTGGGAACAGGAAATCGTCCTGAGTTTTATACCTGTGATTTTAAGAAAAAGACACCTGCAGTTCCTACAGGTGCCAAAAACGATTGGAGTAATCAGCTGTTGCTTCTGATTACCGTTATCCCTTTCATATACGTGATCATGGGAATCCGGCAATCAGATGATAAATCCCTTCTATAGAAAAATTTCATGAAAATCCGTCGGATCGAGAGTAAAAGGTAATTCCCTGCTGACGGAAAAAATATGACTGTCAAATTCTTCTGTTTTGAAAAAGCATTCTTTTTCCACAGATCTTCCCAGGATAAATCCTTCTCCTTGGGGAACAACCTCAAAGGAATCCAGGGGAAGGCTCATTCCCCGTCCTGTCATTTTCATATAGCTTTCTTTTAAAGTCCAGAGGGTAAAAAAAGCCCTGTTTTTATCAGCTGCAGATCTTATATATTCAAGCTCCGACAAATAGAAATAACGCTCTGCAACTTCAAGGGGAGCATTCCCATTCTTCTCAATATCGCATCCAATCTCACAGTCTGAGGCCACTCCCACAACATAATCCCCTCCATGGGAAATATTAAAAAAAACATTATCCGCAACAGGCTTTCCATTTTCTGAATATTTCAGACAGTCTTCACAAAGACCGTTCTCATAGAGGATCTTCCGGATAATGATCCCTGCACCAAGACTTCTCTTTCTGTCATCAGGCATCAGATACCGGAGGATTTTTTGTCTGCGGCTGTCGCCTACCAGCTGCAGGAGCCTTTTATCCTCCAGAGGATCTTTAAAATGATTAATATTGATTCTGTATAATTTTAACATATCAGTAATCTGTAAATTCCATCCTGAGATTATTTTTTCCGTCAGCATTGCTGTAGCTGATGGCAGAACACAGCTCCTTTACAAGCATGATTCCCATCCCGCCTTCATCGAAATCATTAAAATCTTTCTCCGGCCTGCTTTCAAGGGGATTAAAAAGCCTTCCGTTATCTGTGAAAATAACAGTTATCTTATCTGCATTTCTGCTGCAGAAAAACCGGGCATGATCTGCACCGGAATAGCTGACAATATTCACAAAGATCTCCTCACAGGCAAGATAAATTTTCTTATTGATTTCCTGGTTGCTTTTGCAGGCTATCTGAAAAATACAGTCTTTTATTTTTCCAAGTTCCGCTAAATTACAGGATAGTTCCAGATATTGTTCCTGTTGTGTGGCAGCAGGTATCCCCATAGGCCCTCCTATCCGGTTACCGTTTTTGGGTAACCCATTTTTCATTACAGACTGCAGAAAATCTGCAGCCTGTAACAGGTTTTGCGGTTACTTTTTCTGAATATCGATCTTGCTGTCAAATCCGGTAAGGCTGAACACATCATAAACTTCATCAGAAACATTGATGATCTTAAATCCATCCTTTGAGGCCATTTTTTTGTAAGCTACGATCACCTGACGTAAGCCAGCAGATGAAATATACTCCAGATTTGCAAAATCAAAGACCAGACTTGTAATGCTGTCATCAAGTCCGGACAGCGCATCTCCTAACTGAGGAGCTGTCTGAGTGTCAAGCCATCCGCTGATTTCCATAGTTGCTTTGTTACCTTCTATTTTTGTAATAATTTCCATTATAATTATCTCCTTTTTGTATCAATCAAAAAATGTAAGTCTGTCAAGTGCTGCAATTGCATTTTCCAGATATCTGTCATCTGTAACCGGCCATTTATAATCCAGTCTGTACAGAACCTGTGCTGTAAACCGGTTGCTGTAATCAATGGTGTAAATCTCATTTTCATTATGTGAGGTATAGGCAATCAGTCCGGAAACCGCATCGGAGTCCTGTCCGGTCTTTGCAAATTCTTTTACTGCTGCCTCAAACTCTTCATCTCTTACAATATCAATGTTAAATCCATAATTACGCATTGCATAGATCAGGTCTGCCATATAAATATGGTGGCTGTTGCAGGCATGGAATACAGTAAATCTCCGGTCTGTCTGCGCCAGTCTCAGAACTGCCAGTGCAGTGGAATCAATAGGTGAAAACTCTGCCGCCTCATGCATGCCGCCCATTGGGAATTTGCCTACAGCTGTATAACCTCTCAGGCTGCGCAGGAATCCGTTGGTAATGAAGTTGATCTGGAACTCACCGTCAGAGTTTCGGCTCATCAGATTACCTACACGTACTACTTTACCGTCCAGCCCCTCAGAAACTGCTTCCAGAACTGCTCTTTCTGCCAGGAATTTGGTGCGGATATATTCGTTGGTAATATTCTGTCCGATGTACAGGTCATTCTCACAGAAAACTCTGGACATTGGCGGAACACCGTCAGAACCTTCTCCTGCAACAGAAACTGTGGAAATCTGGATCAGCCTGCGGCCGTTATTCTTACAGAAATCAATAAGATTTTCCACACCCTGCACGTTAATTCTTTCCAGTACATCATCTGCAGCGAAATGCTTTACGCAGGCAGCACAGTTAACGATGGTACTAAATTTGTATGCTGAGAATCCTGCCACCTGTTCTTTGGAAGTAATATCCCCATCTACACAGATAATACGATTTTCAAACAGTTCCTTGCATGGATTGTCGAAATAGTACATCAGCATATTCATCATTCGTTTTTCCGGTGATTCATATTTGCCCTTGCGCACCAGACAGTAAACCTTACCGTCATAATTGTCAAGGAACGCCTTGAGAACATGGATTCCCAGGAAACCTGTGGCACCTGTGATCATAATATCTCCCAGCTCTTCCTTTGTGACCCTGTCTGCATTTTCTTCCGTATTTGCACTGATCACGTTCTGGATCTTGTTATAGTTATAATCTGAAAATTCATTCTTACTCTGGGCAGTCTCTGTAATTCCGTCATTATCAATCAGAGCTGCCAGCTCCCGTACAGTAGGATATTTGAAAATATCCGCATATACCAGGGAAATATTCTTTGAGAGACACATAACAGCAACCTTGGATGCAGTAAGAGAAGATCCTCCAAGCTCAAAGAAGTTGTCTTCAATACCTACCCTTTCGATTCCCAGCGCTTTCTCAAAAATCTCACAAAGTGTTCTCTGAGCTGCAGTAACCGGCTCTACATAGCTGGCAGTATTTGTGGTTATCTCCGGCATTGGCAATGCTTTTTTGTCAATCTTACCTCCTGGTGTCACCGGCATTGCTTCAAGATGAACAAAGAAGGATGGCATCATGTAATCCGGAAGCAGCGGCTCCAGGAAGGTTTTTAATTCTTCATCCGGAATGCTTTCCCCTGTATAATAAGCAGTGATATATTTGTTTCCGCTCTTTTCGATCACTGTAACAGCTGCATTCTGTACCAATTCATGTTTAAGAAGGGCTCCCTCGATCTCACCAAGCTCAACACGGTATCCCCTTATCTTCACCTGGGAGTCAATTCTGCCTATGTACTCAATATTTCCGTCACCCTTCATGCGGACCATATCACCGGTTCTGTAAAGTCTTCTGTCCTCCTCACATACGGAGAATGGATTCTCCACAAATACAGAGGCAGTCTTTTCCGGAAGATTATGATATCCTCTTGCAATCTGACGTCCTGCATGGCAAAGCTCGCCGGAAGCTCCCACCGGAAGTCTGTTCAGAGCCTCATCCACAATGTAACTGCGGACATTTCTCTGGGATTTTCCGATCGGAATATTATCATACTGCTTATCCACCCTGAACTCTGTGGAAGATACTGTATTTTCTGTAGGACCGTAGCCATTGATCATCTGATAAGTACGGTTTCTGTAATGCTTGAATTTCTCTCCGCCCAATGTGACAAATCTAAGGGCCGGTGCATCTTCCAGAAGCTCTGCCACCAGCTCGCCCATCTGTGTAGGGAAGGTTGCTGTGGTGATCCCTGCTTCTTTTATATATTTGCTTATGGCGATTGCATCCTTTCGGATACCCTCAGGTAAAATGTATAAGATCGCACCTGCAGTAAGAGGAGCAAAGAGATCGATCACTGACGCATCAAAGCAGAAGCTTGCAAACTCTGCAGTAATGTCATTCGGTGTAAGGCCTCTGTTCTGTGTGATATATTCGATCAGGTTCATCAGGTTTCTGTGTTCCAGCATAACACCTTTCGGCTTTCCTGTGGATCCTGAGGTATAGATCATATACGCAAGGTTCTCAGGTTTGGGAGCGGTAAGCTTGGCAGTAAGTTCAAAATCCTTTGCTTCTGCTTCCACAGAATCCAGGCTGATCACATTTCCCTTATAGAAATCTACCAGATCTCTGTACTGATCGATCACAAGAAGATTCTCTGCTCCCGAATCCGTTAACATGTACTCAATTCTGCTCTGGGGGTATTCCGGATCCAGAGGAACATAGGCTCCGCCTGCTTTCATAACACCTACATAAGCAATGGCATATTCCTTTGTCCTGCCGCACAGGATACCGGTTGCCTGCTCCGGACCAAATCCATTTTCAGTAAGCCTCTGTGCAACGTAGTCAGACATTTTATCCAGTTCTCTGTAAGTAAAGTCACCAAATTCATCCCTTACAGCCGGTCTGTCCGGATACTTCGCTGCTGCCTCCCGGAACAAATCCACAAAGGTCTTTCCTGCATGCTCAGGAATATTCTCCATTTCTGTTTCTTCCTCAAACATCAGTTTGATATCTGCAGGGTCACATTCATTCAGGAGTCCCTCAGCAATAAGCTCCAGATTATCTGCCAGATATTTTATGGTTTCTTCCTGGTACATATCGCCTCTGTATTCAATGTCAAAGACAAATTTATTCTTCTCAATGGAGATACTGATGGACACCGGGGCTTTTGCCATATTCAGGCGGACAGGCTCTTCCTGTGCATATTCTCCGCCCACATTGTCAAATTCAAAATTATCACCCTGGTACACAACCATGGCATCTGCCTTAATATTAAACTCATGACTGATCTGTGAGAACGGATAAATATCATTGTTCATGGAATTGATCAGCTGTTTCTGAACCTCAGTGAGACACTGCTCTGTGCTTCCTGCAAAATTACAGTAAACAGGAAGAGTTTTTACAAGCATACCCACTGTTTCCGAAAGTCTGGAATCATTTCTTCCGTGGTAAATGGTGGTAAATACAGCATCCTTCTTAAAGTTATATTTGCCCAATGTAATACCAAAGGCAGAAATAAAGAATACGTTCTCTGTAATTCCATGCTTTTTGCAGAATTCCTTTACACCCTGTACGGAGATTTCTGCTGTTTCCCTGCGGTAAAGCTCAGCTGTGGGAACTGCTCCGCTCTTATCCGGATAGAAGCGGATGCTTCCTCCTGCGTTCTCAAATACAGATCTGTAATAGCCCTCTGCGTTTTTATAAATATCTCCGGCAAGGGCATCCCTATTGTCCAGAGCAAGATCATAGGAGGTATAGGTCTCCGGTTCCAGCTTCTCACCGCTGTAGGCCCTGTTAATGTCATTCATGATAATGGCAAGGGAGGTACCGTCAGCAACAATATGATGAAGGTCAAGGAACAGATAATTACCTTCACAGGTTCTGTAGATCTCAAACCGGAAAAGCTTCTCATTAAACAGCATGTACGGACGGACCAGTGTTTCTTTATTCATTCCGTTTAGGATCTGTGTTTTGTATACAAAATCATCATTCCGTTTCTGAAGCACATTTCCATTATCGTCCATGAAAAGCTTTGTTTTCAGATAAGGATGGGCTTCCACTGTACTGTCAATGGCTGCTGCAAGTTTATCCAGATCTACCTTTTTATCAAGTTTCAGCAGATAAGGGATATTGTAGATGGTTGAACCCATATTTGCAGTACATTCAATGAAAATTCCCTCCTGTGTGTTGGTGAGAGGATAACTTTCCTGTACTTCCCTCTTTGTCTCCTTGCCTGCAGTCTTTACAAAGTCCTCCAGCATCTGGATGGTCGGATGATTCTTTACATCCGATGTTTTCACAACAATGTCAAAGGCCTTTGAGATCAGAATATTCAGCCGGATGGCTGTAATAGAGGTCAGTCCTGCCTCATAAATATCTGTAGTGATTCCAAATTCTGTATAACCCAGAACCTCTGCAATGCAGTCAAATAATTTCTGCTGCACTTCGTTTTGTGGCTTGATGATCTCTGCTGCCTTTCTCTCAGGCATTGGGAGAGCCTTCTTGTTTACCTTCTGATTCTGGTTCAGCGGGATCTTGTCAATCTGCATGGTAACAGCAGGAACCATATATGGAGGCTTTGTCTCCTTGATAAAGTTATTTAAAGCATTAATATCTACTTCGCTGTCAGATACCACATATGCAGCAATATATTTGCCGCCACCCTGCTCATCAAAGGCAACCACAGTGGCATCCTTGATACCGGGATATCTTCTGATCACTTCTTCCACTTCTGAAAGCTCAATTCGGAAGCCTCTGATCTTAACCTGGGAATCCTTTCTGCCAATGATCTGGATATTTCCGTCAGGAAGATATCTGGCCACATCACCGGAGTGGTACATTACCTCATAACCCGGAGTATCATCGTAAATATTTTTTGTGTAGACCTCAGCTGTTTTCTCAGGCTTATTAAGGTATCCTCTTGAAACCTGCCATCCGGTGATCATCAGCTCTCCGCATGCACCTGGGGGAAGCATATGTCCGAACTTGTCTGCAATATAAAGCTTGGCATTATCCAGTGCTTTTCCGATAGGAACATTAGGATAATACTTATCCACCTCAAACAAAGTAATGAAAATGGTAGTCTCTGTAGGGCCATAAGCATTTATAAAGGTATAACCCTTTGGTGGTTCACAAGGAACAAGCTTTTCTCCTCCTACGGAAAGATATTTCAGACTCTTGCATTCCATCTCAAGTGCAAACTGTCTTCCTACCTGTGTGGTCATAAAGGAATGGGTAATACCGTTCTCATCAAAATAACTCTGAAGTCCCATGAAATCCAGACGGATCTCTTCCGGAATAATATGAAGCTGTGCACCATTTGTAATGGCTCCGTAAATATCCATCATGGAAGCATCAAAGCCAAAGGATGCATAGGCTGCTATCCTGGAATCAGAATCTATACCATAATACTTTCTGTACCAGCGGCAGAATGCAGTGATATTTCCATATTCAAGCATACAGCCCTTTGGCACACCTGTGGAACCTGAGGTGTACAGAAGGATAAACAGATCATGTAACTGAGGTTTTTTAAGCTCAGCCTCTATATCAGCAAGTCCCGGGATCTCATCTGTAAATAACACAGGTCCCTGATAGCCGTCTACCAGATGTAAAAGCTCTCTGTCTGCGATGAGAAGCTTGGCAGCAGAATCCTCCAGCATGTACATGAGACGATCCTTGGGGTAAGTGGGATCCAGAGGCTGATAAGCTGCTCCGGCCTTGATCACGCCCATAGGTGCGATGGCCATATATTCACAGCGAGGGATGAGGATAGATACAACATCCTCAGTGCCGATGCCCTGGGATACAATATATTTTCCAAGTCTGTCGCTGATCTCATCCAGTTCTTTATAGGTATATTTTCTGTCTTTAAATACAACTGCAGTATGATCCGGAATGGTCTCCACCATTTCGTCAAACATATCAGAGATCGTTTGGCTTCTGTCATATTCCTGGGCGGTATGGTTAAACTCTGCGATTTTATCTGCAGCATTTTCGGACAAAATGGAAATTTCAGAAATATATTTTACCTTCAGCATGGAATCCATTGCTGCCTCATAGGCATCCAGAATTCCCTTTACAAACTCCTCACTATACTTATCACTGCGGTATTCTGCAGTCAGCACATATTTGTGGTCATACTCTCTTACCTGGATAAGCAAAGGCATTTTAGACATATCCGGGGAAAGGTCATGGCCTCTGGCAATGGTATCACCGATAGGATAATCGTCACTGAGCTCTGCCTGGTATGCAAAAACAAGGTCAGAACTGAAACCGTATTTTGCACAGATGTCAGAGAATGGGAAAATATCATTGGCCATGGAGGACAGAAGCTGTTCGGAGAGCTCTGTCATATAGGTCTGTATGGTAGCCTTTGGATCACAGGAGCAATAAACAGGCAGGGTCTTTACAAGCATACAAACAGTATTCTCAAGTCTGGAGTCATTTCTACCGTTATAGATGGTGGCAAAAAGACTGTCCTCAGAATTGGAGTATCTGGTCATGAGAACGCCGAACAGACCTGTAAATAAAATATTAGGGGTAACACCCAGCTTTTCACAGGCGGAAAGGACCACAGATTCCCTTGTGTCCATCTCTTTTGACAGATAACCTCTCTCAGGGATCTCATCGTTTCTGTCAGGAAGAGGAAGGGATTCTGTCTCGACTCCCTCAAAAATACTGTCATAGTATTTCTCAGCCTTCTTATATTTACCCTCTTTCATCTGCTGCTCTTCATCCAGTGCAGCATCAAAGCCAGTATAGGATTCCTTTTTCAGCTTCTCACCCATATAGGCACGGTTGATATCTTCAAAAATAATATCATAGGAGTTACCGTCTGCAAGGATATGATGGAAGTCTGTAAAGAGATATTTCCTGTCTTCAGTAATATAGATTGCTACCCTGAGCAGACATCCCTTTTCAAGCTTAAAGGGGCGCACAAGCTGCGTCTTCAGTTCCTCAAACTGCTCATTTGTGGTCTGGATCACCTCAGGTACAAAGGTTTCATTGTAAGGCTTCTGTACCATTTCACCTCTGTCATTCAGATACACCCTTGTGAGCAGATAAGAATGTGCACTTACTGTACTGGTAATGGCATCTGAAAGCTTCTGCACATCAATGGCAGGCTCCAGATCAAAGAGGAAAGGAATATTATATACAGTGCTTTCTGGATTTTTCATACACTCTGCAAAAATTCCCTTCTGGGAACCTGTAAGAGGATAAACCTCTCTTTTTTCATAGGTTCTGATCTTAGGTGCCAGCATAATATATTTTTCCAGCTTCTCCACTGTATTGTTTTCGTGGAGGTCACTGGTTTTCACTGTAACTCCGAATTCATTGGAGATGAGAATACACAGCTTCATGGCACTTATGGAAGACAGGCCTGCCTTATAAAAGCTTGTGTCAATACCAAAGAAGTCATTCTCTACAACCTTTGCAACGATCTGGAAAATTTTCTTCTGCATTACGGTCTCAGGCTCTTTCAGGTTCTTTGGCTGGGCAACCGGTTTGGGAAGTGCTTTTTTGTCAATCTTACCGTTCTGGGTTATGGGCATTTTCTCCAGCTGGATAAATACCTCAGGAACCATATAATGTGCCAGAGATTCTGCAGCATAATCGGAAAGCTCCTCAGGACTGATCTCTCGGTCTGCAATAAAATAACAGCAGAGATACTTATTATCCACAGGTACGGTAATGCTGGTAATAATTCCCTCATAAGAATTGATTACCTCTTCAATCTCACCAAGCTCAATTCTCAGTCCGCGAAGCTTGATCTGGTTATCCATTCTTCCGAAAAACTCAATCTCACCTTCAGGACTGATCCTTGCAAGGTCACCGGTCTTGTAGGCTCTCTCTCCGTTCAGGTCAATAAAGACAGCAGCTGTCTTTTCCGGCAGATTCATATAGCCTCTGCCCACTCCAAGGCCTGCGATCACAAGCTCTCCTGTCTCGCCGTCAGGAACAACATGGTTCTTCTTGTCCACAATATAGACCTTAACATTACCGTTAGGGACACCGATGGTAATATTTTTACTGTCAGTGATCACCTTCATAGTACAGCTGATAGTAGTTTCTGTAGGTCCATAACCGTTCATAATGTAGGCATCCGGGTTTACTCTGCGGATCTTGTCATACAGAGCCGGCGGAAAAGCCTCTGCGCCTACATCAAATACCTTAATCTGAGAAACTGCTTTTTCAAGCTGAGGCAGATCGATCATATTGGACAGGTAAGTAGGGGTTGTGGTCATAATGTCTACTTTATTTTTGAGTATCAGTTCGCCCAGCATAAGAGGGTTCAGAATTTCCTCATCAGAGGCGATCACTGCCGTCATTCCGTTGGTCAGAGGCAGAAATTCCTCCAGCACAGAAACGTCAAAGGTCATGGCAGCCATGGAAAGAGATACACTTCCTCTGCTTACATAACCATAAGTCTCTGCATTTTTCGGATCCGGATTTACAAAGTTAGAAAGGTTGATATGCTCGATCATCACACCCTTTGGTTTGCCGGTGGAACCGGAAGTATAGATACAATAACAGAGATCATGCTCTCCGATCTTTACCTGGGGGTTGGCTGTATTCTCATTCTCCAGCAGTTCCTCGATCAGAAGTACTGTGCAGGGAAGCTTCGCAAACAGCTCTCTGCGCTCCTCTGCGATCTTCTTTGTTGTGATAATAAAAGGAGCTCCTGAGTCCTCAAAAATATACTGGATTCTGTCATCCGGGTAATCCGGCGTAGCAACTGCAAAGGCTCCTCCTGCCTTCAGGATACCCTGTCGCACTGCATAGAAATCACAGCACCTCTCAAGAACCACACCTACGATGATCTCCCGTCTGACACCTTTTTCCACAAGGGAATTGGCAATTCTGTTGGCCCGTTCATTGAGCTGTGCATAGGTAAAGCTCTCCTTGCCGGAGACAACCGCACATTTCTCAGGATGAAGCTTCACCTGTTCTTCGAACAATTCTGTTACCGGCCGAAACTCGAAAACAAAATTGCTCCTTTCATTCATATTTTTCATTTTCATGTACCTCCTAAAAAGATATTATGGTATTATTCATATCAATTGCACGGATATAGTCCATGGATTTTGATACCTTCTTGACAAGTTCAATCCCATGTATGTCAAAATCTTCACTGTCATACTGATATTCCAGAGGATTGAAATTCACACCGTTATCTCTGATCCTCAGTCTGCAGAGATCATCCTCCAGACAAAGGTTAATGTCGATCCAGTTGGATGTTTTTCCCCCGAATCGGATAATATTTACAGTCATTTCCTCCGCACACACTGCGGCAAGATTTGCTTTACTTTTAGAAGCTCCCTGTTCCTGGCAGAACTCTATGATCTTCTTATGAACTGTTTCTGCTTCCTCCATGGTACTCTTAATGGAAAAATCCAGATTAATTCCCGGATTTTTGTCAGGAACAATATAAAAACTTGTATTTTTATGCTTGATTTTTCTGAAAATATAAGTTGCAATTACAGTTATAATCTCAGTGGCAACAAATCCAACTGCAATTCCATCGATTCCGATGCCGTCAATCTGTTTCCATACAAGGATTCCCACCAGGGTTGCAGGCAGAACTACCACTGCATTCTCCAGGAATGTGGCAAAGCTTGCAATGGCTGTCTCCTCAATGGATTCGTAATAGCTGATAATAAACTTATTCCACAGGTAAGGGATCACACATAAAGCAAAGATGCGCAGTGCCTGGACCATATGACTGCCCAGCTCACCACCACCGCTTCCGAACAGAATGGTGATCTCTTCGGTAAACAGCAGGATAAGAACAAAGATCACAGCCAGCAGGATGTAACTGTATTTCAGCATTTTTTTACAAAGGACCCGGATTCCCACATAGTCCTTCTCTCCAAAAAGGATTCCTGCCACATTTGGGATTACACCGATGATTCCCCCTGTCAGCATCTCAACGATCAGCAGTACATTGTCGCAGACAGTAAATACTGCCATACCTTCCTCACCCAGCTGATTCATGATAATAGTATTCAGTCCAAGTGCCTTTACAAAATTGGCTGCCATAAAGATCAGCATGGGAACGCCTGTAACAATGGCTTCTTTTGTTATTCCAAATTCACTGAATTTCAGCCTCATCAGACGGAGATTTCGTTTGTCAGAACGGATATAGATCAGGAAAATCCCCATGGCAAACAGGAAACCAAGTACCGTTGATAAGGATGCACCTGTGATCCCCATAGGAGTGTACCTCAGGAAAATATAGTCCAGTACAAGATTGATCACATTGGCGGAGATCAGGTAAGCGGATGCCAGCTCCGGGTGATTTTCTACCCCAAGGTAGTTGACCATCATCAGGCCGATACCGATCACCGGTGCACCCAGCATGCTCACACGAATATAATCTCTGGTATAATGGGTCAGCACACCGTCATCGGATACCAGAAGCCTGGCAATGGGACCGGCAGCAGGAATGGCACAGATTGCAATTATGATTCCCACTACAAGTGTTACGATAAAGGTGGCGGAAAATAGTTTTGACGCGCCCTCCTTGTCTCGCTTGCCAAGCATGTTTCCCACGGCTATGGAACCGCCGATACCTAGGCAGTAGCCGGTCAGCTGAACAATTGTCTCCACCGGCAGACTCAGGGTAACTGCAGACATTGCTTCCACCCCGATCAGATTACTTACAAATATGGTATCTACGATATTTCCCAGCTGAAGCGCCAGAGACATCATAATCCCCGGAACAATATACTTATTCAGCTTTGCATTCAACAGTCTGTTATTTCTCTCTTCCATTGCTTCCTCCCTTTGTTTTCAGTTTTTTTGAATTTTTGTCACAAACTGTAAGATATTTAAATTTTACCATTTCACAGGGCAAATAGCAAGTTAATACAGGCTAAGATAAAAAAACTATGAGAAACACGCTTCGCCAGTTTCTCAAGTTATCGCGGCAGTCGCCAAGGTCTCGTGTAAGCACGGGCTTTGGCTCGTTGCTCGCGTAAATAAAAATCCCCGGGAGATTCCCGGGGATGGATATGGTATGGTGTGGAATGGATTTAAGGTTTTGGTGACGAAGGCGGGGTAATGTCGTACCAGGTTGATCCGCCATCGTAGGAACGGTAAACGTGCGTTGTGTTTACATAGGTAAACTCTTTGATGGAACCATTGGGGCCGTAGGTGTAGTAGGCGAAGCCATCTTTTGTTTCTGTAGGGTATCCCCCTGCTTGTAGTTTATTAAATGGGCTATCCCAATAGGAAACTGGTTTAGGAGTATAGGATTTAAGTGCATCTTTAAAAGCTGCGGAATCGGCATAGTATATACGTGCTGTAACATTATATCCATTGACTGTAAACTTTTGGTCTGAAAAAAATGCTTCACTAGTCTGCATAGCTCCTGTATTACAGTTACTATGTGCCTTGGTAAGGGTTTGATAAGCATTGAATTTATCATTTTCACCACTGTCCAGACTTCCCTTGCAAGGCGCCGTATCCGTCCATCTAAAGGTTACTCCCTTACTCTTATCATAGGAAACCACGCAGAATCCATTGCTTCCAGGTGTTCCGGACCAGTTCGCAGTCGCTGTACCATTGTAGGCAGCTCCTCCAACTGAGATTGGGAGAGGGCTTTGCCAGTCAGATACCTTTTGTTTTAAATCAAATATAATAGGTGCCGGAACTTCATCGTCTTTTTCAGCCACAGTTATCATCAGCTCTGAATAGGCAGATTTGGCATTGGCCAGATCTGTTGCCTCCCGGCTTCTCTCCACATATTTTGTGTAGGCGGGAGATAAAATTCCTATAAGTACTGCAAGGATTGAAATAACCACGATCAGCTCTACAAGCGTAAATCCCTCATTCCCTCTTCTTTTGTATCCCATGTTTCGCCTCCATAAATATCATTCGAATATTTCCCCGTTTGATGCACCCAAAAAAGAAAACAGGAGAATATTCAATAAGTATTACCATATTAACATAGAACCACAGATTAATCCATAGGATACTTAATAATATTTTAAGAGTATAATATTTCAGGGATAATAAAGCAAAACGCACTCCACAGAAATGAACTCCTGTAAAGTGCGTCTCATTTTATTTATAACTCAATACTTGTAAGAATATGAATTATGATCCATTTTATACTTGTCCCTATTATTCAGCTTCTGCTGCTTCTGTCTCTTCCGGTGCTTCTGTTACTTCTGCGTTTTCTGTATCATCGGATGCTGCTTCTGCATCTGTTGTATCTGTATCTTCTGCTGCAGCATCTTCACTGTCTACAACGCCGCCTTCCACAACAAGGTCTTCAGGATTAATGTTATCGCCATATACCGGTTTCAGAGTTTCTTCAAAGTCTTTGTGGAAGAACTGTTCCTCTGCCAGAGATTTGATTTCATCATTGATCGCGTTCAGAAGATCTGCATTTCCTTTCTGTACTGCAGGAGCGATTGTATCAATATCACCCAGAGATTCGATTCCTACAGAAAAGCCTTTGTTCTGCTGTGCCCATGCAAGTACCTCTGTGTTGTCTGTGGAGAAGGCATCTCCTCTTCCATCAAGAAGTGCATCATAAGCTTCCTGATATTCATCAAATTTTACAAGTTCAATATCCGGATAGTTTTCTGTGAAATATGTTTCTGCTGTTGTTCCCTTTACCACGATCAGCTTCTTACCTTCCAGATCTTTTACATCTGTGATCAGTGCATCATCAGGAGAAACAACGCCGAGAGCCACTTTCATATATGGAAGTGCAAAATCTACCTTTTCTGCTCTTTCATCTGTTACTGTGAAGTTTGCAAGGATCACATCAACCTTTGCAGACTGCAGATATTCAACACGGCTTGCTGCTTCTACATATGTAAATTCTACATCATCTTCGCTTCCCAGAAGGTCTTTTGCAAGTCTCTTACCAAAATAAACATCGTAACCCTGAACCTCACCGTTTTCATCTACATATCCGAATGGGTTCTTGTCACTGAATACGCCGATCTTAATCTTTCCATCTTTTTTGATCTCATCCAGAGTACGGGCCTGTGCAGTGTTGCCACCGTCATCTGCTGCACTTACCAGAATACTTCCGCCAAGCAGTGTTGTTGCTGCTACACCGGTTGCTAATAAAACTGCTAATAATTTTTTCTTCATGTCCTTTTCCTCCATGCCTTAAAAATTTTAATGATATCATAATTTTTATAGTTACTTTTTAACAGTTTCATAATGGAAACTGTTCAGGAACTGCTTTGCCCTGTCTGTCTGTGGATTGTCAAAAAACTGTTCCGGAGTATTTTCTTCTACAATATTTCCTTTATCCATAAAGATCACTCTGTCTGCCACAGACCTGGCAAATTCCATCTCGTGAGTTACGATCAGCATAGTCATTCCTGTTTTTGCAAGTTCCAGAACTACCTGAAGTACTTCCCTTACCATCTCCGGGTCAAGAGCTGCTGTGATCTCATCCAGAAGCATAATTTCCGGATGCATCAGCATGGCACGTACAATGGCAACTCTCTGCTTCTGACCACCGGACAGCTGTCTTGGATAACTGTCTTTCTTATCCAGAAGTCCAACTCTGTCCAGAAGCTGTTCCGCTTCTTTTTTTACTTCTTCTTTATTTCTTTTCTGCACTTTCAAAGGTGCCAGAAGAAGATTATTTAAGATTGTCATATTTGGGAAAAGATCATAGCTCTGAAAAACCATTCCAATTTTTTCCCTGACTTTGCTGATATTCTTTTTTTCTTTTTCATAGCTTACACCATCAAGCTTCAGCACACCGCTGTCCGTTTCTTCCAGGCGGTTGATACATCGCAGGAAGGTGCTTTTTCCACATCCGGAAGGTCCTACAATTACTACCACTTCTCCTTTTTGCATGGAGAAAGAAACATCATCCAGAATAGGAACATTGTTTACATATGATTTCTTTAAATGCTCTACTTCTAAAATCGGCTGTCCCATTCATTTATCCTCATTTCTATTAGTCTGCAAACTTCTTTTCCAGAACTCTGGAGAGTCTGGAGAAAGGAAAACATATGATAAAATACATAAAGAATACTGCACCGTATACCCAGAGGGCTGCTGTTGGGTTTGTATATCTGGATGCATCAATAATCTGTTTTCCTACTTTTAATACTTCTACCACACCGATCAAAGCTGCCAGTGAAGTAGTCTTAATCATTCTGGTAAGAAGATTGACTGCTGATGGAAGAAGTCTCCGGATGGTCTGGGGAAGGATAATATAAAGGTACACCTGCCATTTATTCAGGCCAAGACCATATCCGCTGTCATACTGATGCTTTGGAATGGAGATCAGTGCGCTTCGCACCAGATCGCCCATCTCTGCAGTTCCCCAGAAAGTAAATACAATGACTGCTGCCGTTTCCCCGGAAAGATTCATTCCCAGATGCTTGGCTGCTCCGAAATATACCAGGAACAAAAGCACCAGCTGGGGCATGATCCTTACGATCTCAAGGTAAATACGACAGATAAATTTGATGATCTTATTTGGAATATTCATTACCATGCCAAGCAGAAAGCCAAGGATAACAGACAGCACCATAGAAATCAGTGCGATCCTTATTGTTACCCACAAGCCCTGCCAGAGTCTTAATGAGTTGATTCCTTTAAAAAGAACCTCAATCCCCATATTCTGCATAGCGGACTCTCCTTTCTACAAATGAACAGATCAGTGAAATTGGTAAAAGTATGATCAGATATGCAATTACCAACATAAACAGGGATTCATCTGTTTTGTAATAAATTCCGATCAGATCTTTTGTCACAAACATCAGATCTGCAAGTGCAACTGCACTAAATACAGAAGTTTCTTTAATAAGAAAGATAGCATTTGCACAAAATGCAGGGATGGAATTAGATACCGCCTGAGGCAGGATAATGTTTGTAAATACCTGACTCTTACTCATTCCAAGACTTAATGTAGATTCCACCTGAATGGGCGGAACATTGTCCAGACCGCTCCTGAAGGCCTCTGCCATGTAGCTGCCTCCCAGAAATGCCAGTCCGGAGATAGCACACTGTTCGGAACTGAGTACAATCCCTATTTTGGGAAGACCGAAATACAGAAAAAACAACTGGATCAGCAATGGGGTATTTCTGGACAGTTCAATGTAACATTCCACGATCTGACGAAGTACAGGAATCCTGAAATACTTAATCATGCTGCAGATAAGCCCAACCACAATAGCAAGCAACACACCAATCACTGCCATGTGAAGGGTAAGCTTTGCAGCCTCAACATAAAGAGGTGTCTGCTCGCGGATAAACTCAAAATCCATGGTTACTTTCTTCTCCTTCTATTATTATGATTTACCGTCCTAATTAACGGCTTGAACGCTGGTGCCGCTTATTCCTTTTTATAAGTCAGATAAATATTAAAATTTACTGCTTTTTGTAGTTAAAGCAGACGTTTACTTGACCTGGGTAAAGCGTTACATCTGCACATCCGTGAACTGTCATAACATTTCAGGCGTCATACTGCAAGCTTTTCATAAATTGCATCTGCAAGTCTGCTATGTCCCAGTTTATCCAGATGCTCCTGATCTGCTTCATCAGACTGGGCAAATTCTGAAGCCGGAAGGTATGAAACATTTCTTCTTCTGGCAATTTTCTCATACACCCGGGGCAGATTCCGTGACACTTCAATAGAATTCTTATCGAATTCCGGATCAAAATCCTCTTCCCAGATTCTCTCTCCAAGGTAGATGGGAGATACCAGCAATATTTTAGCATCCGGATTTACAGCCTTGATCTGATCAAGAAGCTGTTCAATGCCCTGTCCGATCACCTCCGGAGTTGCGCTGTATACGCTCTTACAGTCATTGGTACCAAGCATAAGAACAATGGTGTCTACCGGTCTGTGGCTTTCAAGGATTGCCGGGAGCATTTCTGTTCCTCTTCTTTCCGTGCGGAATGGATCATCAAATACTGTGGTTCTTCCGCAGAGACCTTCTTCGATCACTCTGTAGCCTTTTGCACTTACCTTATCATCTAATATGCTGGTCCAGCGGATACCCCATCCATATCTCTGATCAGATGTTCCCGGGATTAAACCGTATGTATTGGAGTCGCCGAAACATAGGATTTGTTTCATATCTTGTCACCTTCTTATCTGATTTTTAATCGAATCAAGCAAGTCCCCTGTTTCAACTACGAAGCGAATTGCGAATCCCCGCTTGATGACGATTTTTTATTTCCTTGTTTTCATATTTATTTGATATGGATACTATACAATCTTTGCTTTTATTTGTCAATCCCTTTTTTATATTTTTTTACAATACATCTGGCAAAACAGAAAACAGGCATACGAGAATATGAATATTATTTCCAGTCCTGAACTTTATATTTTTTATATTTTGCAGGTGTGGTACCTGTATATTTTTTGAAGATTTTTATAAAATAGCTCTGTGTGGAAAAGCAAAGATATTCACTGATCTGTGCTGCTGTATAATCTGAATAGGTCAGCATATTACAGGCAGCTTCTATCCGTTCCTTCTGAATATAATCTACAATAGACATTCCTGTTTCTTTTTTAAATAATCTGGAAAGATAACTGGCACTGATCCCTGCTGCCTCTGCAGTTTCTTCCAGTGTGATAGAAGCATGCAGATGAAGATGAATATATTTTACTGCCGCTTCAATTTCTCTGCTGTAATGTCTCATTCCGGACTTTTGCACTTCCTGGGTAAATCTCAGGGCTGCTTTTTGTAATAACTTTTCTATAGAAGATTTACTGGTGCACTCTTCTACTGTCTGAATATAACCGTCGCTTAATGCATAAGCAGTTTCTTCAGGTACGCCACCTTCAATCGCAGCTCTGGTAAACAGCGTAATTCCTGCGATAAACATATTTTTACTGTTTCGCAGTTCATTTCTGGACAGGATTCCAGGAGTTCCATCCGGTGTGATCTGAAAAACGGACTGTATTCTGTCTGTCTGACCATTCCTGATAGCATCATACTGCCGACGCTCACTTGCATAAGATTCATGTTTCTGTAAATTCTCACGTCTCTCAAATAAAGTATTCCTGCTTCGGTTCTCTGCGATCTGTTGTTCTTTTTCGTTATATTTCTTATTTTTCTCCTGCATCTTTATTCCTCTCACATATACAGCAATATTTTGTTATTTATAGCAATATTTTACTATATTTTATCATTTACAGGTGATATAGTCCAGATAAAGGCAATACAAACAATCTGTTCAACATATATTCAACTTATGGAGGAATTTATTATGAATCGTGATTTAAAAAAAATCATCAGCCAGATGACTCTGGAAGAAAAAGCAGGTATGTGCTCAGGTCTTGATTTCTGGCATCTGAAGAGCGTGGAAAGACTTGGAATCCCGGAGGTAATGGTAAGCGACGGTCCTCACGGGCTTCGTAAACAGGATGACAAAGGAGATCATCTTGGAATGAACGACAGTATCAAAGCAGTCTGTTTCCCTCCTGCTGCTTTAAGTGCCTGTTCTTTTGACCGTAGCTTAATGGAAGCCATGGGCGAAACTATTGGCAGAGAAGCTCAGGCAAATGACGTATCTGTTGTCTTAGGACCTGCTGTCAATATTAAACGATCTCCTCTCTGTGGAAGAAACTTCGAATACTATTCAGAAGATCCATACCTTGCAGGTGAAATCGCTGCTGCATTTATCAATGGTGTGCAGTCCCAGAATGTGGGAACTTCCATCAAGCATTTTGCAGCTAACAATCAGGAATATCACCGCATGAGCAATTCTTCCGAAGCAGATGAAAGAACACTCCGCGAAATTTATTTCCCTGCATTTGAAACTGCAGTAAAAAAGGCTCAGCCATATACCTTTATGTGCTCCTACAATCAGATTAACGGTACTTTTGCTTCCGAGAACAAATGGCTTCTTACCGATGTTCTCCGCAATGACTGGGGATTTGAAGGATATGTTATGTCTGACTGGGGTGCTGTCAATGACCGTGTGAAGGGTCTGGAGGCCGGACTGGAACTGGAGATGCCTGGTTCCAACGGAACAAACGATGCTCTGATCATGGAAGCTGTAAAGAATGGTACTCTGAAAGAAGAAGTTCTGGATCAGGCTGTAGAACGTATCCTGAATATTATTTACAAATATGCCGACCACCGCACACCACAGGAATTTACTATGGAAAAAGACCATGAAGAGGCACGCCGTATTGCAGAAGAATCTATGGTTCTTCTGAAAAACACAGACCAGATTCTGCCTCTGAAAGCCTCTGAAAAAGTAGCTTTTGTAGGTGGTTTTGCCAAAAAACCGCGTTTCCAGGGCGGCGGAAGTTCTCATATTAACTGTTTTAAAATTGCCAATGCACTGGAATCTGTTCCTGCTGATTCACAGGTTACTTACGCAGAAGGATTTCCTGCTGATAAAGATTTATATGATGAAAAGCTGGCTGCTGAAGCAGTTCAGGCTGCAAAAGCTGCTGATAAGGTTGTGATCTTCGCCGGACTTCCGGACAGTTTCGAGTCTGAAGGATATGACCGTTCTCATATGAGACTGCCTGAATGCCAAAACCGTCTTATTGGTGAGATCCTGGAAGTTCAGCCAAATACTGTGGTCGTTCTTCACAATGGTTCTCCTGTGGAAATGCCATGGATCAATGATGTGAAAGGTATTCTGGAAGCTTACCTTGGCGGACAGGCAGGCGGAGCTGCTGTTGCAAATATCCTCTATGGTATTGTGAATCCAAGCGGTAAACTGGCTGAAACAATTCCGGTGAAGCTGGCTGACAATCCATCCTACCTGAACTTCGGCGGTGGCGATAAAGTGGAATATCGTGAAGGTGTATTTGTAGGATATCGTTATTATGATACCAAGCAGATGGAAGTTGCCTATCCATTTGGATACGGACTCTCTTATACTACTTTTGCATACAGCAATCTGCAGATTTCCAACACAAATCCAACAGAAAAAGATACCATCACTGTTTCTGTAGATGTAACAAATACAGGAAACGTTGCAGGAAAAGAAGCTGTCCAGCTTTATGTGAAAGACATGACAGCATCCACGATCCGTCCGGAAAAAGAACTGAAAGGCTTTGAAAAAGTCCAGCTTGCTCCTGGCGAAACAAAAACAGTTACTATGGAACTGGATAAGCGCAGCTTTGCATGGTACAACACCCAATTACAGGACTGGTATGCTGCAAGCGGCAAATATGAGATTCTGATCGGTGCGTCCTCCAGAGATATCCGTCTCTCTGAAACCATTGAACTCTCCAGCAGCCAGGTAATTCCCATGCATATTCATATGAACACAACACTGGGTGAACTTTTCAATAATCCAAACACAAAAGAAGCAGCAAAAGAACTGACTTCCAGATACCTCGCTGCAATGAACGGCGGTTCAGACACAGCTTCCGAATCTGCTGCTGAAGCTATCACTGAAGAAATGGTAGCAGCAATGACAGATTCCATGCCCCTTCGTTCTCTGTGTAGCTTTGGTGGATTCTCACGGGCTGAGATCCAGGAGATTATTGACAAACTGCAGGCGCTCTAAAACACAAAAAACTACTGTATATAAGCCTGAACCTTTTGAGGCTTTATACAGTAGTTTTTATTTATATCTCTCTAAACCATTCCTTCATCACATCAAAAATTCTTATAAGCTCCTCGTCCCTGATCACATATGGAACCATAGAGTACATATAGTTCAAAAATGGCCTGCTGAACACACCCCGCTCATAAGCAAACTGCTGGAAGCCTTCCAGATCCCTGGGATCATGAACCTCCACGCACACGCAGCCACCCATGATGCGGACTTCTTTGATCCGTGGATCTGTGAATGCTTCCATCTCACTACGTGAAACCTGTTCAATATGACGGATTTTACTCATATAATCTTCACGCTCAAAAATCTCAATCCCCTTCAAAGCCACAGCACATGCCAGCGGGTTTCCCATAAAAGTAGGACCATGCATCAAGGCAAGTCTGTCATCATCACTGTAAAAGGCATCAAATACCTTGTGATTTGCCACAGTGACAGCATGACCAATATATCCTCCTGTAAGTGCCTTTCCAAGAACCAGGATATCCGGCAGAACAAGATCTGCCACAAAGCGGTTCCCTGTGCGGCCAAATCCGGTTGCAACCTCGTCAAAAATCAAAAGAACATCATACTGGTCACACAACTCTCTTGCTCTCTTCAGGAATGAAATATCATACATCCGCATTCCTCCTGCTCCCTGTAAAAGAGGCTCCACAATAAAGCAGTTCAGACGGTCATGATACTGTTCAAATGCCTCCTCCAGGGCCGGGATCTCAGTGGGAATATGGACAACACCCTCTTTTTTGTCAAAAGCGAAATGATAATCCTCGTCATCACCAACTTCCATTGCCTTAAAGGTATCTCCATGATATGCATGTTCAAGAGCCAGCACTAACGGACGCTTTCTTCCCTGATTGGTGTTGTATTGAAGGGCCATTTTAAGTGAGACTTCCACTGCAACACTTCCGGAATCTGAAAAAAAGCAATAATCCAGATCACCTGGCAGAAATTCCTGCAGCTTCGCAGAAAGCTTTTCCACCGGCTCATGTGTCAGTCCCCCAAGCATTACATGACAAAAACGGTCTGCCTGTTCCTTGATCGCTTCTGTCAGTTCCGGATGCTTATATCCATGGATCATACACCACCAGGAAGATATGGAGTCTATCAGCTTCTGATCTTTTGTATAAAGATGTACACCCTCCGCATCCAGAATCTTATAGGGAGCTTTCATTGTTTTCATTTGTTCATAGGGATACCATATCATTTGATTTTCACCTCATCATAAAATTCTGCCAGCGCATCTGCATCTATCTCCAGATTCTTCGCATTATCCTGTACTTTTGCGATAACCGGAAGACCAGTCATATGCTGGCACATAGCAATATTATCCTCTTCCATAATATTTCCGGGATGGTAATGATTAAAAATAATACCTTTGATGGGAAGGGAATGGGCTTTCATATATTCCGCAGTCAATACAACACTGTTTATTGTACCAAGCCCTGCATCTGCCACCAGAATACTGGAAAGCTCAAACTCTCTTATCACATCTTCAAGTTGGATTTTGCGTTCATCAAAACAGAGCGGACAGAGGATACCGCCACTTCCTTCCATAGTAATATATTCATAATCATTTGCTGCCTTCAGAAATCCTCTTCGCACAACCTCAAGATCCACCGGATTGCCCTCAACCCTTGAAGCCAGATGAGGAGACCAGGCATTTTCATATACATACGGGCACATATCATCCAGAGACTGAGGAATACCAGACATCTCTTTAACAAAAAGTGCATCGCCCGGGATCAGGCTTCCATCTGTACGCCGGTCATTTCCGCTCATTGCAGCTTTATAATAAGCCGGATTTTTTCCTGCCTGTGCCAGTTTTTTTACGATCAGTCCTGAGAGATAGGTTTTTCCCATGTCTGTTCCTGTTCCTGTAATAAATACTGCTTTACTCATGATTCTTCCACTTCCTTCCAATATTCTGGTGTTACATTTCTGCCCATATCAGAGAGCATTTTTCGGTCGCTGCGGATGGTTGCACAGGCAACGGTAGTCAGCATATTCCCTGTTATTGTAGCGGAGGCTCCGGATTTAAAGGCAGTTTCCCCGTCATTGGTAAGAAGCGCCCGTCCGGCAGCAAGACGGATATTAGCCTCAGGATTAATATAACGGAAGAAGGCGATTGTCCGGAGGATATCCTGCTCTGAAAGCTGATCAAGGTGTTCCAAAGGTGTTCCCGGAATGGGCATCAATGTATTGATCGGAATAGAATCAATCCCCAGCTCCGCAAGGCTGACTGCCATATCCAGACGATCCTCCCAGGTCTCTCCCATTCCTATGATACCGCCGGAACATGCACACATTCCTTCTGCCTTTACCTTTTTCAGAGTTTCAATTTTCATATCGTATGTATGTGTCGTACATATATTAGGAAAATTTCTCCTTGAAGTCTCAATATTATGATGGTAACTGGTTACTCCGGCTTCATGAAGACGATGCAGCTGCTCAGAAGAAAGAAATCCCATGGAAGCACAGAGATCAATATTACATTCCTTATGCATGGTTTCATAGGCGTGGATCGCCTGATCAAATTCTTTTCCGGTCAGAGCCTTTCCTGCAGTGACAATGGAAAAACGATCAACGCCCTCCTCTTCATTCATTTTACATGCTTCCAGAATCTTTTCCTCCGGAAGAAAATCATAGATTTCGCAGGAAGTATGGTGGTGTACTGACTGGGCACAATATTTGCAGTCCTCCGGACATCTGCCGCTGCGTCCATTGATGATAGAACAGAGATCCACCTTATCGCCTATATATACTTCACGGATGCGGTCTGCTCCTTCACATAATTCATCTAAATCACAGGTGAGAAAAAAAGAAAGATCATCTTCACTTGTAATTCTGCGTCCATCAATAATTTCCTGTGCTAAAATAAGTGGATTCATTTTGCAAGCTCCTCCCTTTCCAGTCTGACATTTGATTTTGAATCAAAAAGATATTGAAGCACCACCGGTCTGACACGCTTTGCAATGACAGCACCCAGGACACTTAATGCAATGTCACCGGGTACAGCAAGAAGAAAACAATAAAGAATCAGCGGCCAGATTCCAATCGGTGTATCGATTACATAATTACAAATCACATAGTAATAAACCATTCCACAGGTATAGACGATCATCAGACCTGCCAGATTTGCAAGTAAATAGCGAAAAACTGTCTTCTGCTTAAGACGCTCTGCAATAAGTCCGGTTACATATGTTCCCAGGCAGAACCCTATAATATAACCGAAGCTTGGCTTGAAAATATACCAGATTCCACCGCCTTCCGAAAAAATCGGAAGTCCTGCCAGCCCCAGCAGCATATAGGCAACCACAGAAATCATGCCCCTTCTGGACCCCAGAAACAGTCCGGCAAGCATAGTAAACAGGTACTGCAGTGTAAAGGGAACTACAGGTACAGGGATTTTAATAAACGCACCTGCTGCAATCAACGCCGTAAAAAGACCGCAATAGATCATGCTTTTTGTTTTAGTCATTTGTAAACCTCCATATGTTTTATGGTTTACTATTTTAAAACACGAAGATTCAATTGTCAACTTTTTTTATTTAGCCGGTTTACAGTTTGCGCTGTTATTTGCTTGATTCGGTAAAAAAATATATCAGATGGGAGTTAATCCCCATCTGATATATTGATCCGTAAATCTGAATTAGCTTTTCATTTTCTCTTTTACATCATCCGGTACATCAATCAGACCAAACCGGTAAAACATTCCATAGATGTAAGTCACACCTCGGATATCACCCAGAGATTTGGGACGGTCAACGACCGCTCCCATCTCTCTTATATTATGAAAGGCAAGGCGAACAGAACTCCATGCCAGACTCTTACTCTTCTCCCGGCGGTCAATCCATAGTTCTTTCGTGTATTGTCCATTTCTTCCTTTTCGTACTTCATAGGAAAATGGTAATCCGGAGTAGGTTTTAAATTTCACTTTCTGATAGATCAGAACCACCTCCCACAGATGTTCCTCAGTTGGTTCTGTCCTCAGCTTGCGGGTTTTATATGTTCTTTTTTCTTCCATAGAGTTCCCAATTATCAAGAAGCTGTTCAATCAGCTTTGTTTATCAATATAGCAAAAAATCTATCAATCGTTATTTACTGGTTTTACCTTTTACCGAAGACCAGCTGCTGTATATTTTTTTACTATTTGTATCATACTTATATGAACGTATCTTGTAATAATAGGTTTTACCTTTCTTTAATTTAAAATTTGTATATGTTACAGTAGAACCCTTCTTTATCACTTTGATTTTTTTGTAAGAACCCTTTTTACCGGTTTTTCTGTAAATTTCATAACCTTTGGCATCTTTTTGCTTCTTCCATGTAATGACCAGTTTGTTTTTGGATTTGCTGGAAATACCGGTTATTACAGGCTTGGAAGGCTTACTGACAGAAGGAGCCGGTGTAACTGCAGGTTTCGGAGTACCTGAAGGAAGCGGAGATACTGCCGGAGTTGCAGTTGGTTTTGGGGTTGCAGTTGGCATCGGGGTTGCAGTTGGTTTTGGGGCAGCTGTAGTAGGAACTGGAGCTGCAGTTGGTTTTGGTGTTACAGTTGGTTTTGGAGTTGCAGTTGGCTTTGGAGCCGCAGTTGGTTTCGGAGTTGCAGTTGGCTTTGGTGTTGCAGTTGGTTTTGGAGTCGCAGTTGGTTTTGGAGTTGCGGTAGGGACCGGAGTTGCGGTAGGAACCGGAGTTGCGGTAGGGACTGGAGTTGCAGTCGGAACCGGAGTTGCGGTAGGAACCGGAGTTGCGGTAGGGACTGGAGTTGCAGTAGGAACCGGAGTTGCAGTAGGAACTGGGGTCGCAGTCGGAATCGGAGTTGTAGTAGGAACTGGGGTCACAGTCGGAACCGGAGTTGCGGTTGGAACCGGAGCGGCAAGTCCTTCAACAGTAAATGTAAACTGCTTGGCTTCCCCAGATGCCTGTACAGTAACTTTCTTACCATTCACAGTCCAATCCATATGATTTAGCGCATAAGCAATAATTCCGTTCTGGATGCCGGATATACTTGGCGGATAAGCGGCATTATCAGCAGCAATGCTAAATGTCGTTTTTCCGGCATTTAGATTTTCCTGGATTCGGGTAATATAGGCTTTGGCCCAGAGTTCAGCATCCCCTGATCTGACAAAATAATTGTCTGCCAGACTTGTGGAACGAGTACCATAACCACTTTCGGTATAGATTTTACTATGTCCGGGATGTGCAATAGCCATAAGCTCATCGGAAAGACCAAAATATAACCGGGTCTGGTCAAAATTATACCAATGATCCTTAGAATCATCCCAGGTACAATCCACCTGATACCACTGTCCGTCAAGCTTCATGGCATTCCATGTATGACCATCATAGGTATCTCTTGTTTCTGCATTTTCAATGCCTGCTGCTGTCAATAATCGTGAATAAGCACTTTCATAAGCCTGGCAGGTACCCAGTCCCCGTGTTAAAGCACTTTCTGCTGAAGAATATTTCAGTGAATTATCATAATCCAGCTGCTGCAGGAGCCAGTCGTGGAGCCACAGTGCTTTTTGGTAATCTGATCCATCTGTCTGACTGCTGCATTGTGCAACGGCTGATGATATAATTGAATTTACACTGGGATAATTAGTATCAGAAACAGAAATAAATGTATTGGAACGTAAATAATAAAGGCCGGCATTTTTATCCATAAGATAAAATCTGAAATTATAAGTACCGGAAGCAGTCATTGTAAAAGTAAAGTCGTGAGAACTGCAGGCAGAGGTATAGTTCAGCCACTCACCTCGACTGGGATCAGCAACAGATTCGTACTGAAATACTCCCGGATCAGAATAGGATGGCGCGTCCATACGAAATAAATAATTGCCACTGCCGCCTTCTGCGGAAACATGAAATACAGTGGGCTGCCCTAATACGGGAGCATTCCATTCGACTTTTAATGTAATTCCGTTAGAAGTGGCTGTGTCACTGTAAGCATATGCAGACTCTCCTGCATTCGGAATTACCATATCATTTGACAGACTTAATTCAGATGTACTGCCATCACTGAATTCCTCCATTTCATTCACTGAATCTGAAACCTCAGCATCATTCTGTCCATAGCTTATGACAGAACCAGATAAAACACTGGTGGATGCAAACGCAAATACAAGAAAATACGCCAATAGTTTTTTCTTCATACCAATTTCCCCTCTCAAAAGTTTGTGGAAATTATTATACTATATTGGACAACATTCGAAAAGAAATTTTTGTCGTAATTGGATATTTTGAGAAACAATCTCTGTTGTGCTTGCCCTTGTTGTGATCGCACTGGCCGGAATTCGCCTGATCATGAAAATTGTAGATACTTTTATTTCAACAATGGATACTCAGTTTTCCACATATATTCGGGAGTTAAGAGCAACCTGAAACGCACTGCTGTTTGGGTTCACAAATCTTCTCATGCTTTTCAGACTCCTTTCTGGAGCTGTCACTCAAGCCGGAGGCTACAACTCTCTTACTATAGTTTGATTCTATCATCTGACAGAACAAATATCTTCAGTATGAGACAGATTAATAATATTATGAGTTCATCCGGGGATTATGTAAATAGCTTCAATTTTATCTCCATTTACCTCAAATTCGACTTGTGTTCGTATCTCGTAGGGTCTGGCCCGTGTACTCTTGGTTCCAATTATCTTTTATTTCGAACGGTTTTTGCCTGAAGTTTTTCTGGATGCTTTTTTATGTCTATCATAATATGGTAAATATTAACATATCTGTCTCCATAATGATGTTCTGTCATGCAAACATATTTTTCCATCCTTATGTTATTCTGAATTACCTCAATCTCCTCTCTTGGTATTAATTTGCTGATTTTCCAATAAAGTTCAGATGAATCTTTTAACTCTTTTAAAAACGCATTATACCGCTTCCAAGTCTTATCAATATCATTAACATCCGCATAAATTACCAGGAAATGGGCTGGTGCCTGAATATAGCTATAGCCGAAAATTTTGCCTATATGCTTTATCAAGTTTGCTCTATTGATTGATGTAATCTTAATTCCCTCAACAACGCTCATAGATGCTGAATTATGATTAATCCAAAGATCTACATGTCCAACACTTTGTCTTTCATTCTGCAATTGATCTGTAGCAGTACCCTCCTGAGTCTGATCCCTCATTCTATAATCATAAAGTTCCTCATATTTTTGATTAAACAAGATCATAATCATTTTATTATAACTATCTTCTGATGCTGCTTTTCCGTTTACTCTTAAATAATCACAATATTGTGATACCAAAGACGTTGTCTCCAGCATCAGGCACAGCAAATGAGACTTCACCAGATTTTTCACCTGTTTTCCACGAAAGTATAACTTAGCAGTATCAATCACAGTCAGGCAGTGAGCATTTTTTACCGCTTCTATTATAGCCATAACATTATCACTTTCATACTGGACACCGGCAGGTTCCTTCATTTCTGGTATTTTTTTATCTTCGATCTGACGTTTCAACTTTTTAAGCTCATCTGTCATACCATAATAACTTTGTAAAGAATTTACTAATTTATAGGCTTTATCAAAACTGTTACTTTGAATATATGCAGAAATAATATAGCGCGCACAAGAAATATCCATCCAAAATTTGTATGGCATTTCCTCGCAGATTTTCCATAATTCTCCATATTCTCTCATTTCTTCAAAAAGATACAATGCATTTGCATATATCAACAATGAATCAATCTTCTCCAAATTAAACCGCTGTTTAATTTCCAAAAGACTTTCTTTCGCAAGAATGTAATACTTTTTGCGCTCCTTGCCAGAAGATTGAACACATACTCTAACTTCTGAAATAAACAAATTTGCATTAACAGCATAATTACCTGGATTACTCTTCAAGAGAATTGAATATATTTTTTCAGCTCTTTTTATCTCATCTACAGCTTCCCTTTCCAGATATATAAGTGCCTTATAAAATAAATTTACAGTTTCATCTGGAAGTTCCAAAACTGCTGATATATTATCACGAATAAACAACAGTTGAATTTCCGTTGCTTTCATCCAATCTTTATACTGCTTTACAAAAGCCCTATTTCTTTTATTCATACTTGTTTTAAGCTGTTCATATAACTCAACAATTTTTTTTGCAAAAATTGTTTTAA